>NZ_CP131131.1:1261178-1576472 GCF_033705735.1 Shinella zoogloeoides
CCGGCACGCTGCAGGCGCAGCCAGGCCTCCTGCACCGCGTCCTCGGCCTCCGCGCGCGAGCCCAGCATGCGGTAGGCAACGGCGCCGAGACGCCCCCGTTCGGCCTCGAAACGTTCGGCCCAGAATTTTTTCTCGCTCATCGGTCACACTCCTTCGTCCAGCGGCGTCATGGCCATGACGAACGAAGCCGCACCGGTGTGACAGGGCTCGCAACCGTCGACGCGAAAATCATTGCAAGGAGCAACAAAATGCAATCCCGTATGAACAACATCGTTACCGTTCTCCCCGATGTCATGACCGCCATGCAGGCGCTGCAGGGCGCCGCCCAGACATCCGGCCTGCCGGAAAAGACCGCCCATCTCGTCCATCTGCGCGCCAGCCAGATCAACGGCTGCGGCTTCTGCGTCGATCTCCACCCGCGCATGATGAAGAAGGCCGGAGAGACGGACCGGCGCATCCTTTCCGTCGCCGCCTGGCGCGAGGCGCCGTTCTATACGGATGCGGAACGCGCCGCGCTGGCGCTTACCGAAGCGCTAACGCGCATCGCCGACCGCGAGGAGCCGGTTCCGGACGCGATCTGGAACGAGGCCGCCCGCCACTATGACGAAAAGGCCCTCGCCGCCCTCGTCGTGGAGATCGCCGCGATCAATGTGTGGAACCGCTTCAATGTCGCGACGCGGCAGGTCGCAGGGGAATGGAACCCGTAAGAGCGCCTTTCGCCACCCCGTTTCAGTGAAAAGTCACGGCTTGAACTACAGTTTGGGCCGTGCCACCTCTGCCGCAACCTCTTTTTGCATCGCAAGGCCGCATTCCATGTCCGATAGCGTCGTCACCCCGAAGGAAGCCGCACCGCGGCTTTCCAGCCTCTTCCGCCGCGCCAGCCTGTTCGGGACATTGATGCTCGGCGGCGGCATCATGCTGCATGCGGTGGAGACCTATATCACCGCGACGCTGATGCCCTCCATCGTGCGGGACATCGGCGGCCTTTCGCTCTTCGCCTGGGCGACGACGATCTATGTCGCGGCCTCGGTGCTCGGCTCCACCTTCGTCGCCGTCCGGCCGGAAAGCGTTACGCTGAACCGCTGCTATGTCGCCGGAGCGGTGCTGTTCGGCATCGGCAGCCTCGTCTGCGCCATCGCGCCGACCATGGAGACGGTGCTCGTCGGGCGCGCCGTGCAGGGGCTCGGCGCGGGCTTCCTCGTCGCGCTCGGCTATGCCTTCATCCGCTTCGTCTATCCCGAGCCGCTGTGGAGCAGCGCCTCGACGCTCTATGCCGCCGTCTGGGGCATCGCGACCTTCCTCGGCCCCACCATCGGCGGCATCTTTGCCGCCGGCAGCGCCTGGCGCGAGGCCTTCGCGCTGCTCGTGCCGCTGTCGATCGTGATGGCGCTCGCCGCGCCGAAGCTGCTGCCGTCCGGCGAAGGCGAGCGGGTGACGACGAGGACGCCCTTCGCGCAGATCCTCCTGCTGGTGGCGGCCGTGCTCGTGCTTTCGCTCGCAAGCTCGGTGACGAGCGAAGCGTTGCGCGCCCTCCTCGCCATCGCGGCGGTTGCCGGCGTCGTCGCCACCGTCGCCATCGAGCGGCGGGCGGAGGCGCGCCTGCTGCCCGCCGGCACGATCCGCCTCGCCTCACCGCTCGCCCGCGTCTACCTCATCATGCTGATGCTGCTGGTGACGATCTGCTCGGATATCTACATCCCCTATTTCCTGCAGGTGCTGCACGGCGTCACGCCCATCGTCTCGGGCTATCTCGTGGCGCTCCTGGCGCTCGGCTGGACGACGGCGGCCTTCACCACCGCGCGGCTCAAGGGCCGGAGCGCCAACCGGGTGATCGTCGCGGGCGCGGCAGTGGAGGCGTTGGCGACGGCCATGCTGATCTTCGCGCTCGCCCGGCACAATCCCGAAAGCGAGTTCCTGGTGCTGGCGACCGCCACCCTCTTCATCTTCCTCATGGGCTTCGGCATCGGCATGGGCTGGGCGCATCTCGTGACCCATGTCCTGCATCTCGCGCCGGCCGGCGAGACGGACAAGGCCTCGGCGGCGATCACCACCATGCAGGCGCTGGGCGCCGCCTTCGGCGCGGCCCTTGCCGGCATCATCGTCAATTCGACGGGGCTGCTTCATCCGGGCGGCGTTGCGGGCGCGCTGACGGCGGCGCACTGGCTCTACGGGCTGCTGGCGCTTCCCGCAGCCGTCGCGATCCTCTTCGCCCTCCGCCTGCCGCATGAGGGCGGCTGACCCGGCTCAGCCGAAAGTCAGCACGATCTTGCCGATATGGTCGCCCTCTTCCATCATGCGATGGGCGGCGGCGGCCTCACCACAGGGCATGACGGCATGGATGACCGGGGCGACGCGCCCCTCCTCCAGCAGCGGCCAGACCTTTTCCAGCAGTTCGTCGCGGACCGCCTGCTTTTCCGCCGCCGTGCGCGGGCGCATGGCCGAGCCCATCACCCGCAGGCGCTTGAGCATGATGGGGGCGAGGTTCACCCGCTCCACCACCGCCCCGCCCAGGAAGGCGATGATCGACAAGCGCCCGTCGCGGGCGAGCGACTTCAGGTTCCGCTCGAAATAGGCCGCGCCGATCATGTCGAGGACGACATCGACGCCGGCCTTGCCCGTCTCCTCAGCGATCACCGCGGCGAAGTCCTCGCTGCGGTAGTTGATGGCGCGGCTCGCGCCGAGGTCGAGGCAGGCCTTGCACTTCTCCTCAGAGCCCGCCGTCGCGAAGACGCGCGCGCCGAGGGCGGCGGCAAGCTGGATCGCCGTCGTGCCGATGCCGCTTGAGCCGCCATGGATCAGCACGCTTTCGCCGGCCTTCAGCTCCGCCATCATGAAGAGATTGGCCCAGACGGTGAAGAAGGTCTCGGGCAGCGCCGCCGCCTTCACCGCGTCGTAGCCCTTGGGGAAAGGCAGCGCCTGCGAGGCCGGCACCGCGCAATATTGCGCATAGCCGCCGCCATTGGCGAGCGCGCAGACCCTGTCGCCGAGCGCATGGCCGGTGACGCCCTCACCGAGCGCGACCACCTCGCCGGCAATCTCGAGGCCGAGGATGGGGCTGGCATCGGGCGGCGGCGGATATTCGCCCTTGCGCTGGAGGACGTCCGGCCGGTTGATGCCTGCCGCCTCGACGCGCACGAGGATTTCACCGGCGCGCGGCTCAGGGGTCCTGCCCTCCGTCACCGCCAGATTGTCCGGGCCACCATGCTCGCTGAGCCCGACATAGGACATGGTCGATGGAACTGACATGGCTTTCCTTCCTGCGCTTCACGTAGAACTTCAATTCGACGGTTCTAGCCCAAAGCGCGTGTCTTTTGAATCGGTTCCGGAGGAAAGTTGAATCGTCACTCCAGCGTGGAGGAGAGGATGAGACCGGCATCGCTGCCCTTGGCGGCGGCCTTGAGCGCGGCGATGCGGCTGCTGATCTGCGCCGCCTCGCCAATCATGTCGCCGAGCGGCACGACGAGCACCACGGCCGAGCAGCGCATCAGCGGGAAGCTGGTGGCATTGCCGGCCCGGTCGTGGCCGCGGATCTCACCGATGAGTCGATCCTCCGGCGAATAGAGCGAGCGCACCTCGCGGGCGAAATCGGCAAGCAACCGCTCCAGCGTCTCCCGCACAGCCTCGACCGGCCGGCCGCAGATGCCGGCGAAGAAATCATCGCCGCCGACATGGCCGATGAAGACATCCTCCCCGACGAATTCGCGGCGCAGCAGCGAGGCGAAGAGCGAGATCGCAAGGTCGCCCTTGTGGAAGCCGTAGTGATCGTTGAACGGCTTGAAATTGTCGAAGTCGAAATAGCACAGGCAACGGAGCTGGTCGCCGTCGAGCGCCTTGTCCTGCAGATAGTCGCGGATCGAGCGGTTGCCCGGAAGGCCGGTCAACGGGTTCTGGTCCTCCGCCGTCTTCAGCCGCTTCTCGTTGATGATCTTCAGGAGCGACGAGGCCGAAAGGATGCCGGCATAGCGCATGTTCTCCGTCAGGATCACGCATTCGTTGCCGCCCATGCCGGTGAAGACGTCGAGCAGCTGCTCGGCCGGCGTATCGAGATCGGCGATGGGCGCGGCGGTGACGAAGTGCGACAGGCTCTTCTGGTAGAGCCTGTTCTTCAGGAGATCGCGGCCGAAGGGGTGATAGCTCAGTTCCTTGACGTGATATTCATGCAGGATGCCGCGCGGCTCGTCATTGGCGTTCAGCACCGGGAAGAAGGTGCGCTTGGGATCTCGGCGGAAGAATTCGAAGACCGATTCCAGGCTTTCGTTCTCGCGCAGCACGGCGACATGCTCGATCTCGCGGCGGATGAGGATGCTGTCCAGCGTGCGGGAATTGCGGCGCGTGCCGCCGGCGCGGGCGATCTGCGCATAGACGGGGCTGAGCGCCGAGAAATCCGTGACGGGGCGCGAGACGAACCAGCCCTGCACGAGATCGCAGCCCGCCTCGCGGCAGGCGACGAACTCCGCCTCGGTCTCCACGCCCTCCGCGATGACGCGGATGCCGAGAACATGGGCGGCGTTGACAGTGTTGCGCACCAGATGGCGCTTGCGCGCATCCGCTTCCATGCCGGAGATGAAATGACGGTCGATCTTGAGATAGTCGACCGGGTGGTCGCAGAGCAGTTTCAGGCCGTTATGGCCGACGCCGAAATCATCGATGGCCAGCTTGAAGCCGGCAAGGCGCAGCTTGCGCACGAGGATGGCGAAATCGGGCAGCGTATCGTTGTCGAAGCGCTCGGAAATCTCGAAACAGATCGAGGAGGCCGGAATGCCGGCACGGTTGAGGTGCCCGACGAGGCGCTCGACGAGATCGGCACCCTCCGGCACGAGGCGGGAATCGAGATTGATGAAGAGCGTGCGCGAGCGGAAATCCGGTAGGGCGGCGAAGGCGGCGATGGCGCGGCTGTTGACCATGTGCTCGAGCGCCATGAGCTGGCCCGCCTCATACGCCCGGTCGATCAGGTCGAGCGGGGAGCGGAAGCCGAGGCGGTCGAAGCCGCGCATCAGCGACTCGTAGCCGAAGACCGCACCGGTGGCCGTTTCCACGATGGGCTGGAACGCAGTCTCGATCACCAGCTTGGCGAGCGTGACGATCTCGCCATCGCCGAAGCGTCGAAGGGCTAGCAATTCGGCGGCGGACATGCGCGGCTCCGGGGCGTGAACGATGCCGCGAAGTCTCCGCCCGTATCCCTGAAGAAACCGTTTCCCCAGTATGACAATTTCATGAAAGTTCAATAACTACAAGGAGTTGAAAAAGAACCCGCTCATATTGGAAGCGCCAGCAGCAAGGCCCCGCCGCCGATCATCGCTACCGCGATCCAGTGGGCGGTCGAAAGCTGCTCGCCGAGGAAGAGAACGGCGAAGACGGCGACGAGCACGACGCTCAGCTTGTCGACCGGCGCGACCTGCGCAGCCTTGCCGATCTGCAGCGCCCGGAAATAGCAGAGCCACGATGCACCGGTCGCCAAACCCGAGAGAATGAGGAAAATCCAGCTCTTCATCGGCACCGAGCCGGGCGCCTGCCAATTGCCGGCAAGCGTCAGCATCAGGGCGATGGCGAGAAGAATGACGACCGTGCGGATGAAGGTCGCGAAGTCGGAATTGACCTCGGCGATGCCGATCTTGGCGAAGATGGCAGTCAGCGCCGCGAAGACGGCGGAGCCGAGCGCCCAGACCTGCCAGGATGTCAGAAGCCCCCTCACACTGCACCTCCTGCGAGCATCGCGCGCGCCAGTGCAAGTCCGGCCGCCACGGCGATGAGCGAAAAAATTACGGAAGCCCCGACATAAATCGCCGCCAGCCCCGCCTCGCCGCGCTCCCAGAGCAACGCCGCATCGAGCGAAAAGGCGGAAAAGGTGGTGAAGCCGCCGAGGACACCCGTCGTCAGGAACAGCCGCGCCTCCTGCGGCAGGTGGCCGCGAAAGGCGAAGAAGCCGGCGATCAGCCCCATCAGCAGGCAGCCCAGCACATTGATGACCAGCGTGCCTGCGGGAAAGGCCGTACCGACCAGCCGCGCCGCAAGCACATTCACCCCATGCCGCCCGGCCCCGCCGATGCCCGCGCCGAGAAAGACGATCAGATAGTTCATGCCCGTTGCCTCAAAGTCTGCGTTCGGTTTGCGGACAACAAAAAACCGCCCTCGGGCGGTCGCCAGAAACGCTCCCGCCGTCGACGGCCATCGCTGGCCGGTCTGGCAGGAGCTATCAGCCGGTGAACGGCAGTTGTCGGGGAGCTCCATCCCCATCCCACACGAAATTTCTAGGCGCTGGCGGAGCGGCTGTCAAACCGCTCCGCCAGCTTAAGGGCCGGGATGCCTACTTGCGCAGCGCCAGGCCGAAGGCGATGAGTGCCCAGCCCTGCATGGCAAGGTCGAAGGCGAGGAAGAGGCCGAGCAGCCAGAGGCTGTTGACCGGCCAGCCGAGGATGAAGACGATGCCGGCGAGCGTGGTGACCACACCGCCCGCCATCAGCCAGCCCCAGCCGCTTTCCGGCCGCACGCGCCAAGCTGCAAAGATGCGGAAGACGCCGGCAACGAGAAGGGCGGCCGCCATCAAGAGGGTCAGCACGGCCGAGGTCAGCACCGGATTGACGAAGGCCAGGACGCCGGCGGCGAGATAGAGAAGCGCGCTCAGCGCCCAGGAGATCGTCTCCCGCCAGGCCTTGACCTGGAAGGCATGGGCGAGATGCACGGCACCGCCGACGATCATCAGCATGCCGACATAATAGACCGAGGCGACCGTCGCCATGAACAGATTGGCGGCGGCGATGCCGCCGAAGACGAGCAGGACGACGCCGAGGGCGACGAACCAGCCCCATTTCGCACGCACTTCGGAGAGAGGGTTCATTCCGGGGGAGAGGACCATGATGCACCTCGAAAAATGAATGAAAACAAAGTCAGCCTAGCACAGAATGGCGCGACTAAGCGACAGGCGATTGCAGCGCCCCGCGGACGCCAGATTTTTATTGATTGATCACTCAATTAAAAATATCCTTGATCCAGATCAGGGGGACGAGATGCCGAAGGTTGGGATGGAGCCGGTGCGGCGCAAGGCGCTGGTGGACGCGACGCTACGGGCGGTCGGGGACCATGGCTCGCTGACCGTGACCATGTCTGAAATCGCCCGTCATGCCGGCGTTTCGCCTGCCCTTGCACACCACTATTTCGGCTCCAAGGAACAGCTCGTCATCGAGACGATCCGCAGCCTCCTGCGCACGTTGCGGGCGGATACGGTTTCGGCCTTGCGGGAGGCCGCGACACCGCGCGAGCGGCTTTCGGCAATCATCCGCGTCAATTTCCAGGCGCACCAGTTCGCGCCGGAGACGGTGGCGGCTTGGCTTGCCTTCTATTCGGAGGCGCAGCGTTCGGAAGCGGTCCGGCGGCTGCTCGTCGTTTATGCGCGGCGGCTGAACTCCAATCTGCTTGCCAGCCTCCGGCAGCTTTGCCCCGACGGGCGCGCCGGCGAGATCGCGGACGGGGCGGCGGCGATGATCGACGGGCTCTACCTGCGGCAGGGGCTGAAATCGGCGCCGGTCAGCATCGAGTCCTCCATCGCGCTGACGGAGGGCTATCTCAATGCCCAGCTTGCCGCTGTCGCAGACCCCGCTTCCACCGCCGCTGGCCGACGACCATCCGTCACACAGGCGCGCTAGAGCTTCCGGATATTGCTCATTCATTTAAGGACCAGCCCGTGACCGCCAGCAAGCCGAACATCCTGATCGTCATGGTCGACCAGCTCAACGGGACCTTCTTCCCGGACGGGCCGGCGGAGTGGCTGCATGCGCCGCACATGAAGGCGCTCGCCGCACGCTCGGCGCGGTTCCGCAACAACTACACGTCCTCGCCGCTCTGCGCCCCTGCCCGCGCCTCCTTCATGGCCGGCCAGCTGCCGAGCCGCACACAGGTCTACGACAATGCGGCGGAGTACATTTCCTCCATCCCCACCTTCGCGCATCACCTGCGCCGCGCTGGCTATTACACGGCGCTGTCGGGGAAAATGCACTTCGTCGGGCCGGACCAGCTTCACGGCTTCGAGGAGCGGCTGACGACGGACATCTACCCGGCCGATTTCGGCTGGACGCCTGATTATCGCAAGCCGGGCGAGCGCATCGACTGGTGGTATCACAATATGGGTTCGGTGACGGGCGCCGGCGTCGCCGAGATCACCAACCAGATGGAATATGACGACGAGGTCGCCTTCCTCGCCAACCAGAAGCTCTACCAGCTCTCCCGCGAGAACGACGACCAGTACCGCCGTCCCTGGTGCCTCACCGTCTCCTTCACCCATCCGCACGACCCCTATGTGGCGCGGCGGAAGTTCTGGGACCTCTACGAGGACTGCGCGCACCTGATGCCCCAGGTGGACATGCTGGAGGAACCGGACCCGCATTCCGCCCGCATCCTGCATTCGTGCGACTATGCCAAGTTCGCGATCAGCGGCGAGGACGTGCGCCGCTCGCGGCAGGCCTATTTCGCCAATATCTCCTATCTCGATGAGAAGGTCGGCGAGCTTGTCGACACGCTGACGCGCACGCGCATGCTGGACGAGACGCTGATCCTGTTCTGCTCGGACCATGGCGACATGCTCGGCGAGCGCGGCCTGTGGTTCAAGATGAACTTCTTCGAGGGTTCGGCCCGCGTGCCGCTGATGATCGCTGGTCCCGGCGTGACGCCCGGCCTGCACCTTGCCCCCACCTCCAATCTCGACGTGACGCCGACGCTGTGCGACCTCGCCGGCATCTCCATGGACGAGGTGATGCCCTGGACGGACGGGGAAAGCCTGCTTCCGATCATCAACGGCGCGGAGCGCACGACGCCGGTGCTGATGGAATATGCGGCGGAAGCCTCCTATGCACCGCTCGTCGGCATCCGCGAGGGCAAGTGGAAATACATCCACTGCGAACTCGACCCGGAACAGCTTTACGACCTCGAAGCCGATCCGCACGAGCTGACCAACCTTGCGACTTCCGACAATCCGGTGATCCGGGCGACGCTGGACGCCTTCCGCCAGATGCGCGAGGCGCGCTGGGACATGGCTGCCTTCGATTCCGCCGTGCGCGAGAGCCAGGCGCGGCGCTGGGTGGTCTACGAGGCGCTGCGGAACGGCGCCTATTATCCGTGGGACCACCAGCCGCTGCAGAAGGCATCCGAACGCTACATGCGCAACCACATGAACCTCGACAATCTCGAGGAATCCAAACGCTATCCGCGAGGAGAATGACATGAAAGCCCAACCGAAAGCCTCGCATTTCATCGACGGCGAATATGTGGAAGACGTTGCCGGCACGCCCTTCGAGAGCCTCTACCCCGCCACCGGCGAGGTGATCGCCCGTCTCCACGCGGCAACGCCGGCCATCGTGGAAAAGGCCGTCGCCTCCGCCAAGCGCGCGCAGAAGGAATGGGCGGGCATGAGCCCCACCGTGCGCGGCCGCATCCTCAAGCGCGCCGCCGAGATCATGCGCGAGCGCAACCTCGAGCTTTCCGAATTGGAAACGCTCGACACCGGCAAGCCGATCCAGGAGACCATCATCGCCGACCCGACATCAGGCGCGGACGCCTTCGAGTTCTTCGGCGGCATCGCGGCGGCGGGTCTCAATGGCGACTATATCCCGCTCGGGCAGGATTTCGCCTTCACCAAACGCGTGCCGCTCGGCGTCTGCGTCGGCATCGGCGCGTGGAACTATCCGCAGCAGATCGCCTGCTGGAAGGGCGCGCCGGCGCTCGTCTGCGGCAATGCCATGGTCTTCAAGCCCTCGGAGAACACGCCGCTCGGTGCGCTGAAGATCGCGGAAATCCTTGTCGAGGCCGGCCTGCCGAAGGGTCTCTACAACGTCATCCAGGGGGATCGCTCGACGGGGCCGCTGCTCGTCAACCACCCTGACGTCGCCAAGGTCTCGCTGACCGGTTCCGTGCCGACGGGCAAGAAGGTGGCGGGCGCGGCCGCTTCCGACCTCAAGCATGTGACGATGGAACTCGGCGGCAAGTCGCCGCTCATCGTCTTCGACGATGCCGACCTTGAAAGCGCCATCGGCGGGGCGATGCTTGGCAACTTCTATTCGACGGGGCAGGTCTGCTCGAACGGCACGCGCGTCTTCGTGCAGAAGGGTATCAAGCAGAAGTTCCTCGCCCGCCTCAAGGAACGCACGGAAAAGATCCTCATCGGCGACCCGATGGACGAGGCGACGCAGCTTGGGCCGATGGTCTCGAAGGCGCAGCGCGACAAGGTTCTCGACTATATCGAAAAGGGCAAGGCCGAGGGCGCGACGCTGCTGACAGGCGGGGGCATTCCCAACGCCGTTTCGGGTGAAGGCTATTATATCCAGCCGACCGTCTTCGCCGATGTCACCGATGGCATGACCATCGCGCGGGAGGAGATCTTCGGCCCGGTCATGTGCGTGCTCGACTTCGACAACGAGGAAGAAGTCATCGAACGCGGCAATGCCACGGAGTTCGGCCTTTCGGGCGGTGTCTTCACCACCGACATCACCCGCGCGCACCGCGTCGTCGACCAGCTCGATGCCGGCACGCTCTGGATCAACACCTACAACCTCGCCCCCGTGGAAATCCCCTTCGGCGGCTCCAAGCAATCCGGTTTCGGGCGAGAGAATTCCCTCGCCGCGCTGGAGCACTACAGCGAGCTGAAGACGGTCTATGTGTCGATGGGCAAGGTCGAGGCGCCGTATTGATTTGATCGGAACTGCCCCTCATCCCGCTGCCGCGACCTTCTCCCCGCAAGCGGGGCGAAGGGGGCAGGACGCTAAGTTTTCCGCCACATCGAGGCGATGCGGATCGGAATGAGCGCTCGCCACATCTTCCTTCTCCCCGGCTTGCGGGGAGAAGGTGCCGGCAGGCGGATGAGGGGCTTAACCCACGCAGGAAAGAAGCGGTCATGCAGAACGCAGACTACATCATCGTCGGCTCCGGCTCGGCCGGCTCGGCGCTCGCCTACCGGCTTTCGGAAGACGGCAAGCATACGGTCATGGTGCTGGAATATGGCGGCTCGGATATCGGGCCGTTCATCCAGATGCCGGCCGCGCTGGCCTGGCCGATGAGCATGAAGCGCTATAACTGGGGTTATCTCTCCGAGCCGGAACCGCACCTCAACAACCGCAGGATCACCGCGCCGCGCGGAAAAGTGCTCGGCGGCTCGTCATCGATCAACGGCCTCGTCTATGTGCGCGGCCATGCGGAAGACTTCAACCGCTGGGAAGAGCTCGGCGCGCAGGGCTGGGCCTATGCGGACGTGCTGCCCTACTACAAGCGGCTGGAGACCTCGCTCGGCGGCGAGGCGGGCTGGCGCGGCACCAACGGGCCGCTGCATGTCCGGCGCGGGCCGGTAACGAACCCGCTCTTCCACGCCTTCATCCAGGCCGGCCGGGACGCCGGCTTCGAGACGACGGAGGACTACAACGGCTCCAAGCAGGAAGGTTTCGGCCTAATGGAGCAGACGATCTACAACGGCCGGCGCTGGTCGGCGGCAAACGCCTATCTGCGCCCGGCGATGAAGCGACAGAACGTTTCCCTCGTGCGCTGCTTCGCCCGGAAAATCGTCATCGAAAATGGCAGGGCGGTCGGCGTCGAGATCGAGCGCAACGGCAGGATCGAGGTGGTGAAGGCGAACAAGGAAGTCGTCGTCTCGGCTTCGTCCTTCAACTCGCCGAAGCTCCTGATGCTCTCGGGCATCGGCCCGGCGCAGCATCTGAAGGACATGGGCATCGAGGTGAAGGTGGACCGGCCGGGTGTCGGCGCGAACCTGCAGGACCATATGGAATTCTATTTCCAGCAGGTCTCCACCAAGCCGGTCTCGCTCTATTCCTGGCTGCCGTGGTTCTGGCAGGGCGTGGCGGGCGCACAATGGTTGCTTTCCAAGGGTGGCCTCGGCGCCTCCAACCAGTTCGAGGCCTGCGCGTTCCTGCGCTCGGCGCCGGGGCTGAAGCAGCCGGATATCCAGTACCACTTCCTGCCCGTCGCCATTTCCTATGACGGCAAGGCGGCGGCCAAGAGCCATGGTTTCCAGGCGCATGTCGGCTACAACCTGTCGAAATCGCGCGGCAACGTGACCCTGCGCTCGGCCGATCCGATGGCCGATCCGGTGATCCGCTTCAACTACATGAGCCACGAGGAAGACTGGATCAAGTTCCGCCATTGCGTGCGCCTCACCCGCGAGATTTTTGGCCAGAAGGCTTTCGACGAATTCCGCGGCCCGGAAATCCAGCCGGGTGACAAGGTGCAGACGGATGAGGAGATCGACGCCTTCCTGCGCGAGCATCTGGAAAGCGCCTACCATCCCTGCGGCACCTGCCGCATGGGCGCGGCGGACGACCCGATGGCGGTGGTCGACCCGCAGACCCGCGTGATCGGCGTCGACGGGCTGCGCGTGGCGGATAGCTCCATCTTCCCGCATGTGACCTACGGCAACCTCAACGCGCCGTCGATCATGACGGGGGAGAAAGCGTCCGACCACATTCTCGGCAAGCAGCCGCTGGCACGCTCCAATCAGGAGCCGTGGGTGAACCCGCGGGCGGCGGTGAGTGATCGGTAGTTCCATTGCCATCAAGACACCGGGATCACTTCGGTGATCCCGGTGCTGCCTCACCTCGACGTTCCTCCGCTATCCGTTGGCGTAATTGCCAACAAGAGCGCTTGATGGTATAAACACCAACATGCAGGCGAGTCTGATCCTCAAGACACGGCGACATATCGGCGAGGCCATGTTCGCCGACCTCGTGATATGGCGGGTGCCCGAGCCACTGCGCGGCAGCCCTCACCCCTTCAAGTATCGTCTGGCCTTCGTGGCCGATGGCATCTGCATGATGCGCTACGACAACGAAACCGGCAAAGGGGACCACAAGCATATCGGGGCCGAAGAGCACCCGTATGCCTTTCAGTCTATCGAGAAACTGCTGCTGGACTTTGATGCGGACATGAAAGGATGGATCGATGGAAACGCTGACCGTGAAGATTGAAAGCATGAAGGACGTGATCGCCTCCGCGGTCGATGCCGCGAAGCGGGCAGAGGCTGGCGAGGCCGTCGAGGCTCGATCCATCCTGTCCTTCGACTCGTGGGAGGCGATGCACCGGACGCTGGCGCCCAAGCGGACGGAGATCGTCATGGCAATGGCCGGCCGGGGTTCGCTCACCGTGCGCGAAGTGGCGAAGCTGGTGACCCGTGACATCAAGAACGTCCACGGGGATCTTGACATGCTGGCGAAGAGCGGCGTGATCGACAAGACCGAAAACGGCTTCGCCTTCCCCTACGACCGGATCCACTTCGAGTTCGACATGGAGGCGGCCGCCTGATCGGCCTGCCCAAAACCAGCTTATTGTCTACTAAATTCATAGAATAATATCAAAGCTTTCCCCGGCGGCAGGATTTCTGCCTTGGGGCCGAGATGGAGAGATATTTGCTCTTCGTCCTCACGCTTTGGAAATCCGTTTTGCTGTCTGCCCTCCCCCAAGCCTGCGATAATCCGGCAAATTCTCGCAAAGGCTTGGAAACGGAATGACTGCTCTTACCGGAAACGGGATCGCGGAAGCCCTGAACGACAAACTGGCCGGTCTCGACCTTGCCGGGCGCCTCGCGCTCGTGGCCGAACTTGGCGGGCGTGCCGTCTTCACCACCAGCCTCGGCATCGAGGACCAGGTGATCACCGCGGCCATCGGCACCGACCGGCTTGCCATCGACGTCGTGACGCTGGAGACGGGCCGGCTCTTCAAGGAGACCGTCGATCTCATCGACGAGACCGAGGGGCAGTACGGCATCACCATCGCCCGCTACGTGCCCGTGCAGGACGATATCGACGCCTATGCGGCGCAGTACGGCCTCAACGGCTTCTATGAGAGCGTCGAGGCGCGGCATGCCTGTTGCAGCGTGCGCAAGCTGAAGCCGCTTGCGCGCGCGCTCGAAGGGGCATCCTTCTGGATCACCGGCCTTCGCCGCGGCCAGTCCGGCAACCGGGCGGATACGCCCTTTGCCGAACATGACGCCGAGCGCAACCTCATCAAGATCAACCCGCTGGCCGACTGGGACATCGACCGCATCAAGGCCTATGTGGCCGACAATGCCGTGCCGGTGAACCCGATGCACGGTCGCGGCTACCCCTCCATCGGCTGCGAGCCGTGTACGCGCGCCATCAAGCCGGGCGAGCCCGAGCGCGCCGGCCGCTGGTGGTGGGAGAACGACGAGAAGCGCGAATGCGGCCTGCACGTCACCGAGGCCGCCGCCTCCACCATCCCGGCCCCCAGCGCGGCCTGACCCGAACAGCCCTCCCAAGGCATCCCTATCCGGAGTGAAGAGTTTAATGTCCGATATCCGTAACGAGGCGGAAGCCAAGCCGAACGCCACGTCGAAGCCGCCGCTCGACCCGCATCTGAAGGCGCTGGAAAACGAAGCGATCCATATCTTCCGCGAGGTCGCCGCCGAATTCGAGCGTCCCGTCATGCTCTATTCGATCGGCAAGGATAGTTCGGTCCTGCTGCATCTCGCGCGAAAGGCCTTCTATCCGGGCCGCGTCCCCTTCCCGCTGCTGCACGTCAATACGGGCTGGAAATTCGCCGAGATGATCGAGTTCCGCGACAATATCGTCAAGGAATACGATCTCGACCTCATCGAGCACGTCAACCCGCGCGGCGCGGCGGAGAATGTCACGCCGTTCTCGCACGGCTCGGCGCTCTACACCGACATCATGAAGACGGAATCGCTGCGCCAGGCGCTCGACGCCGGCAAGTATGACGCGGCCTTCGGCGGCGCGCGGCGCGACGAGGAGGCCTCGCGCGCCAAGGAGCGCATCTACTCCTTCCGCACGCCGGATCATCGGTGGGACCCGCGCAACCAGCGCCCGGAACTGTGGAACGTCTATAACGGCATGATCCGCCAGGGCGAGAGCGTGCGCGCCTTCCCGCTCTCCAACTGGACCGAGGTCGACATCTGGCGCTACATCCAGGCCGAGGATATCCCGATCGTGCCGCTCTACTTCGCGAAGAAGCGCCCCTATGTGGAGCGCGACGGCATGATGATCATGGCCGAGGATCCGCGCCTCGAACTGCTGCCCGGCGAGGTGAAGCAGGAAGGCGTCATCCGCTTCCGCACGCTCGGCTGCTTCCCGCTGACCGGCGCCATCCGCTCCAATGCCGAAACGCTCGACGACATCATAGCCGAGCTGGAGACCGCCACCGTCTCCGAACGCCAGGGCCGCGCGATCGACCGCGACCAGTCCGGCTCCATGGAAAAGAAGAAACGCGAAGGGTATTTCTGAGATGACCGTTTCCGCCACTGCAACCGCCGAGGTTCTTCCGCTCGAGGAACCCGCACGCGCGATCCGCGATTCCCGCCCGCTTCGCCTCATCACCTGCGGCTCGGTCGACGACGGCAAGTCGACGCTGATCGGCCGCCTGCTCTGGGATACCAAGGCCGTCAAGGAAGACCAGGCCGCCACGCTCCACCGCGACAGCGGCAAGCAGAACGACCTCGGCCTGCCCGACTTCGCGCTGCTGCTCGACGGTCTCCAGGCCGAGCGCGAACAGGGCATCACCATCGACGTCGCCTATCGCTATTTCTCGACGGACCGCCGCTCCTTCATCGTCGCCGATACGCCCGGCCATGAGCAATATACCCGCAACATGGCGACCGGCGCCTCCACGGCGGACCTTGCCGTGCTGCTGGTCGATGCCCGCGCCGGCATCCTGGAGCAGACGCGCCGCCACGCCACCATCGCCTCGCTGATGGGCATCCGCCAGTTCGTTCTCGCAGTCAACAAGATCGACCTGACGAACTACGACCGCGCCCGTTTCATCGAGATCGTACACGACTTCAAGGAATTCGCGCTGACGCTCGGCGTCAAGCAGATCACCGCCATCCCGATCTCGGCACTGAAGGGCGAGAACGTCGTCTATGATGGCCGCGCCTCCATGCCCTGGTATGACGGCCCAACGCTGGTCGAGACCTTGGAAAAGGCCACCACCCGCTCCAACCAGACGGTCGGCTTCCGCCTGCCGGTGCAGCGCGTCTCGCGCCCGGGCGAAAGTTTCCGCGGCTATCAGGGCACGGTGGCCGGCGGCTCGGTGAAGCCGGGCGATTCGGTCGTCGTCCTGCCCTCGGGCATGGTCGCCAACGTCACCAAGATCGTCACCTTCGACCTCGTGCGCAACGCGGCCGTGGCGGGCGATGCCATCACGCTCGTGCTCGACCGTCAGGTGGACGTTTCGCGCGGCGACATGATCGTCGCCATCGACAGCCAGCCGATGACCGGCCGCGGTTTCGACGCGCAGCTCGTCGCCCTGCAGCCCGACGGCATCGAGCCGGGCAAGCGCTACTGGCTGAAGAGCGGCTCGCGCCGCCAGCGCGTCACCGTCGAGCCGGTGAGCCAGCTCGACCTGAAGTCCTCCAAATGGAACGCGGCGGACAAGCTCGGCATGAACGCCATCGGCAAGGTGCATCTCACCTTCGACGAACAGGCGATCTTCGACACCTACGAGCAGAACCGCACGACCGGCGCCTTTATCCTGATCGACCCCGACACCAACAACACGGTGGCCGGCGGCATGATCACGGGCCGCCGCTCGGAACTCGGCGGCATCCACAAGGACGACCAGCGCGTGCTGCTCTCGCTGCCCGCCGACCTTGCGGAGAAGATCATGGCGACCGAGCTTTTCGCGGACCGCCGCCACGATGTCGACGTGCGCCACACCAGCGCGGGACGCGCCGCGGAAGTGCTTGCCGATCTGGACGAATAGTCTTTCTTCGTGAAGCCTATTGGAAAGCGGCGCCCTTGCGGCGCCGCTTTTCGTTTGAACTACCGCCAAAGGAAAGGCACCCCTTGCCGGAAGCAAAGAGTGCCCATTGCAGGGAATTCCACTTCGTCTTCGGCATATCAGAAGAAGAAATACCAAAGCAGGATGACAATGAAAAGCGGAACGCCCATCAACCAGAGAATCAATGCCCGAGCCATCGGTATTTTCCTTTCCATCAATGTGTCGAATCGATAACGTCGCGTCCATCATATTGTTCCATCGGCGCATCGCGACAGAGAAACGGAAGGCATCACTCAGCTCTACTTATCCTCCTCCTCCTTCGAGCTTCCCACACCGAGGCGTGTCTCGAATTTTCCAAGGATGAACAGTACGATGAAGCAGGCAAGCGTCGCGAAGAACCCGATGAACCAATAGCCGAGACCGACGGAAAGGCCGACGGCACCGGCAAGCCACATGCCCGCTCCGGTCGTCAGCCCTCTCACCTCGCCGCGCGAGAAGACGATCATGCCGGCGGCAAGGAAGGCGACACCCGCCGTGACGGCCTCGACGACCCGGAGCGGATCGATACGGACCTGTTCATCGGAAAAGCTCGCCATATGCACGCTTTCCAGCGCGAGAAGAGCAAAGACGCAGGCCGCGAGCGCAACGAGGATATGGGTGCGAAGACCCGCCGCATGATCACGGTATTCCCGCTCCGCACCGATGGCTGCACCGAAAAGAATCGCCCCCACCATCCGGGCAAGGATGACCGGATAGGGCACCTGCGTGTTCGGAAAAAGGTCTGCAACGATCTGTTCCATGGCTCGGCAAACGTCACACCCCGCCTCCGGTTCCCGACATTTCGAGCGTTTCAAAAAGTTTTCCCCGGCGTTCCGGGACTTTCCCCAACATCGCGGATTTTTTTTGATATTTTGCGCTTGTCGAAACTGAAAGCCTGTTCTATAGCAGCGCCACTGGTCACGGAGTGTAGCGCAGTCTGGTAGCGCACCACGTTCGGGACGTGGGGGTCGAGTGTTCGAATCACTCCACTCCGACCAGTTGAAATCCTTTCAGAACAAGGATTTACAGCCATCCCGAGGGCTGACGAAAATCTTCCCACCCCAAAACTGACAGAAACTCTGACAGAAACCCTTCGTGGCCTGGTGGTATCTCCATCAAAAGATGGCTTTGAGAGGCCCCTCAGACAGGCTTACCCGGAGTATTTTTGCAGATGGGCATTGGTGCCGTTCGTTGCATCGCGAGTGAAAGCCTTCCAGGAAGCGGATATTCGAATCGATGCCGGCGATAGCTTCTGCGCCACCCAACCTCGCGACTCCGCTAATGACCCCGCACCGCAAACAAGGTCACTTGAAACTACATTGGCACTAATGCAATCCCGATGAACCGGAACAACAAGGCTGGCTTGGGGGAACTCCTCCGGTATGTCGTCGAACACGGAGCGGCCGAGCGCTCCCACGCCAACATAACCACATCGTTGCGTGTATGCCGATCAGTTCGCTAACCATTCACCATAGGCTTCGATGTCGATCATGGGGACGGTACCGCTGAATTGGAGCCGGGAGATTAGCTTGAACAGGAACGCCGTTGCTGGCTTGTTCTCAAGGACGAAATTAAATTCACCTTCGCCATTACGGGCGAAGTGGCCGTGCGACGCCACGCATCCCAGGTCCAACTGGCGGTCCCCTATTCCGTTGAGGAGGACGGCTTCCAATGGCTTGCCCATGGGCGGGTTCCATTCGCTCTCGAAAGTCAGGATTCCGCCAAAAATCGGAATCAACGGTTTTGCCGGATAGACTCCCCCCGCGTGCGGTATCGGCAGGCTCGTCCGATGGAGCCGTCTGACACTAGCAACTTTGTCCTGAGCATATTTGACGAGCTGCGCGTCGGCAGTCTGCTTCGCCTCGAAGACGGCGTAAACGCTCTCGGCGGGAATGATCGTCTGGTTTTCGTAGGTGAAAATAAATGGTGAATACTGGCGGTCGAAAACGACCACGTCGATCTGGTCGCTAAAATCCCCGCGGCTATCGACGACATGCGCCTTGGCGACGCTGTAGCGGGCGGGTAGATACTTCTCCAGCAAGCTGATCCAGACACTCTCGCTCGCGTCACCTTTCACCCCGGGGTGCTGGAAGCTCCTACGCGCCACTGAGAGCCTCGTCTGTATGTCTTCATGCAACGAAGAAAGGAGCTGAGAAAGAGACCATTCGGACATGAAGGACTTCCCTTGTGTCAGGAGAGCGGAAACTTGGGACCGAACAGTGTGCGCCATGCTTTCAAGGCCTCGCCGTTGCGTCCTTGCTTCGCGAGGTTGATCGCGCTGCGAGCATCGCGGCTCGCGGCCAGGAGCAGATCGCGCGCACGCTGCTTTCGAGTGGCGTCCATGCCGTCGCTAATCGGCGGACCAAGCCCGGCGGGGTCGGACCAGATGTCGAAGATGCGGTCGGCGAGCGTGGAAAACAGCCCCTCGAGTTCGTAATCAAAGCGCCCCTGCCATCCACCATACAGACATTCGAGGGCCATGACTTCAATCAGGAACGATGGTTTCACCGGTTTATCGATCCCGTGCCGCGGATTGTTGTTCCAGTACTTGGCCATGCGGACTAGGCCTTTCCACTCGTTTGAAAACGCCTGATGGGCATCGACCGCCTTCTGGGCGTGAGTCTTGGGGTTGGTCTTAATCCACTCGCCCTTGTCGGTGTCCGGAATCTCGTAATCGTCGCCCAATGGAAATGACGGCACGACATCAACGCTGAGAATCCGGTAGTCCGTATTGTCTTCGGCGTCGACGACAACGCCGAAATCCACATTCACCGAGCGACCTTGTTTGCGCACGGCTTTCTCGCCGTACTTTTCTACGAGCGCCTTGTGGAAGTCGTCCAGCACCACCGACGGGGCCTTGTCGCGGTATTTAGATCGCTCGCTCTCCTTGAGAACGAAGAAGATGTCGATGTCCTTGAGCGGCTTTGTCTTGGTGTGGCGCTTGTAGGACCCCGTCAGAAAACTGCTGGCGATCGCAAACTTCGTATCCAGGTAGTCACGGACCTCGTTCTGCCGCTTGGACGCATTCTCCTGTTCGCGGTCGTTAAGCTCAAGCCGGGACTTGAATTTCCGGAAGGCCTCATCGGTCGTAAGCATCAGGTCTTTCTCCAGTAGGCCGCGCTACCGCCCAAGCCGTTGTGGTCGATCGTCGATCCAAGATTGTGGCGGACGAAGCCGTCCGTTGAGCGAAAGTAGCTGGTGCTCCAGCCCTCGACCTCCGGATGGCCCGGCTTCGCCTTCATCATGATCCTGTAGCTCGCGTCTGACGGGGCGACACCAGCCTTCCGGATGTGATACTTGAGTTGATCGGTGTCGGTCCAGAACCCGCCACCGCCGTTCCAGCTGTAGACAATGTCGATGTCCCAGCGGACGATGAGCGCGTCGGTCTTCTTATTGAAGACTTCAAGCACGACCTTTTCGAGGTCTTGAGAGCCCAGCCATGTCTTGAGGGCCCGCATCTTGCTTTCCCAGCTATCAACGAGCAGCGAAGGATCGAGACCACTCAAACGAATGATGTCCTTGAGGCTTTTGAGGATGTTGTCGGCCACGTAGGTAACCGAGTGGGTGTAAGTGTTTACGGCAACGGTGGTCATGAGCCGAGGAACCCTTTCGTATCGAGGACGAGCGCGCTTCCCGTGGCGGCCTTTGTGGTTTCGCTGCCAGAGCTTTCCGCGCTGTCGCGAGCAGTGATACGGCTGCTGTGCTTCTTGAGCGAGTTGTTGACCCAGTCGAGGTCCTCGGCGGGGCAAGGCAGAGACATTTTCCAGTCGCCCTTCAAGGGGTCGTAGCCCAGCGTGTCTTCCTTGGCGTCCGATCCGTCGATTGCGTCGTCATCATGGAGGGTGTAGATGCGCGTTCGCGGGCCGTCGCAGGTCACCACGATCGCTGCGTCCTTGGCCGCCTGTTCCGCGATGACGCTCGCCGCCGTACCGCCGACCGCCAGAAGCTCGTTCCGATCCGAGCCCGTGCGGCCCTGTGTCAGAAGCTCGACGATCGCCTTCCAGGTGTCGAACGCGTCGCGATGGGGACTGCTGCGGAAGACGCGGGAGTAGGTGCTGCTCATGTGCGCCCCTCCCTCACGCGGGCCTTGTGTGCTGCCTTCGCGGCGGCGATGATCGCCGGCATTGTGACGCTGCCAGGGTTCATGGCGGTTGCCTGATTGGAAGCAAGCGCGTTGGCCACCATCTTGCGGATAGCGCGGCCATCCAGTCCGACGCAGGCTGCGGCGCATTCTTCCAAGCCCTTGCCCTCCCCGAGATTTCTCATCTCAGGGAAGACCCTGGCGAGTCCGCCGAGACAATCGCGGAGGATGAGCAGACAGGCCTCCTTGGCGGGAAGCGGGACCTCAAGGATGAGATCGCAGCGCGAAAGAAACGCGTCGTCCACGGCCTTGGGGAAATTGCTCGTTGCCACGAACAAGAGGTTGGGATGCTTTTCCGCAAGCGCGTCGAGCTGGACGAGAACGGCGTCGGTGGCGCGGTGGACATCGACGGGGTTTGCCTCGAGGCTCAACTTGCCTCGGTCGGCGGCTAGCGTCTCGACTTCATCCAGCAGCACGATCGTCGGACCGGTCTCCGCCGCTTCCGAGATCGCCAGGCCGAAAAGATCGGTTACAGCGCGCTGTGTTTTGCCGTGAGCCGCGCTCGCGAGGGAGTGCGGCTCGACTTCGAGGAGGCGGAAGGCATCACTCCGGAAGGCCTGTGCGACGCGATGTGCGAGACCCTTGGCAAGCGAGGTCTTGCCCGTGCCGGGAAGTCCCGTCAGCATGATGACGCCATGCAGGGGGATCACCGAGCGCGATACCTTCGCACGCAACGTGAAATTCAGCACGGCCTGTGACAGCAGCTTGGCCTTGGTGTCCTCGTCCATAACGATGGAATTCCAAAGCTCGCCGAGCGGCTCGCTCGGCAGACGGGTGATGCGGTGGATGCCTTTGGGCAGTTCGTTCACTGCAAATGTTTCTCGGTGGTTCATATCGATCGCTTTCTAGACCTCTTGGCGCCTTGGGTCAGTCGCACGTGCGATTGGGATCGCCGCCATGGCTATCGCTGTCGATGATGTAACGAAAGCTGATGTCCCAAAGGTGCCACTCACGACTGCACATTCGCACGCACGGGTGTCAGAAGCTGTCACCCCCATATTCGCGTAACGTGCAGAGCGCGTTGACCAGTGCCATTTCCTCGATCGTCCGGCACGGAGTCTCAAGTAGCGCTGGAGCAGCGAATACCATCGCGGCGACCTGGGCACGTGAGACTGCCACGTTGATCCGGTTCAGTGAGAACAGGAATGCGATGTCGCGCGGTAGCTCCTCGCCGCTCGAGGTTGTCATGGACACTAAGCATATGGGCGCCTCCTGGCCTTGGAAGCGGTCGACCGTGCCGATCCGGATCGTCCCCGGCAGTCGCACCCGTAACGCGTTTACCTGTGCGTTGTAGGGCGCAACGACGAGGATGTCGGCATGACCGACGATGCGCTCACGACCATCTCTGTCGCGATATGTCGAGCCCTCTATCTCCGCGATCCGTGCAGCAACGGCGTCAATTTCCTCAGGACTGACCTGCGAACGGCCAAAATGCACCACGGCGCGCATGCCGGCGCCCACCAAGTCATCACCTCCTCGAGAGATGAGCATCTGGCTAGCGGCTGCCTCGTCGCTCCTGAGCCGGCCCTCGTAGACCGCAGTCGAGATGAAGCCGCAGACCCGCGGATGCATGCGGCGACTGATCGGCATGAAGACACCGCGGTCGGACGGTACGACTCGATGGCCATCGATAAGGTACTCCAGGCACGACCTGCCACTGTCGCCCGGATGGCTGCCCTGCAGCGGTTGAGGCAGTTGCATCGGGTCGCCGACAAGCACGATGTTGCGAGCGCAGCGGGCCATCGCGAGGATATTAGCCAGCGAGACCTGCCCTGCCTCGTCGACGACGACGTAGTCGAAGGCGAAATCAGCGTAGCGAGCGAAGTGCCAAGCAGTCGCACCGACCACATGCGCCATCGCGATCTCGGGCGCGTCGTTGTCGTTCACGAAGACAATGCCGGGATACCCCTCGTCATCGCCGTCGTCGGACGCCTTCTGGACGACGCGGCACGCCACGCCCTCTGAGCGTGCCCGATCAGCCACCGCCTTGAGGAGGTTGTTGATCGCCTTATGGCTGTTGGATGAGACCGCGACGCGCTTGCCCGCGCGGACGAGGTCCACGATCGAGAGCGCGCTGACGAAGGTCTTGCCGGTGCCCGGCGGGCCTTGGATCGCGAGCGTCGTTCCCGCCATCGCCGCGATTGCGCGGCTGGTCTCGGTGGAAAGGTCGCCATCGGTCGGAATGATACTGACGGGTCGCAGGCCATCGACAAATACCGGCGGCGACTGCGTCAGCAGATGCTCGACAGCCGGGAGTCGGCCGGTGTTGGCGATGATCTCCTCGGTCACTGAGGCGACTGCGTCCTTGAGGACGCTGTTGCGGAGCGGCTGCGGCGGTAGCAGGTCGAGTCGATCGGGAAGCGCCCCCTTCGCTGTCGAGCGCCGTAGCACCAGAGTGTTTGCCTCGTGGTCGATGGAACGGAGGTTGACGTCCTCGGGCATAGCCGCCGGCTTCACGCACGGCGACTTGCCCGCGCGCAGCTTCGTTTCCTGCGGCGGGAAGCAATAGGTGCGCTCGAACGACTTCGCGGTGACTTTTACAGGTTCACCTATGGCTTCAAGTCCCTGAATGCACTCGAGGTCGTCAAGCAGTTCCTCGCTTTCCTGCGCAAGGCGGTCGAAGATCGCCCACCAGGTCGGCTTATCCTCGCGCTTGTGAAACTGGCTGAGGTCGAGGAGTAAGTCGGCAACGCGCTCACCCAGCCGCTCGCGAACCGGCAGCAGCCGGGCACGTAGCAATGCGGCCTCCTCCTCCTCGACATCGAGGTTGGAGAGAGTGCCGCCCCCGGGCATGGCGCCGAGCATGGGCCACGGCATACCTGCTGGGCGCACATCGCGTACTAGCCAGTCACGGAGGAGATGGGTTGAGATGCAGTCGGTACGGTTGTAGTCGTGGATGTCGTCAAGGAGTCGCCGCTCTCGCGTCTGCCGCCACTTTTCATAGAAGACGACGCTAGCTCCGGCGGTCGCGACGTCCGCCGCTCGCTTCTCCATGTAGAAGGCTTCTAGGTCCTTGATTGAGTAGCCCTTCTCGGACGCAACCATCGCACCCGAGACCACCTTGAACAGGTCAACGAAACGCCGCTCCCGCTGGAGCTGGTCCATTGCGGCTTCGCCGGTACGGTGCTGCGCGGTCAACCGACGGAGCGCGGCGATTTCGTAGTTAGCGTAGTGGTAGACGTGTGCGTTTGGGAAGCGCCGAGTGCGGTCGACGAGGAAAGCCAGCAGGTTGGCGGTGGCGCGGCCCTCGTCTTCGCGGTTGTGCGCCCAGAAGGCCTGGAACTGCCAGTCCGCGCCCTCGCGATACCAAACACCATGAAGATATTCGAGGCCGCCGGGGAAATAGGGATCACCCTCGATGTCGTAGAAGATGTCACCATCGTCGGGGGTAGGAAGAAGGCCGAAGCCTTTGCCGGGTTCGGGATCGCGCAACTCGAAAGACGGCGGGCCGCCGGCTCGTCGCGCCGCCTGGAGGCGGGCTTGCGCGACCAGCTTGCGCTGTGTCTCGGCCGCCATCCGCGGGACGCGCTCGCCGCAGGCGGCGAGGCCTGCCATCGTGGTCACGCCGACTGCCTCGAGCTTCTGGCGTTGGGACCGGCTGATTCCGGCAACGAGCGCAAGGCTGTCCTCCGACTCCCACTGCTCCCCGCATAGGTCTCTCCAGCGACAGAGCGCGCATGCCGACACGGGCTCAGGTCGCGTCTCAGGCCGTTCGATGAGGAACGTCTCTAGCGTACGACGGGCGTGGCGCGCATAGGAGGAGACCTCCGAAAGCCGAATGGTGAAACGGCTACCGTCGCCAAGCTGGAGGTGGGCAGCTTCGGGCGCCACACCCTGTACCTTCGCGATCAGATCGCTATATAGGCAGAGTTGAAGGACATGCTTCGGGTCAGGCTTGCGCTTCAATTTGGTGTCGACGACCTCGTATGACCAAACGCCGAAGTCGGACGGCCGCTCGACACGCTCGAGGAAGTCGCTGTAGCCACCCCA
The DNA here is from genome assembly GCF_033705735.1 of Shinella zoogloeoides. Classification (NCBI taxonomy): domain Bacteria; kingdom Pseudomonadati; phylum Pseudomonadota; class Alphaproteobacteria; order Hyphomicrobiales; family Rhizobiaceae; genus Shinella; species Shinella zoogloeoides. The sequence continues at coordinate 1,286,086 of NZ_CP131131.1, forward strand.
TGCGCTATCGAGCAGTGCGCCCTGGAAGATCACGTCGGGTCCATCCCGCATCGCCTCGAGTGTGAGGCGTACCGATTCCTCCAGCGGGATTCCATCCTTGGGTATCTCGACGACCCGGCGGCCGCTCGCCTTGATCTGTTCGAGGAACGCGAACTCATGCTCGTCGCCCTGACGCTGTAGCAATTCCGCCTCGGCGCTGTCCTTGCGTGGCTCAAGGTCGCCGACTTCGATCAGGCGTAGGTCGAGCGTGGTCGAGTGCCGACAACCCTTGAACCGCATCAGGTCAGAGGCTGAGAGCCTCAAAGCATCGCCTATCCTACGCATGCGCATTCCCCTTTCCTGTCATATAGCATATAAGGGTGACAAAAGCTGTCGTGGTGATTTCCATGTCGTTTGCGAAGGCTCAGGAACTACTCAAGCTCGCAATGATGGCGACGCGCCGGAGTGGCGTGTCGCTAGAGGAGATCGTTGAGGAATGGGGGTGCTCCCACCGCACTGCGCAGCGGATGACTGACGCGCTCCAAGCCGCATTTCCCCAGACTGAGACCGAGGACGGCGAAGACCGCAAGCGCCGGTGGCGCATCCACGCTAAGGCGATCGCGCCGCTGCTGACACCGTCGGCCGAAGAACTCGCGGCGCTGACTACTGCGATCAGCGAACTCGAGGTGGAACAGATGGTGGCAGAGGCTACGACACTACGGCAGCTCCAATCCAAAGTCCGTGCGCTCTTACCACCCGGCACGGGGACCCGGCTCGCCGTCGATGAGGAGGCGTTGCTCGAGGCGCTGGGTCATGCAGCCCGCCCCGGCCCCAGGCCCGCGATCAGCAGTGCAGTCGACGCATCGATCTCAGAAGCCTTGAAAGGCCCCTTCCTGCTACGAATCGTCTATCGCAAGCGGACGCAGGACAAGCCGAGCGAGCGCGTGGTCGCACCGCACGGGCTGCTGCTCGGTGTCCGTCGCTATCTGGTCGCCCGCGACATGGCGAAGAAGGCTGCGCGGCTCCAGCACTACCGCGTCGAAGAAATATACTCGGCTGAAGTCCTGGAAGAGAGCTTCGAACTTGACCCCGGCTTCAGCATTCGCACCCACGCAGAGAAGGGCTTCGGCTCTTACGAAAGCGCCGCCGAGCACGGTGACGTCGTGTGGCGCTTCAGCCCCGACGCCGCACCACATGCGCGACGGTTTGTGTTTCACCCAACGCAGACAGTCGAGGAGGAAGCGAACGGCTCACTGCTGGTGCGGTTTAGGGCTTCAGGCTACCTTGAAATGTGCTGGCACCTCTACTCGTGGGGTAAGTCAGTCGAGGTATTGCAGCCGGCTAGGCTGCGGGAGATGGTACATGGCCATCAGCGAGAATTCGATGCGCTGCCCTAACATCACTGCTGAACTCTGCGCAGCGATACCCGCGCCAGGCAGATTAACGTCCGCTCATTAAAGTTCACCGCTCGAAAGCTGCCTGACCGCGACCAGCCCCCAATCCTTCACATCGATCCTACATATGATACTGATCTCTTGATTGGCTATTTGCAGATATCAGAGCGTATCAGTACATCCTGAGATCAGCGGGGCCGGGTCATCGCGAAAGGAGCCTATAGTCTCGGCGATTCGGCTTCCATCCTTGGCGTTTTGAGGCCTGCTTGTTGCATAGAACTCTTACGCCCTACGATCTTGCACCCCGGTCTGAGGGCTTGCAGCCCTATCCTCCATTAATTCCAAGCTCCTTCGGGCAAACGCATCTGGGCCGAAGCTCGGCGTTCGCGTTCGCCTGGGTCTACATCACCTAAAACGCTTGTGTTCGAAAGCCGCTGCCAGCTTTCTACCTTGCCTCGACAATTCCGACACATCAGGAATTGTCCGCGGTGATCCAAGTGGCCGACAAGAATGTGCGTTGCCGTCATTCAGAGCATTTACGGGGTGCATAAAGCTGATAAGCGGAAATTATTTCCGTATGCAGTTGTTCGCGAAACACAGCAAAGCGCATCGTAAGAGTTGCATGACAATCGCACTGCCGATTGAATGGTAATGTCGATTCTGGGACCGATTGCATGACCAAGCCATTTTACGCCGAACCAATTCTCAATTCGCCATACGAAGTTCCCACACGCCATCATGCGCTCTCCGAAAGTGGCGAGCCGCTCAATCAACCGCCCATAGAAGGCCGGCGCCGCTCGAAGTACGTTGCCCCAGTTCCGAAAAGCCGAAAAACTAAAGCCGATAGCAAGAAGCAGGCATCACTTGAGCTTGACCAGACCAAAGATGGCAGCAGCCGCTACAACCCTACGCCGATCATCAACGAAATTCGCGGCCACATTGCGTCATGGCGCTCAATTCCCAACCCCAACGACTGGGGCGTAACGCCGGTTACGCAGCGGTTGCTCCAGCACTGGAGAAGCGACACTTTCTCCGGTCCTCGCCCCTTTTATTGCCAGGTTGAGGCTGTGGAAACCGCAATCTGGCTCGCCGAGGTGGCTCGCAAGAACAAGCAGTACGCACACATCTACCGCCATCTTGAAGAAGCCAACCGAGACGCCAACCCCGAAATCTTTCGCCTTGCACTAAAACTGGCCACCGGCGCCGGCAAGACGACTGTCATGGCGATGCTGATTGCCTGGCAGGCGATCAATGCTGCGCGGCAACCGAATTCGAACCTTTTCTCGCGGGGTTTCCTCATAGTAGCGCCCGGTATCACCATCAAGGACCGCCTGCGCGTACTGAAGCCTTCGGATGGCAACAGCTACTATCGCTCCCGGGAGCTTGTTCCGCAGGACATGATGCCCGACCTGAACAAGGCAAAGATCGAGATCGTCAACTATCACGTCTTTCAGCGGCGCAAGGCACACGAGTTGAACGCAGTAGGTCTTCGCCTGATGAAGGGCTGGAAAGGCGAAGCAATCGAGGAACTCGAAACCGAGGGACAGATGCTGCAGCGTGCCTGCGGCGATCTCCTACAGATGAAGAACGTCGTAGTTATCAACGACGAAGCGCACCACTGCTATCGCGAACGTCCGGGAAGCCACGATGAGCATGAACTGAAGGGCGAAGAAAAGGACGAGGCCAAGGAAAACAACGAGGCGGCGCGGCTTTGGATTTCCGGCATCGAAGCCTTAAAGCGAAAAGTCGGCGTCCGAGCGGTCTACGATCTTTCAGCGACACCGTTCTTCCTGCGCGGGTCGGGCTATGAGGAAGGCACCCTCTTCCCCTGGGTGGTCTCCGACTTCTCGCTCGTTGATGCCATCGAATGCGGCATCGTCAAGCTGCCCCGCGTTCCGGTATCGGACAATGCCGTCAATGCCGCCACTCCGGTGTTTCGCAATCTTTGGGATCACATCGGCAAGAAGATGCCGAAGAAGGGGGCGGGCAAATCCGGCGATCTCGATCCATTTAGCATACCTGCCGAGTTGCAGACCGCGCTCTACTCGCTCTACTCCCACTACGAGAAGGAATACGATGCCTGGCAAAAGGCCGGCATCGGCGTTCCGCCCGTGTTCATCGTCGTCTGCAATAACACGGCCAGCTCGAAGCTGATCTTCGAATGGATTTCCGGGTGGGAGCGGGAAGTCGAAGGCGAACGCCAGACCAAGCACTACGGGCATCTCGAGCTTTTCCGGAACTACGATGACCGCAATGGCAATCGGTTGCCACGCATGAACACATTGCTGATCGACTCGCAACAGCTCGAATCCGGCGAGGCGCTTGACGCCAAGTTCCGTGACATGGCCGAAGCCGAAATCGAGCAGTTCCGCCGCGAGATCAAGGAGCGCGAAGGTGCCGCGGCCGCGGACAAGCTATCGGATTCCGAACTGCTGCGCGAAGTGATGAACACCATCGGGCAGAAAGGCAGGCTCGGAGAGCAGGTGCGTTGCGTTGTCTCGGTCTCGATGCTGACAGAAGGCTGGGATGCCAACACGGTCACACACATCCTTGGTGTCCGCGCATTCGGCACGCAGCTCCTCTGCGAGCAGGTGATTGGTCGAGGCCTGCGCCGCCAGTCCTATGAACTGAACGGCAACGGGCTGTTCAATACCGAATACGCCGACATTCTCGGCATTCCCTTCGACTTTGCCACCGAGCCCCAGGAGGTGACGCGCACGCCGCCGAAGCCGACGACACGCGTCTACGCGCTGAAGGAACGCAATAACCTCTCCATTCGTCTTCCGCGCGTTGCCGGTTATCGCGCCGAGCTCCCCTCCGAGAGCTTTTCAGCCAATTTCTCGGCAGACTCAGTCCTCGACCTGACGCCAGAGTTGGTCGGCCCCTGTACGGTCCGTCTCGAAGGACTTGTCGGCGAAGGCCACGACATATCTCCTGATGCACTCGATGACATGCGGCCCAACACTGTGGCGACGCATCTCACCAAGAAGCTGATCGAATTGTATTTCCGGGAGCCGGATCAAGACGTTCCATATTACCTCTATAACCAGCTCCAGCCCATCACGCGCCGATGGATCGCTGCTTGCCTGAAGCTCACCGGCGGCACAAAGGCAGGCATGCTGACCTATGCGGAACTCGCAGAGAAAGCCTCTGAGCTCATCTACCAGGCCATCGTCCGCAGCGCCGGCGAGGATGGGGAGAACGTCGTCAAGGCAATGCTCGATCCCTACAATCCGCATGGCTATACCGACCATGTGTCCTTCATCACGACAAAGCAAACGCTTTGGGAGACCCGCCTCAGTCACGTGAATTACGTCGTTTGCGACAGCGATTGGGAGGCGGAGTTTGCCCGCGTCGTGGAAGCGCACCCCGCCACGATCTCCTATGTGAAGAACCAGGCGCTAGGGTTCGAAGTACCCTATCGCTCGGGCAGCGTACCGCGCCGCTACCTGCCGGATTTCATTATCCAGGTCGATGACGGCCGCGGCCCGGATGATCCGCTGAATCTGATCGTCGAGGTGAAGGGCTTCCGTGGCCTCGACGAGCAGATCAAGGCCGAGACCATGACGAACCTCTGGGTCCCCGGCGTCAACAATCTCAAGGTCTACGGCCGCTGGGCATTCGCGGAATTCCGCAACGCTTTTGCGATGGAAGAGGATTACGGAACGTTGGTCAAATCGTTTGGAGCGCGCGTGGGGGAGAATGCATAGATGTCGGGGTCAACGTTCAAGACAAATCCAGTCGCGCTGCATGAATTGTTGAAGAAGTGCGACGATGGAAAGCTTCAGCTACCTGACTTCCAGCGCAGTTGGGTGTGGGATGAAGATCGGATCAAAAGCCTGATCGCATCCATTTCGCGGGCCTTTCCGGTTGGCGCACTTATGACACTCGAGACCGGAGGCGATGTTAACTTCAAGCCGCGGCCTATCGAAGGCGCGCCCGAGACGGCGAAAAGAGTCGAACCCGCAGAGTTGCTCCTCGACGGCCAGCAACGAATGACGTCGCTCTATCAGGTCACGTTGCGTGGCCAGGTCGTGAAGACTATCACGCCGAAGAAACAACCCGTAGAACGCTGGTTCTTCATTGATATCAAAAAGTCGCTAGACCCTTCGGTCGATCGGGAAGAAGCGATCATCTCGGTTCCTGCGGACAAGATCGTACGTTCCGACTTCAATCGATCGATCGATCACGATTATTCCACCACGGAGCGTGAATTCGAGAACCTCGTTTTCCCCCTCTCCCGCGCCTTCGACGGAATGGCCTGGCAGATGGAGTTCGTAACTTGGGCCAATGCCAACGGCCGCATGCAGGAGCTTTGGCCCACCGTCCAGCAGTTCTATACAGAAATCCTGTCGAACTTCACCGGTTACCACGTCCCTGTCATCGCACTCGACAAGACAACAACCAAGGAAGCTGTCTGTACGGTCTTCGAGAAGGTCAATACGGGTGGCAAGCCACTCGATGCGTTCGAGCTCGTTACAGCCATCTATGCCGCTGATGGACATGAACTTCGCAAGGACTGGTACGGCGAAGGTAGGGACAACAAGGGGCGGCACGGACTTTTCGTCAGTGCTCAGAGGCTGGCGGATGCCGAAAAGGGCATCCTGGCCAATGTGGCTAACACCGACTTTTTGCACGTGATCTCCCTGTTCCACACACGCGATCTTCGGCACGCTGCGGTGACTGCCAACAAGGAAGGCAAGGACCTTCCTCAAATTACGGGCAAGCGAGGGGCCTTGCTAAATCTTCCGCTCAGTGCCTACAAGAAATATGAGAAATTGGCTGAGCAGGGTTTTCTCAAGGCCGCGAAGTTCCTCTTCACGCAGCGCGTCTACCGCTTATTCGATCTGCCCTACCAAACCCAGATCATTCCGCTTGCAGCAATCCTCGCGGACATCGGCGACGCCTGGGAGCTCGAAGGAAACCGCGAAAAACTCCAGCAATGGTACTGGTGCGGCGTTTTGGGCGAGCTCTATGGGTCGGCCGTCGAAACCAGGATTGCACGCGATTTCCAAGAGGTGCCAGCTTGGCTAACTGGGGGTAAGGTCCCTGCGACAGTCTCGGAAGCCTCCTTCCGACCAGATCGGCTGAAGACGATGCGCATGCGGCTCTCCGCCGCCTACAAAGGCGTGAACGCACTCCTGATGAAGGCGCGCGCTCAGGACTTCCGCTCCGGTCAGGAATTCGATCACACTGTCTTCTTCGGCGAGAGTGTCGATATCCACCACATCTTCCCGAAGAAGTGGTGCGAGGACCGAGGCATCAAATCGGACATCTATGATTCCATAATCAACAAGACGCCTCTGTCCTACCGAACGAACCGCATTATTGGCGGCGTAGCACCCTCGGCCTACCTTTCGAAATTGGAGACGGGCAGCGCAGACGCCTCTGCGATTGATCCTGCCAAGCTCGACGGGTTTCTGTCGTCGCATCTGATCGAGCCGGCCCTTCTTCGGGCTGACGATTTTGCGGGCTTCATGGAAGTACGCCAGAAAGCCCTCTTGAACCTGATCGAGCACGCGATGGGCAAGCAGTCGCCCATCTCGCTTTCCAGCGACGAAGACTATTCTGATGAATTGGACGAGGATCAGGAAGAGGCGGAACTGACGGTGGCTGCCGAATGAGGATGGGCAACAAGAGCACGGCCTCAATGATAAATCACTATAACCTCGCCTCTCTCCCGATGCTTGCAACCATCCGGTATTGGTGGTGGTGGGCAAGCCACGATCTTGCATACCTTGAACGCATCGAGGGCACTAAAGGCCTGGACTTCGATTTGGTACAGTCAATTGCCAAGGATTACGGCATAGCTCGCGGTATACGGAAAGAGAAGAGTGATCCAGATGGTTCGAGGAACCGGCAACGCGCTCACATTATCGCTGACGCTGTGAACCGCCGTCGTGATGGTTTCACCTCTGAGAGGTCATTGACTGATCGTTTTGAACTCTGCCTTGAAATCGTCGACGAGCTCAATCGCCGCTCTGATGCAGCAGAAGCCATTACGCACAACGACTTTGTATCCGGCATTAGCAAGCTTTCCTGGTTTGTCGCACCCAAGAGCTGGACGATGTTTGATCGGCTGGCAGCGGAGGCAATTGGTGTGAAGAGCGGCTCTGCCCGCGACAAGGCAACTAGATTTTACCAGCACCTGGATGACACGGGGTTCGTCAAACTTGCGTCCGACATGCGTTCTGCACTTCCTGACTCCGATCGCTTCTACCCGGAGCGGATCGTAGACCAATATCTTTGGCTCTCAGCCAGCCAAGAGGAGAACCGCCCCTTGGTCATAACAAAGACTGCTGCCTTCCTTGACGCCATTGGTGACGAGAAGAGAACCCAGCTATTGCGAATGGCAGAGATCATCGAAACGAACTTCGCAACCGATCTGGCGAAGCTCATTCCGGACACGCACAAGACGAGCAAGAAGAACAAGTAAATGGCCAAGACCCCGCGCGAAAAAGACGTCTCCACGCTCACCCATGACAAGGCGGTGCGGCTGAATAACCCCACGGCCGAGATGGCGTCGCTCTATGAGCAGCAAGCGGAAATGCTGGGTGACGGCGGCCGCGAGATGCGCATTGCGCGCGATCGCCCGCTGGCGCACGGCGAGGAGCGGGATCGGGACATGGATCGCGATCCGCAGATCATCTGGAACGGCGCGAAGATCAGGATCACGCAGGCGCAGATGAAGAAGCTCGCCGAGACGGGCGAGATCGAGATCGGCGACGCCCAGCTCGTCTGGCGCGGCAAGGACCGGCAGGACTGGTCCGATCTCGTGGTCAACGCGCCGCCGCTCTATATCCAGGAAAAGGTGCATCCCAAGGCGATCATCGACGATCTCAAGCGTCGGACCAACAAGACCCGCGAGGAGAAGTCGGACGCGCCCGACCTCTTCGCCGATTTCAACGGCATTGCCGATCCGGAGGCGCGGGCGGAATTCTACCAGCACACCAAGCACTGGCAGAATCGCATGATCCTCGGCGACTCGCTGCAGGTGATGGCGAGCCTCGCCGAGCGCGAGGAGATGCGCGGCAAGGTGCAGTGCATCTATTTCGACCCGCCCTATGGCATCAAGTTCAATTCGAACTGGCAGGTCTCGACCATGAGCCGGGACGTGAAGGACGGCAAGAAGGAGGATGTTTCCCGCGAGCCGGAACAGGTGAAGGCCTTTCGCGACACCTGGAAGGACGGCATCCACTCCTACCTCACGTACTTACGCGACCGGCTGATGGTGGCGCGGGAGTTGTTGACCGAAAGCGGCTCGATCTTCGTGCAGATCGGCGATGAGAATGTCCATCGCATTCGAGCGGTGATGGATGAGGTGTTCGGTGAAGAGAACTTCGTCAGCGAGATCATATTCAAAAAGACAGGCGGGCATAGCACCACGGCCATTGCGAATGTCAACGACGCAATCTTGTGGTTCGCGCGGAACGTTGGCAAGCTGAAATATCGCAGACTGTATGCCACGAAGAATCCTGGTGACGAGGGTGCCACGAACTATACCTGGATCGAAGAGACCTCCGGCATGCGTCGCCCCCTCACCGCGGCAGAAAAAGATGGACGCGAATCGGTCTCAAGCTCAGCGCGGATTATGCAGCCATACCCGATGTTTTCGGATGGCCCATCCCAGAGAGATAAGCCATTCGCTTGGCGAAGGAATACGTTTTCTCCTTCATCCAACTCGCACTGGAAAACACATGGTCTCGGCTTAACTCGATTGGACAAGGCAGATCGGTTTGTCGCACAGGGAAAAACGCTCAGATTTGTCAATTACCTCTCGGATTACTCTATTACTCCGCTGATCAACCTATGGACTGATACTCAAACCAGTGGCTTCGGTGCCAACCGTCTGTACGTTGTAGAAACCAACCCGGGTGTCGTTGAGCGCTGCGTCCTCATGGCAACCGATCCCGGTGACCTCGTTCTGGACCCAACTTGCGGCTCAGGCACAACGGCATACATCGCTGAGCAATGGGGCCGGCGTTGGATCACCATCGATACGTCTCGGGTTGCTTTGGCACTTGCTCGTAGTCGGCTTATGAGTGCCAAGTACCCCTATTATTTCCTCGCGGATTCAATCGAGGGCCGCGAAAAAGAACAGAATGCGACCGGCAGGGTTCTTGCAGAGACTTCCGTTGGTGGCGATATCCGCCACGGCTTTGTCTACGAACGCGCGCCGCATATTACGCTGAAAAGCATCGCCAACAATGCCGAGATCGACGTGATCTGGGAGAAGTGGCAAGAGATACTGGAGCCGCTGCGCCGGCAGCTCAACGAGGCGCTCACCACCGCCTTCGAGGAATGGGAAATCCCCCGCGATCTTGATACCTGGTTGGATGGCAAGGACGGCCAGGCCAAGGTGCATATGGTCACCGACACGGTTCGTAAGCTGCATGCCGTTTGGTGGGAGGGCCGCATCAGCAGGCAGAAAGAGATCGATGCCTCGATCGCCCGCGCCGCCGATGTCGAACTGCTCTTCGACCGCCCCTACGAGGACAAGACCAAAGTACGCGTCGCCGGACCCTTCACCGTCGAGAGCCTGTCGCCGCATCACGTCATCGCCGCCCGCGAGGACACGCTGGGCGCGGAGTTCACCGCCGCCGGCGCGATCACCTCCCGCGCCTCTACCCCCGCCAACATGCCGGAGGCCGATTTCGGCGAGATGGTGCTCGCCCATCTGCGCAGCGCCGGCGTCCACCAGCAGGAAAAGCGCGACACGATCCATTTCAATTCCATCGAGCCCTGGCCGGGCAACTACATCGCCGCCGAGGGTCGCTATGCCGATGGCGGCGCGGCGGAGAAGCGCGCGGCGATCCTGATCGGTCCGGAATTCGGCACGCTGACCCGCAGCCAGATCACCGCCGCCGCCCGCGAGGCCTCCGACGCTCGCTTTGATGTGTTGATTACCTGCGCCTTCAACTTCGACGCCCAGGCCACCGACCTCAACCGGCTCGGCCCGCTCGCCATCCTCAAGGCGCGCATGAACCCCGACCTGCACATGGCCGAGGACCTGAAGAACACTGGCAAGGGCAACCTCTTCGTTGTCTTCGGGGAGCCGGATGTCGAAATCCTCGACGCGCCCGGCGGCGAGATCAAGGTCAAGGTCCACGGCGTCGACGTCTTCGACCCCTCGACCGGAGAAATCCGCTCCGACGACGTCAAGGGCATCGCCGCCTGGTTCATCGACACCGACTACGACGAGGAAAGCTTCTTCGTCCGCCACGCCTATTTCCTAGGCGCGAACGACCCCTACAAGTCGCTGAAGACGGCGCTGAAGGCGGAGATCGATCCGGATGCGTGGGAGACGCTCTATGCGGATACCTCAAGGCCGTTTGTCCGACCGAGCACGGGCCGGATCGCGGTGAAAGTGATTAACCACTTCGGGGACGAGGTGCTCAAGGTGTTTGGGGTATAGGGGATGCCAGGTCATAACCACTATCCTGACTGCACTTGCGGGTGGTGCTGGAATCTTAGAGGTTCCTCTTCGCGTCAAGTTTATGTTCGCCAGGACAGTGTTGAACGCGCTAGACGCCTTCTGAGCGAATACTACGTCTCGCCACGACGACAGGCGGCGAGCTTCGTGCACCCCAATGCGCATTGTCCTGTGTGTGGAGCGCGGGTCTACTACTATCAGAACGAATTTGGATCGCGTGTATTTTTCGATGACCTCGGGGGCGATTGGCCAAAGCATCCATGTACAGACAAACGCCTGCTACCTCGGGCTCCAGCAGGCAGGAGGACGACCCCGTCGGAATTTGTCAGCACCAGAGCAAGAAAAGATATCGTGGCAGCAGCCTTTAACGCGGGGACACCACTCAGGGGCACATTTGCTGCTGATGAGGCTTCAGATGACTGGGCACTCGCCTTGGTCTCGGAAGTCTGGTTATTCGCTGACCGAAAGATAGTCTTAGCAAACCGTCTGCATTTTAACGGCCAACGAATCACAGCATTTTCCTGTGATGATCCAGACGACATTATTGATGTTGACGACATCATAAGTCTCCATCATTCAAGCGTCTCCGCCTTGGACCCAATCAATTTATGCAAATTGGTCATTCCCGCTGAAGTTTGGAATATCCCCGAGGAGGAGGAATTTGCAGCGGCGAGTGAATATCACTAATAGTATTGTTCAAAAGCATCGATCAGAAACCCTAAAACAGATATACTATCGTTTTGACGAATTTCGGAAGATCGAAATATCAAGAGCGGACCGCTGATGCCCACTATCCTGGCTGACAGTTTTACGATTTCCCTCGCCAAGCTGGCCAACGACGAACAGAAGCAGGTGAAGCTGACGGCGTTTGACTTGCAAACCGATCCGAATAGGCCAGGCCTGCAGTTCCACAGGATTGACGCTTCCAAGGACCCGAACTTCTGGTCGGTCCGGGTTAATCGCGACCTCCGGATCATCATCCACAAGACGGGTGACAGCGTAATGCTCGCCTATGTTGACCATCACGACAACGCCTACAAATGGGCAGAGCGCCGCCGGATCGAAACTCATCCGCGTACCGGTGCGCTTCAAATTGTCGAGGTGCGGGAACGGGTCGAAGAGATTGTGATCCAGCCGGCCCGGGTACCACAACCAGAGTTGCCGTTCCTCGTTTCCGCTGAGCAATCGGCCTCCGTGTTACCACTGTTTTCGAAACTGTCCACCGACGATGTACTGTCGATCGGGGTCCCCGAAGACTGGATCAAAGATGTCCTCGACGCAAGCGAAGACAAATTCTTTGCACTCGCGGACCATTTACCACAAGAAGCCTCGGAAGCTTTGCTCGAATATGCAGCAACGGGTGTTCTGAGCAAGCCGGCGCCGGTTACCACTAACCCCTATAGCCATCCCGATGCGCAGCGACGGTTCCGCATTCTGGAAGGGCATGAAGAACTGGCGACCGCGCTCGACCAGCCGTTCGAAAAATGGGCAGTGTTCCTCCATCCGTCGCAGCGGATGTTGGTGGACCGGGACTTCTCTGGACCGGTACGTGTGGTCGGCTCGGCCGGCACTGGAAAGACCGTGGTCGCCTTACACCGTGTGGCTCGCATTCTCCGTAGCGAGCCACAGGCAAAGATACTCCTGACGACCTTCTCGGAGCCGCTCGCCATCGCTCTCAAGCGCAAGCTTAGCGTGCTGCTCGGCGACGCCCCGTTACCCGCTGACAGGGTGACAATATCGTCCTTTGAACAGGCGGCTACTGACTTATACGCGCTCATGACGGGTCGGAAGGCGTATTTGGTCGGTCGAGAAAAATTGAGAGCGATTGTCAATGAGGCGGCGAATACAACTAGTCTGACGAAACATACGTCACAGTTTCTCAATTCCGAATGGGAACATGTGATCGACGCCTGGCAGGTTGACAGTGCCGATGCCTATGCGACTGTACCACGGATGGGACGTAAGAACCGGCTTGGCTCCAAGCAGCGCGAGGAACTCTGGGCAGTATTTGCGGAGGTCCGCAGGCAACTGAGAGGCAAATCGCTGTTGACCGCCGCCGATCTGTTCACTGTGGTCACCAACCATTTCCGGGACCGCACCGAAAAACCTTACACACATGTCATCGTCGATGAGGCCCAAGACCTCGGCGTTGCCGAACTGCGGTTCCTAAATGCTATTGTGTCCGACCAACCAGAGTCGCTCTTTTTCGCCGGCGATATTGGCCAACGCATCTTTCAACAACCATTTTCCTGGAAGGGGCTGGGCATTGACGTCCGTGGGCGGTCGTTCACGCTCAAGGTCAATTATCGAACGTCCCATCAGATAAGGAGAATGGCGGATAGGCTTCTTCCCGAAAATGTTCGAGACGTTGACGGCGAGGAAGACCAGCGCAAGGGTACTGTTTCGGTCTTTGATGGTGTCGAGCCGGTTATCGTTATCGCGCCATCCGTCGAGGAGGAAGCTGCAGCCGCCTCGCAATTCCTCTACAATCTTCTGGAACAGGGAATAAGTGCCAACGAGATCGGCATCTTCTGCCGATCAAACGACCAGATCGCTCGTGCATCGAAGATCGCCGAACTCGCAAACGTCGAGACAGCTTCATCGCTTACAGGACGAATCCCGAAAGAGGCAGTGCTCATAGGTACGATGCATCTCGCCAAAGGACTGGAATTCCGTGCTATCCTGATCGTCGCCTGCGATGAAGGTATACTGCCATTGGCGGCCCGCGTCGATGACGTCGCCGACGAGTTCGAGCTGGATGAGGTCGTGGCGACGGAACGACAACTGCTCTACGTCGCCGCTACTCGGGCCCGGGACCATCTCTTCGTCTCGGCGGTTACGCCCGGTTCAGAATTTCTAGACGACTTAGTTCACATTTGACCGAGTGCTTTCCGCCCGCACTTCCACTGCAAACGCCGTTTTACGAAGTAACGGGGAGAGCATGCAGGATATTTGATAGCACCGTTTGCAGAGACGATAACTACGTCAGCGCAGATCAATCGCTTTGAAGGCTTGAACACCTACAAGCAGCGCATCACCGCCACACCCTACCAGCACGAACCTTGCCCTCCAGATGGCGCTTGGTACGGAACGGCCTGACCTCTGGCTCGTACTTCTCGGTCAGCGCCTCGAACACGGCCTCGCTCTCACGAGCATCGAAGCCTTGGAGGACCAGTTCGGCAACGATTTCCCCGCAGAGCTTGTCGAGTGCCTCGTCCCGTTTCCGCGCCTTCTTCGCCGTCACGATCATCTGCCACAAAAAGGTACGGGCAATGTCGTCCCGCGTCGGCCGCCTGCGCTCGCGGGCATCGTCCCTCACCTTCTGCTGACGAACTCGCTGCTCTGCATTCCGCTGTCGTATCGATTTCCTTGCCATGTGCCTGTCTCCTCTGTTGGAGACCAAGCGTCGCCGCCAGCGATGCAAGCGACAAACCCAGTTTGCAAGATGCTGCATCCTCGCCCGTAAACGACGTTTCCTGCAAACATGGTTTGCACATGAATCGCCGTTTCGGAGTCCTGCAACGCGGATTCCGCATCGGGAATCGTGTCAGGGTAAATTGAGATGATGTGTCCTAAATCGCCCGCAACCTGCATCGGATCACCTTAAATCGGCCTGACGCGGATCAGCGTGCGGGCACGGCACAATACCGTGTCCGCACGCTGATGTGGCTTGACGACAAGGTCTTGGCTCAGGCCGCTCCGCCATTCGCGCTGTCGATCATCTCCCGCAGTTCGTCGCCCGCGATGATCCCGGTCGCGCTGAGGCGTGTCGCGATCTCGCGGTGAAGGTCATGATGCTCCTCGATCAGCTTTCGGGCGATGGTCTCGGCGGTGATGAGGCGCGCATTGACCCGGTCGGCGAGTTCACGGTCGTAGGCCAGCTCATTCACCGCCGCGCCGGGCGAGCGATAGACAAGAGGCTGATGACAGGAGAAGCCAAGCCTTGTCTCGGCAGCGAGCGCCATATCCATGGCCCGCGCCAGATCGCTCTCTTCGCCTGCGCCGGCTCCGGCAAGCACCTCACCGACGATCAGCATCTCCGCCACCCGTCCCGCCAGGATCGCCGCCATGGTGTTCATCAGCCACGCCTCGTTCTGCGGCAGATGATGATGTGCCGCGGTCGCAACCATGCCAAGGCCATGAAGCCCGATGCTTGCCGCCTTCACTTCGGCAATGCCGGTGAGCGTATAGACCAGTGCGTGGCCTGCCTCATGCACACTTGCCCGCCAGCGCAGATCGTCAGACATTACGGCCTGCCCATCGCGCAAGGCGGCCTCCAGATCGGCCCACGTCATGGTCCGCCCTTCGCGCCGCAGCTTTCGCCGTACTTCCCGGACAAGACGTTCGATGTCAGCGCCAGTTTTACCCAACGCCAGCATCGCGAGCGGACGCAGACCGTTCAAGGATGAAGAATGACCAACCGTATCAGTCATGGCGGGGTCCTTTCTCTGCCTGCGGTTTCTGGACAGATTTGCGCCGCACGGGCGGCTTCCCGTTGATCGGTGTTGGCGGGCGCAAACGTCGTGGCGGTGTTGTCGCCGGTGCAGGCGCGGAAGCCAACACCGCCTCGAGATCATCCCCGAGGTGGTGGCCGAGAATGCCGATCAAGGTTTCCGCATCCGGCATCGGAATGCGCACATGCGTCTCCAGCCGCCCAGAGCGCAGGATCGCCGGGTCGATCTTCTCCGGGAGATTGGTGGCACCGATGACGATGACACCCTCGGACTTCGAAGCCCCGTCCAGCAGCTCCAGCAGACGGTTGATCAGCGACGTCCAGTAATCGTCGTAATTCCGGCTCCCTGCTCCCTGTCGTGTGCCGATATTGTCGATCTCGTCGATGAACAGGATGGCGGGCGCTTTTTCCCCGGCGAGGGCAAACGCGCCTGACATTCTCCTCAGCACCTCGCCGAGATAGCCGGGCTCCAGCCAGTTGGCGACAGATGTGGCAAGCAGCGGCACTTGCAGCGTGTTGCAGAGCGCACGGGCGAAGGTGGTCTTGCCGGTTCCAGGCGGTCCCGACAACAGGAGCTTCGTGCTCATCTCGTCCCAGCGCAGTTTCCCATCCCGCCAGAGCGACAGATCGGCCTTGAGGTCGAGCGCCCAGTCGCGCGCCGGACCATAACCGGCGAGCGCCTCGACGGAAAGGAGACGGTCTTTCGTCGGCGGCTTTCCTGCCGCTGCATTCGCCCCTTCATGGCCACCGACGGCGTTGACCGCAACAGGCTCGACCACCTCCACGCCGACATCCTGCGGCTTCTTCTTTGCTGCCTCCTTGCTGCGCGAGGATGCCGCACCCGCTCGCTCTTTGCCCGACCGCCGTGTTCGGCTGTTGGTATCCTTGCCGTCCCTTTCATCGCCATCCTCCGTCGCAAGGCGTTCGATGAGCATGGCCAGGATCGACAGCGTCTGCTCGGCACTCCGTCCCGGACGGATCGCAAGGGCGATATCGTCAAGCGTCAGTCCCGCCGGATCGAAGGCCATGTCGTCCATGACCGCAAAACCTTGCTTCGGGGGGATGCCGGCGCAGATCTGCAGCAGCTCGGCGATCGTTTCGTGATCGATGCCCCCGCATTCGAGCACAAGGTCGGCGGTCTCGGTGACGACGGGTGTCAAAGCGGACACGGTTTCGTCGACCAGCAAGATCGGCGCGGGCTCATCGAGGAGCGTCTGGCGAAACTGCCGGCGGATATCCTTGTCGTTCGTGACCTCGACGGCAATGCCCGATAGCGTCTTCATCTTGCGCCTATTCACAGTGGAATGCTGCTGCCGGTATCGGCCGGACAATGGATTCTCGCGCAACACATCCTCGAGCGCGGCCCGGAACGGCAAAAGCAATCCATCCTCGAGCATCATGCCGACGCACAGCTCGAAGCGCGGCACAGGTGCTTTCAGCAGAACGAGCGGTGCTGAAGGACGCAGCGCTTCGATCAGCGTCTGCATATCCGGCAAGCTGGCGCCGATGGCGCGGGCTACAAGGAGCGCGACAGCCGCATGGACCGGATTCGGCGGCGGCAGGTGCTCACGCAGCAGAGCGGCGACATAGGGGAATGCAATGTTGGGCGCAGCACCCGCGGTGCGGCTGCCTGCTTTCATTCGTCGTGCTCTCCTGGTCTTACCCGCTTGCTGTTCGTCGGGTGCTCCGATCGTCTGGCATTCGAATGTCACGACCCCATCGGCCGCATCCTCATCCGGCCCGATGAAGATCACAGGCCCGTCGCCATGTTGCAGCGGAGCACGGCCCATACCGATCATCCGGGCGATAACCCTACGGTCCTGAGCCGGATTGCCGGTCAGGAGATACCGCGCCTGATCGGCCACCCTCCAGCTCGTACCGTTCCGTTCCTCGCCGCCGATGAAGGCGGAGGCCAGCAGCCCCGCATCAACGGCCCGCTCATAGAGCGTCAGCACGGCGCGGCGGCGAAGGCGCTTCAACAGGTAGCGCGTCATGCGGTCTGTCAGCGTCTCCATCATACATCCTCCCCGGACAGAGACCTGCAAAACCGGCGGTTTCCCGTCAGCCATTCATGCACCACGCGGCAGGTCGGATCGCCCTGGTCACAGAGATCGAGCAACCAGCTCCGCAGCTGCGGCGGCAGGCTGTCGAGACGAACACCCTTTCGGCGGGCGAAGTGGACCGATGCCTTGACGACGGATTCGACAAGCGCGGCGTAGTCCTCGGCGGAGACGTCGACAGGTGCGACGGCGGCGACCTCGGCTGCACGGTCGGATGTCGCAGGAACCGTCATCACCGGCGGTGATCGGTGGATCGGGAAAGGAAGAATGTTGAAAGTCGGTTGCGTCATGGCAGACGTCTCCTATCGCCTGTCCGGGATGCGGCAGGCAGCAAAACAGTTCAGAACGGAATGAAGAGAGTTGCCGGACCGGCTACGGACTGGCGGCCCGCGGTGCGCGTGCAAAGCCGATCGACACGGGAAGCCGTGTCGAGCCGCAGACATCGTCGTCACCGCAATGAAGCGTCGGCCGTTTCTCAGCCTTGCCGCCGGCATGTCGCCGGCCCGTCAGCGCCATCGACCAGTTCTCCTCGATCCGGTGCTGGAAGAGTTCGCGCAGCTGCGCCATCGCGTTGCCCGCGCCGTTGACCTCAAGAAGATGGTCGAGATGGGAAAGCGGCCAGACACCGCCATCGATGTCCGCCTTCTGGTTCGAGGCGTTGAGGATCACCACACGGACTTCCTTCGCGCGAAGACGACGATGTTCCTTGTAGAGCAGGTCCGGGACAACCAGCGCGGCCGCCAGCATCCTGCTCTTCAGTTCCGCAATGCGCGACAGCTCGTATGAGCCGAGACTTCGCTTCACGTCGACCAGATGTGCGACCTCGCTCCGCCTGTTCAGGATCAGGAGATCGGGCGTGTAAGTCTTGCGCCCGCCGCTGTCAGCATCAAGGCTGAGTGAGCGATAGAGCGAAGGATCGTTCATCTCGACCAGTTCGCTTGCGGCCTTCGTGACTGGCAGACGGAGGTTCTGCGTCAGAACGACAAGGTCCGGATTGCGTCCGGCGACGAGGCCGATGCCGCGCTCCAGCAATCTGCCTTCGGCGGCCGGCACGGCGCGCAGAACGGAGGTCACCTCGGTCATGCCCGCATTGAGAGCGCAGCCGAGCGTGTCGCGAGAGAGGCCAGACGCGACGATCTCGTCGACGAGGGCTTCGAGGGAAGGCTGCAGGACCGCGAGGTCTGCGGCGTGGGGATAGGCGGGCGTTGTTCCGCCGTCGGTGTTCAGGTTCATCAAATCTCTCCTGTCGAGGATCAGGATCGCCAGCACAGCAGACGGCGGACACGGGTCCGCGCATGCGGAAATGATTTCCGCATCGACCGATGCAAACCGACGATCGGTTGCGATCAGCCGTGAGCGCGCGACGGCGGCGCGGAACGACGGGTTTCGACAGGAGAACGGAGAGAAGATGCTTCCACGCAGGAAGCGAAGCGGATAAGGGTCGACATGGCCGGTAGCCTTTCACAACAAGGTTTCTGGTCAGGCCCTCGTTCGGTGTTGGTAGCACCGGCGGGGGCCGCTAAGTATCTGCAGATGTTTCCGTTTCCGCGGACCTTACTGGCATAGCCCGGAGAAACCGTTCCGGCAAGCGATCGGAACACATCCGGAACAGACTGTGCTCCGGTATGGTTAACGCCGAACGCGTGACCGGCAGACCCCAAACGTAAAAAGGCCCCGCACGATCGCGGGGCCTTTGGGTTTGAAGGCAAGGAGGGCATCACGCCGCCTGGCGGCTGTCCTGGTCACAAGCGGCCTCTCCGTCAGCATTGCCAATCTCGTCTACCTCACCAGGCAACGGCTCACCGTGGACGGCAAAACGCAGCAGCGGCACGACCTCATTCTGAAGCCAGGGAACGAAGTCGACACGAGCGGGCCAGGACTCGACCCCGCCCATCCGATAGAGCAGCTTCTGGACTTCACGCCAGCCAGTACCGGCGGGAAGATTGGCCGGCCGCCAATGCTCGGTCTTCACCATCTGAGCCTGGAGCGGCGCGGCGATGCTGTTGATGAGATCATATGCGTGCCGGCAGTCATGCACGACCTTCTTCTGCAGCGGGCTCTTCCACACAACCCTTCCGACGGCAAACGGCTCCAGCGCTTTCTCGATCTCCTTGAGCACCCCCGACACCAGCTCGCCGAACTTTACGGCATCCTGGGCGAGCTTCCACTCCGCGACCTTGCGAAGCCCGGCCGCACCGCCCGCATTGAGAATCGATGCATCACTCTTCGGCTTCGGCTTCGTGCCGAGCATCTCCCGGACATCCTTGACCTTGATGCGCTCGCCGCCGTCCATCCGCGCGACGACCGCCTCGATCGCCGCCGGCTCGCCCTTGGCCAGCTCGAACATCACCGTCGGCAGGACCGCATGCTTCAACAGAGTATCGCGATGGGCCCCGAGCCGCTCGTGGATGGAGATGTAGTTCCAGGCCGAACGGACGGTATAGTCGGAGAAGGTCTTGAGGTATTTTCCAAACCCCTTTTCCGGGACAAGCGCCTTGATCTCGGCAAAGCAGGCGCCGAGCTCGAAGGCGTGATGCGTGGAATCCCGGTTGAGCGAGACGATCTTTTCTGCCGCGCGCCGAAGCGCGTTGTCTGCTTCGGGCGTGAGGTCTCCGGCCGCGGCCGGCACCTTCGACGCTGGCTCGCCCTTCACCTTCTTCTGGTTGTTTTCCTTCAGCTTAATGACTTTGTTCATACGTGATCCTTTTTGGTTATCCAGCACGTTCGCTGTACCTATATGATCATCTGAACGTTCGAGCTTGTCAAATAAGCCGCAATATCAAGCCATTGATTACAAATATCTTTTACTGATTTTATTGAGTTTTTCGGAGCGCAAGACAGTCAAAAAGCACATAAACTGCGACAAGTTGACGCAGGAAGAATGGAGGGTCGTTACACTCGCCAAAATACAATCATAGATAGATTTATCAGTTCACCTGAGGTCGCGATCCGGCAATTATTTCTGCATCGGATGTCTTTCCCCGAACCAACACATGAAGGCTCAAATCTTAACCGCAAACCGCCTGCCGTGATCCTTCAAGGCCTACCTTCTTGCGTAGAACTGGTTTTCATGAAATAGTCTCGATAGGGATCGTTTTTCACAAGCAAGAATTATATTTCATGGATTCTGGGCAGCGGAAGCCTTTTTCACAAGACGTAACCGTTTTTCACAGTCGCTGGCTACCGGAGGCCGCAACCCCTGTTGGCTATGCAGCGCTGATCGACGTTTATGACCTGAACGTGCCGATGCCCATCACACTCTCGGCGATCGGCCAACGTCATAAAGTCTATCAGGCGGATGGCTGGAACCTATATACGCCACGCCACCAGCCGGATGCCGACCTTGAGGGGCATCTTGTCTTTGCCCTGCGTTATGAAGGGCTCGATCTCGCTGTCCTGAAAACGCTGTTCCGTGCCACCGGCCCGGAACCGATCACTGCAATCGTAAAAACCTCCCCGACAGGTGCCTACGCGCGGCGGCTCTGGTTTCTCTATGAATGGCTGCTCGGCGAGCGACTGAACCTGCCCGATGCGACCCAGGGCAGCTATGCGCTCATCGTCGATCCGACGCGGCAATGGGCCGTCGATGCCACCACGTCGCCGCGGCATCGGGTCAAGAACAACCTACCAGGAACGCCGGCCTTCTGTCCGATGGTTTTTCGCACATCCACGCTTGATGTGTTTGTAGCTCGCGGCTTGGGCGACGAGGCACGGCGGCTTATCGCGGATGTACCGGCGGATTTGCTGGCGCGTACAGCCGCCTTCCTGCTGCTCAAGGATTCCCGCTCGAGCTTCGAGATCGAAGGCGAGGACCCGCCGCAGGATCGCATCCAGCGCTGGGGACAAGTGATCGGCGAGGCAGGCCGCCGCCCTATCGATCGTGTGGAACTGGAGCGCCTTCAGCGCATCGTCATTGGGGATGCGCGTTTCGTCCATCTCGGATTGCGCGCCGAGGGCGGCTTCATCGGCGAGCACGACCGCCTGAGCCGCACGCCGATCCCTGACCACATCAGCGCGCGGCATGAGGACCTGCCGACGCTGGTTGACGGGCTAACGGCTTTCGACCGTGGTGCAGCGCGGCATCTCGATCCGGTGCTCGCCGCGGCGGTTCTTGCCTTTGGCTTCGTGTACATCCATCCATTCGAGGACGGCAACGGGCGCCTGCACCGTTATCTCATCCACCATGTCCTGGCGGAACGCGGCTTCAACCCACCTGGCTTGGTTTTCCCCGTCTCGGCCGTCATCCTCGACAGGATCGAAGACTATCGCAGGGTTCTGGAGACCTATTCCCGTCGTCTTCTGCCACATATCCGCTGGCGGCCAACGGACCGAGGGAATGTCGAGGTGGAGAACGAAACCGCGGATTTCTACCGCTATTTCGACGCCACGCCGCATGCCGAATTCCTGTTCGAATGTGTCGCCCGCACGGTCGACGTCGACCTGCCGGTAGAGACTGCGCTCCTCAGGGCATATGACAGTTTCAAAGCACGGGTCCAGGCCATGATCGATATGCCGGACAGGTTGCTCGATCTGCTGTTTCGGTTCCTGACCAGAACGACGGCAAACTCTCCAAGCGTGCCCGCGAACGCGAGTTCGCCGCCCTTACCGACGAAGAAGCCGTTCGCATAGAGGCGATCTACGAGGAGACATGACCGTCCTCTCTTCGGTGTCTTGGAGACGGTGCGGCATGCCCTCCCTCAGACACGAGAAGGAGACGTAATTCAAGAACTCAGCACCCACATTCCATAGTTGAGTTCTTGATTTTTTAGCTGCGATCATCACAACCATTAAAATGCTTCTTAAAAATTCAAGAGCTCATATATTTTATTGATTTCATTAATTAAAGAACTCGATTACAACACTCATCTGGAATTGAGAATGAACGCGGAATAGTTGCATATTTGGAGTTGACAGTTACGGGGCCGGCCGTGTTTCTGAAACAGACAGAAACGACGTGGAGGCCGCGCATATGGATGATGAGGAACCCGACGACCTGGAACTCAGCCGGCGGATGCTGGCCGACCTCGAAGAGCTAAACGCTGACTTCCAAGCCGGTATGAGCCGGCTCCTCACAAAGTTTCATGCAGCCGAGGACGGTCTCAAGGTCGAGGCGATGGGCATGACTCCGAGAACCTTTGGCGACGATACTCCCCTGAAGCTCAAGGACGCAATCTACCTGCCGATCCTCGGCGGCGAGGTTCTGCGCAATGGCGCGCGCATCGCCAGCCCCACGTTCAAGGTCAGTTCACTCGACGGGGCAATCAAAGCGGGCCATCTCGAAGGAAAAATCATCCGCGGCAAGATGACCGTCACCGTGAAGGCGCTGCGTGACTGGCTCGAACGAGGCGCTCCGTCCTCCACCTCGACACCCGAAAGACCGCCGCAGACATCTGCCGTACGCGAAAACCGCAACCAGGAACGCAAGATCGCGTCGAAAGAGAACGCGATTTCCATGCTCGACGACCTGCTCGGCAAAGCCCGCGAGAAGAAGAAATAGGGGGACGATATGGCGCGACCACGCCTTGGTGCCCGCGAGTGGTACGATGAGAAAACGGACAAGTTCTTCATCCGCGACATCGGTGACGATGGGAAGCCCGTAAAGTTCTCGCTCGGCTTCGGCAAGAAGGATACCCCTGATTATCTCAGGCGTGTTGAGGCCGAGAAAGCGAAATACATCGCGAAGAAGCATGCCGGCGGCGCTCGGAAGGTGAAGAACCAGGACACATCCGACGTTCTCGTTTCGGATGTCATCGCACTGTATGCCGATGTGCGGATCAGGAACTTCATCCCGGACAGGCACTACAAGAAAGCCGTCGCCCGGCCGGAAGACGTCATCAAACGCCTGAAGACCCTTGTCGAGTTTTTCGGTGACATGACGCTCGACGAACTCGATGAGGATAGTCGCGACGATTTCGTGAAATTCCTGCACCGCAAGGCTGTCGAGCGCGCGCACGATAAACACGAGCGCACCATGGCAAGATACCAGGAGCAGAAGGCGAAGTTCGACAAAGCGGCAGTAGCCCGGGTCGGCACGCGCCGCGAAGCGCTGGAGCCGAAACGAAAGGCTCCCATCATGCCGCAACCGTTCGACCCCAAGAGCGTCGAGTTCAAACCACTTGCCGCCCTGCGTTATCTGGAGGACCTGAACGCGGCGATCGCCTGCGCTCTCCGTCGCCGTCTGATCAGGGCCGACGTGCATATGCCCCTGACGGCGAAGTATGATCGTCGCACGACGATTTTCTCATTCGAGCAGGTCGTCCGCCTCATCTCACACGCGTATTTCAAGCGCGGGATGGGCTGGGTCGACGGGAAACCGAAACAAGGCCTCTATGTCTGGCGGCATCTCGCCCGCGCCATGCTCCTGCTCATCTGCACCGGGTCCCGTAAGACGCGTGTGACCCTTGCAAGCTTCAACGACGAAGGAGACCGGCCGTGGATCGAGCTGGTCGAGGCCTATGATCCGGAAACCGGAAAGAACAAGTGGCGGGGGTGGTTGCATCGTCTGGGCGACGACGAAGTGGAGCATGACAACAAGCGCGCTCCCAAGGTCGAGTTGAATCCGCTCGCCGTAAAATACTGCGTCCGATGGAAACGGCAGGGGATCATCTATCCGTGTCTCTTTCCATATAGCCCGTCGGGACAGGACGAACCGGGCGAGCTCGCCCAGGCGATGCGGAGGTGCTTCCGTGAGGTTCTTGGCGAGGATACCGATGCGGTCATCCACACGTTCCGGCACACGACCGCGACATGGCTATGTCAGCAACCACAGCTGCCCCTCGTCTCGATTGCCGGCTGGCTCGGCATGTCGGTCGAAACCCTCGTCACCACCTATGCGAAGTACCGGGAGGAAGACCTGAAGAAGGTGACCGATGCGTTCGCCGACATGGGGGATTTCGTCGGCCGGAAGGCCAGCAGGGTCGGACAGAAACTGACAGAAACTGACAGAAACGCGATGATCGAGATCATGTCGGATTCCTTCGATAGTAAAAAAAGCTCAATAATTTCAATCGTTAGATCGGGTTGTAAGGCAGCATAGAAGAGCTTGAGACACCCGTTCGGGACGTGGGGGTCGAGTGTTCGAATCACTCCACTCCGACCAGTTGAAATCCTTCCGAGCAAGGATTCACGGCCATCCCGGGGGCCGGCAAAGCTTCTCATGAAACTGATAAGTCGGACTTGCGTGAGGAAGTATCATTACTCCTTAGTCGGTCCCTTCGGCCAGAATTACAG
The DNA here is from genome assembly GCF_033705735.1 of Shinella zoogloeoides. Lineage (NCBI taxonomy): Bacteria > Pseudomonadati > Pseudomonadota > Alphaproteobacteria > Hyphomicrobiales > Rhizobiaceae > Shinella > Shinella zoogloeoides. The sequence continues at coordinate 1,310,635 of NZ_CP131131.1, forward strand.
AGACATTCCGGGTTTTCGAACTTCCGATGGCGGTGAGACGACGTGTTTCTCCAACGTCCTGCGAGATCTTCCTTCAAGAGTTCCCAAGCGGGATTGGACACATCACCCGCCGCAACATAGTCAAGGCCGAAAGCGATCTTTCGGCGTACTCCTCACCACCGAGACGAACCAGCGCGGCTTCGTGCGTCCTCCGCGATATCAACATCCGCCCGCCAGACGCTCAGAACGAGCGCGGGAAAGGCCCCTCGACCAGCCGGGACAAGGAAGGGATCGGCTGGTGCGCTCAGCCAGTTCAGCCCGCCCGCAAGAGTCCAGGGTGTCGGCGGGTGCCATTCTTTTGCACGCTAGCGCTCTTCGAGCCCGGACAGGCTGTCTGCCCATTGCAGCACGAAGGGTTCTTCTCAGAGGACGCCGGTAATGAAGCGGTCCAAGGCCGCCTGCGGCTTGTAAAGGCTTTTGATGAGAAAAGCTGCCAGCACACCCGTCAACGCCCCGCCCATGACATCGCTCACATAATGCGTTCCGACATAGACGCGCGAAATGGAAATGAGAAGGGCGGCTGCGAGAAAGGCGAGACCGCGTCTCGGCATGCTGTGCAGCAGAAGGCCGGCGGCGATGGCGAAGGCCGCCGTTGCATGGTCGGAGGGAAAGGAGGGATCGCCGCTTGGCGCGATCAGCAGATGGGTGATGCCGGCATCATAGGGACGGATGCGATCAATGAACAGGAGGATGATCTGGTTGATGCCGAGGCCGAGCAGGAAGGCGGGGCCGGTGGCGACGAGGGCGTGGCGTGTTTTGAGCCGGTCCGGGCCGCTCCACCAGTTGGCGGCAACCACAAGGACGAGCAGCGGAACACCATAGGCAGAGACGCAGACCATGATCCGGTCGGGAAAAGTGTCGCCGGCCAACGCATTGATCCAGCCTGTCAGGGTGGCATCGATCTCATACATGGACAGGTCCTCTGCGATCATCCCGGCGACACGCAATCGCTGTCGTTCCTGACACCGGCCTGAAGAAGTAGAACTGAAGGGGCGCCCCCTCAGGCTTTCCGATGAAAATCTATTCCGTAGTCGGAGGTGCGGACCTGGACCTACGGCATATCGTCCCCCAGTTGCGCAGATGGCCGCATGAAGATGCCCTTCCTTTGGTGGGAAACAGGCACGGCTAAACCGGGCGGCAGCTTTTGCAAGCGGATTGCCAAGGCACCAAACCAATGGTCGATGACAATCGATGCCCCGCGTGCAACCCGTCAAGCCCATTGCTTCGCTGCGGCAAGGCAGAAGGGTTGAAGCGGCCCTTGGCCATCACGGTCTGTTATATATCGTCGTGACGATGGGTTATTCGGTAATCCCGCTGATTACACCGGCAAGCACGCTGACGCAGTCGCCGGATTTGACAAGGCCGGGGAAATGGCGGGCGGCGAGGATGCCGTCCATTTTCGCCCTGACTTCCAGCGGCTGCACGCCGGTGCGGCCGACGGGATAGATCCGGGCGACGACGTCGCCATTCCTAACCGCTTCGCCTAGGTCGAAGAGCGGTTCGATCAGGCCGCCGTCCTCCGCGAAGGAGAAGCAGTTGCCATCGGGCATGTCGAGCCAGGTGGTCTCGGAGGCATCCGTCACCCCCTTCAGGATGCCCGCCGTCTTCAGCACGTTCCGGATGCCCCGTTTGGCGATGCCGGCACTTTTCGCGGTCGCCGTGCCGCCGCCGCCGAGCTCGGTGGTGATGAAGATCTTCCCCATTTCCTCCGCCGCCGTATCGTACATGCCGACCGCGTCGATCTCCAGCATCTTCATCGACCAGGGCGCACCGAAGGCGCTGACGAGCTCGAAGGCTTTCGCCTCCTGCACCTTGTCCGGCAGGATATGAGCGGCGCAGAAGGGCAGGAAATCCAAAGTCTTGCCGCCCGAGTGGAAGTCCAGCACGATATCGGCGAGCGGCAGCAGAACGCGCTGGAAATAATCGGCGATCTTCTGGGTCACCGTACCGTCGGGCGCGCCCGGAAAGCTGCGGTTCATGTTCCCCCTGTCGATCGGCGAGGTGCGCGTGCCGGCCAGGAAGGCCGGGTAGTTCATCGCGGGCACGATGATGATCCGGCCGCTCACCTCCTCCGCCTTCAATGACCGGGCGAGATCGAAGAGCGCGATCGGCCCCTCATATTCGTCGCCATGGTTGCCGCCGGTGAGAAGGGCGGTCGGGCCCTCCCCGTTCTTCACCACCGTTATCGGGATCATTACCGAACCCCAGGCGGAATCGTCCCGGCTGTAGGGAAGGCGCAGGAAGCCGTGCTGCACGCCCCCGGCCGAAAAATCGACCGTGGGGATGATGGGAGATGCGCGCATGGCTCAATCCTTCACGAGAAGCTTGCGCGGCACATTGGCCAGGCATTCGACGCCGGTTTCGGTGATCAGGATGCTTTCCGTCGTCTCGAAGCCCATGTCTTCGAGCCAGAGCCCCGTCATGAAATGGAAGGTCATGCCCGGCTTCAGTTCGCTGCGGTCGCCGGGGCGCAGGCTCATCGTGCGCTCGCCCCAGTCCGGCGGATAGGAAACGCCGATGCCGTAGCCCGTGCGATTGTCCTTCACGATTCCGTATTTCTTGAGCACCGCGAAGAAGGCATTGGCGATGTCCTCGCAAGTATTGCCCGGCTTCGCCACTGCAAGGCCCGCCTCCATGCCTTCCAGCGTCGCCTTTTCCGCATCAAGGAAAGCCTGCGTCGGCTTGCCGAGGAAGACCGTGCGCGACAGCGGCACGTGGTAGCGGTGATAGCAGCCGGCGATCTCGAAGAAGGTACCCTCGCCCGACTGCATCGGCCGGTCGTCCCAGGTGAGATGCGGCGCGGAAGCCTCGACACCGGAGGGCAAGAGCGGCACGATGGCCGGATAATCGCCGCCGATGCCATCGACGCCGCGCGTGCCGGCATCGTAGATTTCCGCCACGAGATCGCATTTGCGCATGCCGACCTCGATCTTGTCGAAGATGCGCTCATGCATCTTCTCGACGATCCGCGCGGCATTGCGCATGTAGCGGATTTCCGTCTCGCTCTTGACGGCGCGCTGCCAGTTGACGAGCGCCGTGGCGTCGACGAAGCGGGCATTCGGCAGATGCTTCTGCAGCGAGGCGAAGGCCGCCGCCGAGAACCAGTAATTGTCCATCTCCACGCCGATGGTCAGCTTGTCGAGACCGCGCTCGGCGAGTTTCGCCGACAGATAGTCCATCGGGTGGCGCTCGGTGGACTGCACGTAATGGTCCGGATAGCCGATGATGTTCTCATGCTTCAGATAGGCGGTGAGCTTCGCGCCGTTGGCGTCCTGCCCGCGGCCGTACCAGATCGGCTCGCCCGTCGGCGGTACGACGACGCACTGGTGCACGTAGAAGGACCAGCCGTCATAGCCCGTCAGCCAGTTCATGTTCGACGGATCGCTGCAGATCAGCACGTCGATGCCCTTGGCTTCCATGGCCTTGCGCGTTTTTTGCAGACGCGCTTCATACTCCGGAAGCGTGAACTTCAGGTTCGCTTGTTTCATCGGTTTTTCCTCTATACCCGGCGAAAAGCCGGTCTCAACTCTCGAAGACCGTGCCGGCGCTCGCCCCCGCCGCACGGGCGGCGGCAAGGGTTGCGATGGCCGTGTCCTGAATGCCCGTGCCGGTCAGGTCCGCCACGGTGATCTCGTCGGGGCCGCTGCGGCCCGGCTTGCGCCCGGCGATGATCTCGCCGAGTTCGGGGAAAAGCGCGCCCTCCGTCACGAGGCCCGCTTCGATGGCGTGGTGCAGCTCACCGAGCCGGCGCGTCTGCCTGAGGCTGTCGGCGACATAGAGGCCGGCGCCGGTGATGACGGCCGGCTCGATCTCGTTCTTGTGCTCGGCATCCGAGCCCATCGCGGTGACATGCTGGCCGGGCTGGAGCCATTCGGCCTTGAGGACGGGCCTTTCCGAGGGCGTGGTGGTGACGACGATATCCGCCCCGTCGACCGCCGCCCGGCCATCCGCCACGGCGTGGACGGGAAAGCCGAGTTTCGCCGTCAGTTCCAGCGCCGCCGTCTCGGCCTTCGCCGCATCGCGCGCCCAGATGCGCGCCTCGCGGATCGGCCGGACGAGGCTCAAGGCCTCCAGTTGCAGTTTCGCCTGCATGCCGGCGCCGAAAATGGCGGCGACGGAGGCGTCCGGGCGCGAAAGATGGCGGGCCGCGACGGCGCCGGCCGCGGCGGTGCGCACATCCGTCAGGTAGCCGTTGTCGAGCAGCACGGCCTGCACGAGGCCGGTCTTGGTGGAGAACAGCACCATCAGGCCGTTGGTGCTGGGCAGGCCGATCTTCGGATTGTCGAAGAAGCCGGGGCTGATCTTGATCGCGAAACCATCGAGGCCGGGCACATAGGCCGTCTTCACATCCACCTCACCGTTCTGCTCGGGCATGTCGAGCCGCAGGATCGGCGGCATGACGACGGCCTTGGTGGCAAGCGCATGGAAGGCGTCCTCCACGCAGGCGATGGCTTCGAGATCGAGCGGAACGATGCGCCGCAGCTCCGCCTCGGTGAGTATCTTCATCGTCGTCACGCCGCGTCCTCCCGCAACAGTCCGGCCTCTCCATTGAGGACCCGCAGATGCTGGCCCATATCCACGTTGCGGCCGGAGAGAATGACCGCCACCGGCCCCTCCAGCCGGCCAAGCCGGCCGGTGAGCAGCGCTGCGATGCCGACGGCGCCGGCCCCTTCGATCACCTCGCGCTCCTCACCATAGGCATGCCGCATGCCGGCGGCGATCTCGGTTTCGGAGAGGAGGATCACGTCGTCCAGCAATGCGCGGCACATTTCGAACGTTACGGCATTGTCGAGCCCGATGCCGCCGCCCAGCGAATCGGCAAGGCTTGCCACCTCCTCGACCTGTACCGGCCGCCCGGCATCGAGGCTCGCCTTCATCGCGGCGCCCCGCTCCATGGTGAGGCCGATGACGCGGGTCCCGGGTGAACGTCCCTTCACCGCCGCGGCGACGCCTGCCGCCAGCCCGCCCCCCGAAAGCGGCACCAGTACCGTCGCCACGTCAGGCATGGCCTCGACGATTTCCAGCCCGAGCGTGCCCTGCCCCGCCACCACGGCCGTATCGTCGAAGGGCGGCACCATAACGAGGCCGTCTTCGGCGACCAGCCGGTCGACCTCCAACTGCGCCTCGTCCTGCGAGCCGCCGACGATGCGGACATTCGCGCCGAGCCGGCGGATTTCCGCGACTTTGTTATCGGGCACGAGCCGCGACATGCAGATCGTCGCGACCGATCCTTCCGCCTTGGCGGCATGGGCGAGCGCGCGGCCGTGATTACCCGTCGAGGCGGCGGCGACGCCCCGCGCCCGCTCTTCCGGCGAGAGCGACAGCACCGCATTCGTCGCACCGCGCAGCTTGAAGCTGCCGGTCGTCTGGTGATGTTCGAGCTTGAGACCGACGGGCACGCCGCAAAGCTCGGAGAGCGAGGCGGAGAGCGCGAACGGCGTGCGCCGGATCCGGCCTTCGATGCGCCGGGCCGCCTGTTCGATATCCGCCAGGATCACGGGAAGGTTCGTCATGCTCCGCGTCCCGAATAGGCGAGCGTCATCAGCCGGCCGAGCTCCGGCCGCGCCGCCTGGTCGCCGCAGAGGCGCAGGCATGCCCAGGCCGTCGCCAGGTTGCTGGTGACGACCGGCTTGCCGATGACCGTTTCGATTTCCGCCGCGACGCCTGCCGCCCGCACAGCCGTGCAGGAAATGAATAGCGCATCGCTGTCCGGCGCCATCGCCTCCCTGGCGAAGGCGACGATCTCGGCCGGGGAAATGCGCGCCATCTCGCGGTCGTCGGTCAGGCCGAGGCAGGTGAAACGGGCGATATCGAAGCCGAGCCCCAGGAAATAATCAGCCATCAGCCTGCTGGTTTCGAGCGTATAGGGCGTCAGCACGGAAATGCGCCTCGCATCGAGCGCCTTGAGGCCGGAAACCGCCGCGGCCGTGGGCGTGACGACGGCCGCGCCGGGTTTTGCGGCCCGCACGGCGGCCTCCACCTGCGCATCGCCGATGACGACGGAGGCGGAGGTGCAGGAATACATGACGACATCCAGCGGCTCGTCCGGCAGGATGAGCGCGGCGCCCGCCGTCAGCGAAGGCTGCATGGCACGCAGGTTTTCCGGCGTCACGGGATTGGCATAGGGGATGCGCGTCGCATAGACGCCGATCCGCTCGCTTGCCACCATGCGCTGGAAATCCACTTCCGTCGTGTGGTCGGTCGCAAGAATGATCAGGCCGACGCGTTTTGCCAGCGGCCGGTCGTCCAGCCCTGGTGCGCGCGAGGCGAGGGTGAGGTCGGTCATCCGCATCAGCGTTCCTCCAGCCGTGCGTAACGTTCTTCCAGCCAGCGCAGGAAGACGACGGAGATGAGGCTCATGATCAGGAAGAACACGCCGACCAGCGTCATCGGCTCGATATAGCGGTAGCTGCTGTTGGCGACGCTTTTCGCCTGGTTCATCAGCTCCAGCACGGTGATGGCCGAGAGCAGCGGCGTCTCCTTGAACATGGCGATGAGATAATTGGCGAGCGCGGGGATCATCGGCGGGATCGCCTGCGGCAGGATGACGTGGATCCAGGTCTGGCGCTCAGTGAGGTTCGTCGCCTTCGCCGCCTCCCACTGGCCGCGCGGCACGTTCTCGATGCCGGCGCGGTAGACCTCCGCGGCATAGGTGCCGTAATGCAGGCCGAGCCCGATGACGCCGGCCAGCAGCGCCGGCAGGCGGATGCCGATATCCGGCAGCACGTAGAAGATGAAGTAGAGTTGCACGAGCAGCGGCGTGCCGCGGATGAACTCCACGATGAAGCCTGTCGTTCTTGCGACCGGCTTCGGCGCGGTCATGCGCAGGATGGCGAAGATAAGGCCGACCACGGCGGCGACGGCGGCCCCGAGCACGGTCGCAAGGATCGTGATCTTCAGGCCCTCCAGGAGGGTCGGCATAATCTGCCAGACGAAATTCCAGTCCCACTCCATCGTCAGGTCCTCACACCATCGAGGCCGCGGGTGACCCGGCGCTCCAGCCAGCGCATGCCGTAGGAAATGGCGAGCGCCATCAGGAAATAAAGCACGAGGATGGTGGCGAAGGGGATCAGCGTGCTGCCCGTCTGCGCGCGCACCACCTGCGCCTGGAAGGTCATGTCGGTGAGCGAGATCAGCGAGACGACGGCCGTGCCCTTCAGGAGCTCGATGGCATTGTTGCCGAAAGTCGGCAGCATCAGGGGCAGCGCCTGCGGCAGGATGACGTGGCGCATCGCCTGGCCCCGCGAAAGGTTGAGCGCGATGCAGGCCTCCCGCTGCTCGCGGCCGATCGCCTTGACGGCCCCGCGCACCACCTCCGCCCCATAGGCGCCGACATTCAGCCCGAGCGCCAGGACACCGGCCTGCAGCGGCGAGAGCGTGACGCCCGCGAAAGGCAGGACGAAATAGACCCAGAAGAGCTGCACGAAGATCGAGGTGCCACGGAAGAACTCGATATAGGTCGTGGCGAGCGCCCTCACCGCCATGAAACGGCTGACACGGCCGAGGCCCGCGAGAAATGCCATGATGACGGCAAGCACCGAGCCCATGACGGTAAGCTCGAGCGTCACGAGCGCGCCTTGCAGGATCAGCCCTATATAGCCGGACCAGTCGGTCATGGTGTGTTCCAAGTTAGCTTCAACCGGGCAAAGCCTCTCATCCGCCTGCCGGCACCTTCTCCCCGCAAGCGGGGCGAAGGGCGAACCGGCATCGTTTTCCAGATCGTCAACGACGATGGGAAAACGGAGCCGCAAATCCCTTCTCCCCGTTCACGGGGAGAAGGTCGCGGCAGCGGGATGAGGGGCGAACCTGCCTCCATCACTTCGCCGCGCAAAGCTTCTCGCGCGTCGTCGACATCGCGGCCTTGGCGGAGAAGCCGTAGGGCTCGATGATCTTGGCGAATTCGCCGCTTTCCTTCAGCTTGGCGAGCTCCACGTCGAAGGCATCGCGCAGGGCCTCGTCGCCCTTCCTGAACGCCGCACCGTCGCAATAGACCGGAGCGCCCTCCACGGGGGCGACCACTTCGATCCCGGGATCGTTCGCCTTGGCGATAAGGTCGTTGATGGACAGGACCGGCAGCGAATAGGCATCGATACGGCCGTCCTGCAGCATCTTCAGGCCGCTCTGGCCATCCGGCACGACGATGACGCGGTCACGCGGCACGCCGGCTTCGAGCGCCAGCTTCTCCTCGGTACCGCCACCCGGCGCGCCGATCTTCGCATCCGGATTGTCGGCGATGTCCTTGTAGCTCTTGAGGCCGAGCGGATTGCCCTTCTTCAGCGCGAAGGCCTCGGCATCGCACAGGACCGGCTCGGAATAGGCGACGGCGGCACAGCGCTCCGGCTTCATGAAGAGGCCGGCGGTGATGACATCGTGGCGGCCTGCCTGCAGGCCGGGGATCATCGCGCCGTATTCGGAAATGGAGGCGACGATATCGGCGACCCCGAGGCGCTTGAAGACCTCCCGCGCCACATCCGGAGCCGCCCCCGAAACCTTGCCGTCGGCGGCGACCGCCGTGAACGGCGGCTCGTTGGCGATGGCGACGCGGGCAAAGCCCTGCGCCTTGAGCTGCTCAAGCTTGCTGTCATCGGCGGAAGCCGGCACGGCGGCCACAAGCGCCATCAGCGCGCTCGCGCCGGCAGCCATTTTCAAAAACGTCCTCATGCTCATTGTTGCGAACTCCTCTGGATGTCTCTGGTTGTTGTTTGAGGCCTTGTTCCCGAGCGGCGACGGCCACTCAGACGCGGTGCCCGGCCGCGATGATCTTGCGCAGGAAAGTCTGCGTGCGCTCCTGCCTGGGATTGCGGAAAATCTCGGCCGGCTTGCCTTCCTCGACGATCTTTCCGCGGTCGAAGAAGAGGACGCGGTCGGCGAAATCGTGGGCAAAGCCCATTTCATGGGTGACGAGCAGCATGGTCATGTCCGTCTCGGCGGCAAGCTTGCGCATGACGTTCAGCACCTCCTCGACGAGCTCCGGGTCAAGCGCCGAGGTCACCTCGTCGAACAGCATGATCTTGGGGGAAAGCGCCAGGGCGCGGGCGATGGCGACGCGCTGCTTCTGTCCGCCGGACAGTTGGGCGGGCATGTTCTTCGCCTTGTCGGCAAGGCCCACCATGTCGAGAAGCTCCATCGCCCGCTTTTCCGCCGCCGCCTTTGCCACACCCTTCGTCAGCATCGGGGCAAGCGTGACATTGTCGAGCACGCATTTGTGCGGGAAGAGGTTGAAGTGCTGGAAGACCATGCCGATCTTCTCGCGCATCCTGTGCAGATGCCGGTCGTCGGCCGGCACGAGGCTGCCGTTCTTCGGCATGTGGTAGAGCTGGTCGCCGTCGACCTCGATATGACCGCCGCTGATGCTCTCCAGCGTCATCAGGATGCGCAGGATCGTCGTCTTGCCGGAGCCGGACGGACCGATAAGGGCGAGCTTCTCGCCCGGCAGCACCTCCATCGACAATCCGTCGAGCACGGTCAAAGGACCGTAGCGCTTCGTGATGTTGTCGATGCGGATGATGGATGCGGCCATGCATGTCTCTCCCTGTTGAGACAAGTGATGGCCTAACGATGCGCAGCGATCGAAATCATGTCAATCCGAATAATAATATCAGTACAATTATTCTTGAACCGCCCAATTGGCGGGCATTATCCTCAAATCGCGAGCAACAGCGCCTCGGGGTTTCCACTGGCCAACGAGGCCAGAATGCCGAGGCCGGTGCGAAGTTCCCGCTCGGTGGTGGAACCGAGCGAGATGCGCACGGCCGGATGCCAGTGCTGATCGCATGTGCGGAAGGAGGAGCCGGGCGCGATGGCGACGCCGCGCAGGCGGGCCTGGGAGACGAACCCCTCCTCCGCATGCCCTTCCGGCAGCGGCAGCCAGACATGCAGGCTTTGCGGGTGGGCATGATAGGGCAGGCCGGCGAAGACCTCCTCCGCGATGGCATGGCGCACCGCCAGCGCACCACGCTGCCAGTTGACGAGATCCATCGCCGTCCCGTCGCTTACCCAGCGCGTGGCAATCTCGGCGATCGATGGCGTCGCCATCCAGTTGGATACGAGATGCCGGTTGGCGACGGCGGCGACATAGCGGTCGGGCGCGGCGAGATAGCCGATGCGCAGGCCCGGCACCGTGATCTTGGTGAAGCTCGTGACGTAGAGCGTGCGCTCCGGAGCATAGGCGGCAATCGGCGCCGGCCGGCCTTCGACCAACGGTCCAAGGATATCGTTCTCGATGATGGCGATGTCGTGCCGCTGCGCGACTTCCGCCAGCGCCTGCCGGCGCTCCGCGCTCATCAGCGTCGCCGTCGGATTGATGACGGAAGGTTGCAGGAATACGGCGCGAATCACGCCCTTGCGGCAGGCCTCATCCAGCGCCGCCGGGATCATGCCGTCATGGTCGATCGGCAGGCCTTCGAGATGCAGGCCGAGATAGGAGGACAGCGGCACCAGCGTATGGTGGCTGATCGCCTCCGTCGCAACGGTCGCGCCGGGCGGCGCCACGCTCATCAGCGCCACCGTCATGCCCGAGGTCGCGCCATTGGTGATGCTGATGTTCAGCGGCGAAATGTCGAGCCCGCAACGCGCCAGCCATTCGGCGGCAACGACCCGATGGCGCGGGAACACCATGTTGGGCCGGAAGGAAAGCGCCGAGCTCGACGGCAGGTTTTCCGCCAGCCAGCCGAAGGCTTCGCGCATGCGCTCCAGATGAAGCTGCTCGCAGACCGGCTTGAGGATGGAGAGGTCGACCAGCTCGCCGAGGCGTTCCGGCAGATAGGGCGGCTCCGGCTCCTTCGGCCGGGTCTGCACGAAGGAGCCGCGCCCGATCTCGCCCGAGATGAGGCCGCGGCGGATCAGCTCGTCATAGGCGCGGCTGACGGTCTGCACGGAGAGTTTGAGGTCGTCGGCGAGCTTGCGATGCGGCAGAAGGCGTGTACCGTTCGGCAGCAATCCTTCCTGGATGGCGCGGGCGATCTGTTCAGCAAGGGAAAGATAGGCCGGCCGGCGCAATTGGGATATATCGGGTCGCCAATTTGTCATGATTTCAACAGTGCTCAAATTCAGTTCAATTGACAATGTCAAAATGCCTTTCCATTGTGTTTTTCTCCGCTTTGACATGATCCCCGCCCGGAGGGCGCCCCGATGAAACTCGACGCCATCGACCTGCGTATCCTGGAGGCCATCCAGGAGAACGGGCGCATCACCAAGCTGGCGCTGGCGGAGAAGGCAGGCCTCTCCCCCACGCCCTGCTGGCTGCGCCTGCGAAAGCTGGAGAAGGCCGGTATCGTTTCGGGCTATCATGCCCGTGTCGCCGTGCGCCGCGTCGCCCCGGTCGCCAGCGTCATGATGGAGGTGACGCTCGCCAACCACCGCCAGGCGGATTTCGAGCGGTTCGAGCGCGCGGTGGCGGCAACGCCGGAGATCGTCGCCTGCTGGTCGGTCGGCGGCGGCGTCGATTACATCCTGAAGATCATGGCCGCCGATATCGACGCCTACCAGCGTCTCGTCGACGGCCTGCTCGACCGCGAATTGGGCATCGACCGCTACTTCACCTACATCGTCACCAAGACGGTGAAGGAGGAAACGGTGCTGCCACTGGCAACGCTGCTGCCCGTTCAGGGCCCCGAATAGAGAGATTGTCTATGGCGGCGGATATCTTTGGTCAAAGTCTCTGCCCCCGACCCCGGCAATAGACAATCTGTCGTTCCGCCTCGGGCAGACTCCTCCCGACAACCCGAGGAGGCCGCCATGACCGCCGTATTTGCCCGCACGACATTTCACGATGCGCTTGCCCGCCTCGCCGATCCGCATCTGCTGCGCGAGCTCTCCTATGCCGGCGGCCGCTGGACTGCCGGCCGGGACGGCGCGAGCTTCAAGGTGACGGATCCCGCATCGAATGCCACGCTGGCCTGGGTTGCGGAACTCGACGCCGGGCAGACCACGGAGGCGATTTCGGCCGCCAGCGACGCCTTCCCCGCCTGGCGGGACCTGCTGCCGCAGCAGCGCGGCAAAATTCTGCGCCAATGGGGCGAGCTGATGCTCGAGCATCGCGAGGATCTTGCCTTGCTGATGACGCTGGAACAGGGCAAACCGCTGGCCGAATCCCGCGGCGAGATCGACTATGCGGCATCCTTCGTCGAATGGTATGCCGAGGAGGGAAAGCGCCTCAACGCCGAGAGCGTCACCAGCCACCTGCCCGGCGCGGAGATGATCGTGCGCCGCGAGGCGCTCGGCGTCGTCGGCATCGTGACACCGTGGAACTTCCCCTCCGCGATGATCACCCGCAAGGCTGCGGCGGCCCTTGCCGCCGGCTGCACGGTCGTCGCCCATCCCTCCAGCGAAACGCCGCTCTCGGCCCTCGCCCTTGCCGAACTCGGCGAGCGGGCGGGCCTTCCTGCCGGTGTCTTCAACGTCGTGACCGGGGACGCCGCGACCATCGTCGGCCGCATGAATGCCGATCCCCGCATCCGCGCCATGAGCTTCACCGGCTCGACGGAGATCGGCAGGCTGATCGCCGGCCAGTGCGCATCCACCATGAAGCGGCTCATCATGGAACTGGGCGGCCATGCGCCGCTGATCGTCTTCGCCGATGCCGATATCGACAAGGCCGCCGACATCGCCGTCAATGCCAAGTTCGCGACATCCGGCCAGGATTGCCTCGCCGCCAACCGCATCTATGTCGAGCGCCCCGTGCTCGCCGCCTTTATGAAGGCCTTCAAGGCGCGCATCGAGGCGCTGAAGGTCGCCGGCGGATTGGAGCCGGACGCCGAGATCGGCCCCCTGATGCATGAACGCGCCATCGCCAAGGTGGAGGAGCAGGTGGCCGATGCGGTCAAGCGCGGTGCGAGACTTCTCACCGGCGGCAAGCGCCACAAGGCCGGACCGCTGTTCTTCCAGCCGACGCTGCTGACCGACGTCCCCGACGACGCCGTGATCATGCGCGAGGAGACCTTCGGGCCGGTGGCCGCCGTCACCGCCTTCGACAGCGAGGCGGAAGTGATCGCGCGGGCCAACGATACCGAATACGGCCTCGTGGCCTATGTCGTCACGGAAAACGGCGCACGCCAGATGCGCCTTGCCCGCGCGCTGGAATACGGCATGGTGGCGGTCAACCGCGTGAAGATCACCGGCGGCCCGATCCCCTTCGGCGGCTGGAAGCAATCCGGCCTCGGCCGCGAAGGCTCGCGCCACGGCATGGAGGCCTTCACCGAACTCAAATATCTCTGCATCGACACCGCTGCCTGAAAGGAAAGACCATGGCCGACAGACGCAACGAACTCACCGCCTGGGACCGCGACCACTTCTTCCATCCCTCCACCCATATGGGCATGCATGCCCGCGGCGAGACGCCGACGCGCGTCATCGGCGGCGGCGAAGGTGTCTACATCACCGACACCGGCGGCAAGACCAGCCTCGACGCCTTTGCCGGCCTCTATTGCGTCAATGTCGGCTACGGCCGCCAGAAAATCGCCGACGCCATCGCCGAGCAAGCGAAGAACCTCGCCTACTACCACGCCTATGTCGGCCACGGCACGGAAGCCTCGATCACACTGTCCAAGATGATCATCGACCGCGCGCCCGAGGGCATGAGCCGGGTCTATTTCGGCCTCTCGGGCTCGGACGCCAACGAGACCAACATCAAGCTCATCTGGTACTACAACAACATTCTCGGCCGGCCGGAGAAGAAGAAGATCATCTCGCGCTGGCGCGGTTATCACGGCTCCGGCGTCATGACCGGCTCGCTGACCGGCCTCCACCTCTTCCACAACGCCTTCGACCTGCCGCGCGCGCCGATCCTGCACACGGAAGCACCCTATTTCTTCCGCCGGCCGGACCGCTCGATGGACGAGGAGCAGTTCTCGCAATATTGCGCCGACAAGCTGGAGGAAATGATCCTCGCCGAGGGCCCGGAGACGGTCGCCGCGTTCATCGGGGAACCGATCCTCGGTACCGGCGGCATCGTGCCGCCGCCGAAGGGCTACTGGCAGAAGATCCAGGCCGTGCTCGACAAATACGACATCCTGCTCGTCGCCGACGAGGTCGTCACCGGCTTCGGCCGTCTCGGCACGATGTTCGGCTCGGACCATTACGGCATGAAGCCGGCGCTCATCACCATCGCCAAGGGCCTCACCTCCGCCTATGCGCCGCTCTCCGGCACCATCGTCTCCGACAAGGTCTGGGAGGTGCTGGTCAAGGGATCCGACGAACTCGGCGCCATCGGCCATGGCTGGACCTATTCCGCCCATCCGATCTGCGCCGCCGCGGGCGTCGCCAATCTGGAGCTGATCGACGAACTCGGCCTGGTGGAAAATGCCGGCACGACGGGCGCCTATTTCCGCAGCGAGCTCGCCAAGGCCGTCGGCGACCACAGAAATGTCGGCGAAGTGCGCGGCGATGGCCTGATGGCTGCCGTGGAATTCGTCGAGGATCGGGACGACCGCATCTTCTTCGATCCTTCGCGGAAGATCGGCCCGCAAGTGGCGAGCGCCCTCCTCGAACGCGGCGTCATCGGCCGCGCCATGCCGCAAGGCGACATCCTCGGCTTCGCCCCGCCGCTGTGCCTCACCCGCGAGGAGGCCGATATCGTGGTGAAGGCGACGGCCGACGCGGTGAAGGCCGTTCTCGGCTGAGATATGAAATGGCGGGGCAGCCAAGATGCTGCCCCGCCGCATCATGCCTGAAACGCCGACGGCCGCCCGCCCGCACTGCGGCAGGGTGTTGAATTAAGCGAGCGACGCCTGTCGCGTCTCCGCATCGATCAGGAAAGCCGCGACGGCGGCGACGGCGAGGAGGCCGGCGAAGATGCCGATGGCGAGGCCGAAGCCGCGCTCCACCACGAGCGCCATCAGCGAGGGCGCAAGGAGGCCGCCAAGCCGGGCGACGGCCCCCGCCATGCCCATGCCCGTGGCGCGGGATGCGGTCGGGTAGAGTTCGGGCGTGAAGGCATAGAGCGCGCCCCAGGTGCCGAGCAGCGCGAAGCTCATAAGTAGCAGCGAGGTGCCGATCAGCATCGTCGTTCCCGCGACGACGAACAGCAGGCAGCCGAGCCCCGACAGCAGGCAGAAGCCGATGAGCGTCGGACGCCGCCCCCATTTCTCCACGCCGTAGGCGGCGAGCGCATAGCCGGGGATCTGGGCGAGCGCCAGGAAGACGAGGAAGCCGTAGCCCCGCACGAAGCCGAAGCCGTCGCCCGCAAGCTTCGGCGGCAGCCAGGTGAAGACGCCGTAATAGGAGACCGAGACGAGAAACCAGATCAGGAGGATCATCAGGCTGCGCTGGCGAAGCGGCGCGGAAAAGATGCCGGCCGCGCCGGAAGCTGCCGGCACCGCCAGCGACACGTCCGTTGCGAGCGCCGCCTTGCCGTTGACGGCGAGGATCCGGCCGAGGACGGCCTTGGCCTCTTCCGTCTTTCCGAGACGCAGCAGATAGAGCGGCGATTCCGGCACCAGGAAGCGCAGGCCGACGCCGAGAAGCGCCGGGACAGCCGTCACCGCGAAGATGTAGCGCCAGCCGTCGGAAAGGCCGGCGAGGCTAACGGCCCAGGCGGCGAGCGCGACGACGAGCGTGCCAACCGCCCAGAACCCTTCGAGCATGACGAGCCAGCGGCCGCGATTCCGGGCCGGCAGGAATTCGGCCATCATCGCATAGTCGACCGGCAGCGTGCCGCCCACGGCCATGCCGGTGAGGAATCTCAGGACGAGCAGGATCGTGAAGTCCGGCGCGAAGACGGAAAGCGTCCCGAAAACGGCGTCGCACGCGACCGTGACGATGAGCACCCGCCGCCGGCCGATCCGGTCCGCAAGCCGGCCGAAGCCCGCCGCGCCCACCAGCATGCCGAGAAAGAAGAGCGTCCCCGTCTGCAGGGCCTGCGGGACGGTGAGATCGAACGTCGCAGCGATCGACGCGGCCGTGAAGCCGACGGCAAGCACCTGCATCGCATCGGCGGTCCACACCAGGCCGAAGATCGCGAGAAGCCGCCGCTGATAGGTCCCCGCCCCTGCCCGGTCCAGCACATCGTCCACCGTGATTGTCGTCGCCATCCAGCCGCCTCCGCTCCGTCATCTTGCGCAATGCGCGGCACCTTATCCGCATGCCGGCACGGGCGAAATCAGTGAACGCGAAAATTCCACGCTCTTCATCGATCAGATGCGCGGGCTGACGCCTGAACAGCCTCAGGCCTTCGTCGCGCGGGCTGCCAATTGCGTGCGCGCAAGCAGAGGCACGAGCCAATCGACGAAGACACGCACCTTGTTGCTGAGGTGGCGGTTCGGCGGATAGACGACATAGAGGGGAATCGGCCCGGCGCGCCAGCCCGGCAGGATGGGAACGAGTTGGCCGCTGGAGAGGGCGTCGTGCGCCATGAAGCACGGCATCGGCGCGACGCCGAGGCCGGCAAGCGCCGCGGCAAGGTAGCTGCGGGCATCGTTGACCGAGAGAATATAGCGGCCGGTGATCTCGACCGTCTCGCCGTCCCGCTCGAATTCGAAGGGAGTGACCCGGTTGGTCTGCGCGAGAAAATAGTTCACGCAATGATGCGCCGCTTCCAGTTCCGACGGATGACCCGGCGCGCCGAAGGTTTCGAGATAGCGCGGCGCGGCGCAGACGACCATGTCCATCTCCCCGACGCGGCGGGCGATCAGCGATACATTGCCCGGAGAGCCGGCACGCAGCGCGCAGTCCACATTCTCGGCAAGATAGTCCACCGTCCGGTCCCCCACGCCGAGGTCGATATGGATATCGGGATAGCGTTCATGGAAATCGTTGAGCTCGGGGATGACGAGGAGATCGGCGAAGACGCCTGACATCTCCACGCGCAGGCGCCCACTCGGATTGGTGCGCGAATGGGTGAGGCTGCCATCCAGCTCGTCGAGCTCGCTGACGATCTGGTTCGCCCTTTCATAGTAGAGTGCCCCGTCGGTCGTCACCATGACCCGGCGCGTGGTGCGGTTGAGGAGCTTGGTCTGGAGATGGGTCTCGAGATTCTGGATGAGGTTGCTGACGGTCGCCTTGGGCATGCCGAGCGCCGCGGACGCCCGCGTGAAATTGCCCATCTCCACCACACGGAGGAAGGCGCGCATCGCAGAAAGCTGATCCATGGAACATTCCCACGCAGGAAGGTATGATTGTTCGAAATATTGGACAGTGAAATCGGTTTTACAACACTTATCTGGGGCAAAATGACGAACGATATAAATGGTGAGGGCCCAGCTTATTTCCAGACGGGCCGCAGGACAAAATCGATGCCCGTAGAGATCAAGGACATGACATTCGACAAGGTGGCCTCCGGCCCCGTGTCGGTGCGCGTCTATCAGGGCGCCGAATATGCCAAGGGCGCGCCCGTCCTGCTCTATTTCCACGGCGGAGCCTTCCGGGAGACCGGGCTCAGGCATTGCCCTCTTGCCGAATGCATCGCCGGCACCGGCGCCATCGTCGCCGTACCGGACTACAACGCATCGGGAAGCGCCTTCCCCGAACCGCTCGAGGTCGGCTTCTCGATATTCTCCTATCTCGCCAAGAAGCGCGCAGGCCTCGGCGACCGCAAGTCGCCGCTACTCGTCGGCGGCGAGGAAGCCGGCGGCAATATCGCGGCCGGCGTCGCGCTCAAGGCGCGCGACCACTTCGCCGACGAACTGGACGGCCAGGTGCTGCTCTCGCCGCTGCTCGACCCGTTCATGGCGACGCAATCCTTCAGCAAGGCCGACGGCATCGGCATGCGCGAGCGCTGGTCGGACGGCTGGAGCCACTATCTCAGCGCCGGCGTCTGCCACCCCTATGCCGCGCCTTCGCTCTGCTCGCGCCTTGCGAGCCTTGCACCGGCACTGGTTCTTTCATCGGCAGACGATCCGCTGCTCGACGAAACGCTCGGCTATGCCGCCCGCCTCACCGAAGCGGGCGTTACGGTTCGCCAGCATGTCCTTCCCGCGGGAACAGGCTGGCCGGGAATTTACGGCGGGACACTCAACGGGGCCGGGCCCTGGGCGGATACCCTCTCCGACCAGTTCTGCGGCTTCGTTCACGATATTAGCATTCACTGATTTTATATGAAAACAACGCATAGCGTGGCCTGAGGCCACAAGGAGAAAACAATGATGTCGAAGCGCAAGCGCTGGGCCCTCACGGGCGCCGGCCTGGGTCTGGCCGTGTCCGTTTCTGCCGCGGCCCTGATGTTTCAACTGCCGGGCACTGCCGCCCAGGCCGAGGCCGTCGCGGCAGCCGAAGTGCCCGCCGTACCGGTGACAATCGCCGTGGTCGAGAACCGCGACGTCGTGACATGGCAGGAGTTTTCCGGCCGGCTGGAGGCGATCGACCGCGTGCAGGTCCGCTCGCGCGTCGCCGGCGCCATCCAGTCGGTCGACTTCCGCGAAGGCGCGCTCGTGAAGGCGGGCGACCTTCTCTTCACCATCGATCCCGAGCCCTACAGGACGGCGGTGACGCAGGCCGAAGGCCAGCTCGCCTCGGCCGAGGCGCGGGTGACGCTGGCGAAGATCCAGCTCGAGCGCGGCGAGCGCCTCGCCCAAAGCAACAGCGTCTCGCAGAGCGAGGTCGACCAGCGCCAGAACGCGCTGGCCGAGGCCAACGCCGCCCTCAAGACCGCGCAGGCAGCCCTGCACGCCGCCCAGCTCGAACTCGACTACACCAATGTCCGCGCCCCCGTTTCCGGCCGCGCCGGCAAGGTGGAAATCACCGTGGGCAACCTCGTTGCAGCGGGCTCCGCCTCGCCGGCACTGACGACGCTCGTTTCCGTCGACCCGATCTATGCGGGCTTCAATGTCAGCGAGGAAACGGTCGCGAAGGCGCTCGCAGCCCTGCCCGCCTCCGACAGCGCGCTCCGGCCGATCGAGCAGATCCCGGTCGAGGTCGGCACGCTCGCCGACGAGGGCACGCCGATCCGCGGCAAGCTCCAGCTCATCGGTAACGAGGTGGATGCGGCGAGCGGCACCATCGCCGTGCGCGCCGTCTTCGACAATCCGGGCGGCAGGCTGATCCCCGGCCAGTTCGTGCGCATCCGCATGGGCGAGCCGCGGGCCGAAAGCAAGATCCTCGTCAGCGAGAAGGCGGTCGGCACCGACCAGGACAAGAAGTTCGTCTTCGTCGTCGACAAGGACAACAAGGTGGCCTACCGGCCCATCGTTCTCGGCAGCCTTTCCGACGGCGAGCGCGTGGTCGAAAGCGGCCTTGCAGCCGGCGACAAGGTCGTCGTCAACGGCCTGCAGCGCATCCGCCCCGGCGCCGTCGTCGACCCGCAGGTGCAGGAAAACGTCGCCTCCGTGAAGTAACAGAGGCCGGCAGGGCGCACGCAGGCGCCCTGCCTCCAACCACAGAAATCCCATGCCTGCCGGCGGAGCCTTGCCCGCCGGACGGGTCCGTTCGTCCCTGGAGAGGGGTTCAAGACATGAATATTTCCCGTTTCTTCGTGGATCGCCCGGTCTTTGCCGGTGTGCTGTCGATCCTCATCGTGGTGGCAGGCCTCATCGGCATGCGCGCCCTGCCGATTTCCGAATATCCGGAGGTCGTGCCGCCATCCATCGTGGTGCGCGCCGTCTATCCCGGCGCAAACCCCGTCGTCATTTCCGAAACCGTCGCCACGCCGCTGGAAGAGCAGATCAACGGCGTGGAGGACATGCTCTACATGAACAGCCAGGCGACGTCCGACGGCGTCCTGACGCTGACCGTCACCTTCAAGCTCGGCACGGATCCGGACAAGGCGCAGCAGCTCGTGCAGAACCGCGTGGCACAGGCCGAGCCCCGCCTGCCGGCGGAGGTGCGCGCGCTCGGCGTCACCACCGTCAAGAGCTCGCCTGACTTCATCATGGTGGTCAACCTCGTCTCGACGACGGACCGCTACGACGTCACGTATCTGCGCAACTACGCGACGCTGAATATCAAGGACCGCCTCGCCCGCATCGAAGGTGTCGGGCAGGTGCAGGTCTTCGGCGCAGGCGACTATGCGATGCGCGTGTGGATCGACCCGCAGAAGGCGGCCGAGCATGCGCTTGCCGCAAGCGACATCACCAACGCGATCCGCGAGCAGAACGTGCAGGCCGCCGCCGGCATCATCGGCGCCTCGCCGACGCCTTCCGACGTGAACCTCCAGCTCAACGTCAACGCGCAGGGCCGCCTGCGCACGCCGGAGGAATTCGGCAACATCATCGTCAAGGCCGGCGCGGAAGGGCAGATCACCCGCCTCCGGGACGTCGCCCGCATCGAGATGGGCGCGGCCGACTATACGCTGCGCTCCCTCCTCGACGGCCAGCCGGCGGTCGCCATCGCCGTGCTCCAGGCGCCTGGCTCCAACGCCATCGAGATCGCCGACAATGTGCGCGCGACCATGGACCAGCTCCAGCTCGCCATGCCGGACGGCGTGAAATACGAGATCGTCTACGATACGACGGAGTTCGTCCGCGCCTCCATCGACAAGGTCGTCGACACGCTGCTGGAGGCGGTGGCGCTCGTCGTGCTCGTCGTCATCCTGTTCCTGCAGACCTGGCGCGCCTCGATCATCCCGCTGCTCGCCGTCCCGGTCTCCATCATCGGCACCTTCGCGGTGATGTATGCCTTCGGCTTCTCGGTGAACGCGCTGACGCTCTTCGGCCTCGTGCTCGCCATCGGCATCGTGGTGGACGACGCTATCGTCGTCGTGGAGAACGTCGAGCGCAATATCGAGAACGGCCTTTCCCCACGCGAGGCGACCTACCGGGCGATGCGCGAGGTCTCGGGACCGATCGTCGCCATCGCGCTCGTGCTCGTCGCCGTCTTCGTGCCGCTCGCCTTCATCAGCGGCCTGTCCGGCCAGTTCTACCGGCAGTTCGCGCTGACCATCGCCATCTCGACGGTGATTTCCGCGATCAACTCGCTGACGCTCTCGCCGGCGCTGGCCGCCCTTCTCCTGAAGGACCATCATGCACCCAAGGACTGGCTGACCCGCGCCATGGACCGCCTGTTCGGCTGGTTCTTCCGCGGCTTCAACCGGGTCTTCGGCGCGGCCTCGAACGGCTACGGACGCAGCGTCGGCGGGCTCGTCTCGCGCAAGTCGGTAGTCATGGCGCTCTATCTGGTGCTGGTCGGGGCGACCTATGCGGTGTTCAACGCCGTGCCCGGCGGCTTCGTGCCGGCGCAGGACAAGCAATACCTCATCGGCTTTGCCCAGCTTCCGGACGGCGCGACGCTCGACCGCACGGAGGAGGTGATCAAGAAGATGAGCAAGATCGCGCTGGAACAGCCGGGCGTCTCCCACGCCATCGCCTTCCCGGGCCTGTCGATCAACGGCTTCACCATCGGCTCCAATTCGGGCATCGTCTTCGCCACGCTGGACGATTTCGACAAGCGCACGACGCCGGAGCTTTCCGGCGGGGCGATCGCCATGCAGCTCAACCAGAAATTCGCGAGCATCCAGGACGCCTTCATCGCCATCTTCCCGCCGCCGCCGGTCAACGGCCTCGGCTCGACGGGCGGCTTCAAGCTGCAGATCGAGGACCGCGCGGGCCTCGGCTACCAGGCGCTCGACGAGGCGACGAAGGCCTTCCTTGCGAAGGCCTACCAGACGCCGGAACTGGCGGGGCTGTTCTCCAGCTTCCAGATCAACGTGCCGCAGCTCTACGCCGACCTCGACCGGGCCAAGGCCCAGCAGCTCGGCGTCCGGGTGACGGACGTGTTCGAGACGCTGCAGATCTATCTCGGCTCGCTCTATGTCAACGACTTCAACGCTTTCGGGCGGACCTACAGCGTGCGCGTGCAGGCCGATTCCGCCTTCCGCGCGGAGCCGGAGGATATCGGCCACCTGAAGGTACGCTCGCAGTCCGGCGAGATGATCCCGCTCGCCGCCCTCCTCAAGGTGGATGCCACGACCGGACCGGAGCGCACCACGCGCTACAACGGCTTCCTCGCCGCCGACATCAACGGCGGGCCGGCGCCGGGCTTCTCCTCGGGACAGGCGCAGGAAGCCATCGAGAAGATCGCCGCGGAGACCCTGCCGGCAGGCATCGACTTCGAATGGACGGACCTCACCTACCAGCAGATCCTCGCCGGCAATTCGAGCATCGTCGTCTTCCCTCTCGCGCTGCTGCTCGTCTATCTCGTGCTCGCCGCGCAATATGAGAGCCTGACGCTGCCCATCGCGATCATCATGATCGTGCCGATGGGCGTGCTCGCGGCGCTGGCCGGGGTCTGGTACACGGGCGGAGACAACAACATCTTCACCCAGATCGGCCTCGTCGTGCTGGTGGGCCTGTCGGCGAAGAATGCGATCCTCATCGTCGAGTTCGCGCGCGAGCTGGAATTCGAGGGAAGGACGCCCGTGAAGGCCGCGATCGAGGCAAGCCGCCTGCGCCTGCGCCCGATCCTCATGACCTCCATGGCCTTCATCATGGGTGTCGTGCCGCTGGTGCTGTCGACCGGGGCAGGTGCCGAAATGCGCGCCGCCATGGGCCTTGCCGTCTTCTCCGGCATGCTCGGCGTCACTTTCTTCGGCATCTTCATGACGCCGGTGTTCTACGTCCTGCTCCGCTGGCTGGCCGGCAACCGTCCGCTCGTCCAGCACGGTCGCTCGACGATGGCGGGAGAACCGGCACCGCAGCATTGACGAAAAGGATGACCGGGGCACTGCCCCGGTCACGCCGTCTTGTCGCCGGTTGGCGAAACACTTGCAACGGAACGCCGACGTCCCTTGCCGGCTCCATCCCTATGTCGTTGCCATACGGGACTTTCGGATATTCAACGCCCATATTGCGTAGCAACTCGCAAATACGGCAAGCAGGGCTATGAACGCGCCGATCCAAGGCAGCGCACGGATCGAAAACTCTTCGAGGGTTATGCCGCCCACCGCGGTTCCCAGCCCCACGCCTATATGCATTGCCGAGAAATTCAGGCTGATCCCCGCCTCGGCCGTCTTCGGCCCCGACCAGATCAGGAAATTTTGCACGACGGGGGAAATCATCCAGCTGATGCAGGCCCAGACCATCATGACGGCGAACATCGGCCATGGATTGCTTTCCAGCAGCGGGATCGCAGCGAGCGCCACCAGATAGGCCGATGGCGCCAACAGAAGTACGGCGCGCGGAGAAAGCCTGTCTGAAAGCCAGCCCCCGAAATATCCTCCGCTCACGCCCGCAAGCCCGAGAGCGGCGAATGCGAGAGCGACATTCCTCTCTCCGAATCCGGCGACCTGCACAAAGTAGGGGGCGAGGAAGGCGAAGAGAACGAAGTGTCCGCCAATCATCAGGATGGAGACGAGCTGGCCGGCGGCGAGAGGGGCTTCGCGAAGATGGGCCATATATTTGGGCAGAGCCGTCCTGCGCAGCCCCGAGACCGGAACGCACCGATAACTCACCAGCCATACCGCGGCCGCGAGCGTGGCGAGTGCAACGAAGACGCCTCTCCACCCCACCAGATCCGAAACCACCATGCCCGCCGGCACGCCGAACACCAGCGATCCGCTGATCCCCATGAAGATGATGCCGATCGCCCGTCCCCGCATCGTTTCATCGACGAGTTCCGTCGCCAGCATCGTTGCCAGCAAGCAGACGGTGGCGCTCGCCATGGCCATCCCGACGCGGGCCACGAGCATGACGGTGAAATTCGGGCTTGCTGCCGCGGCAAGGTTGCTGACGACGAAGAGGCCCAGAGCGCAAAGAAACAGGCGCCTGCGCTCGATCCGGGTCGTCAGGACGAGCGCAAGCGGTGCCGTCACGGCAAAGACGACGGAGAAGACGGCGGTCAGCTGCCCGGCGAGCGCCGGCGAGACATCAAGGCCGTCGGCGACCTCAAGGAGGATGCCGACAATGATGTTCTCGGCTGTCCCCGTGGCAAAAGTCGCGAAAGCGAGCAAAACGATGATCGGATTCATGCGCGTCATCCTCC
This sequence comes from Shinella zoogloeoides, assembly GCF_033705735.1. Classification (NCBI taxonomy): domain Bacteria; kingdom Pseudomonadati; phylum Pseudomonadota; class Alphaproteobacteria; order Hyphomicrobiales; family Rhizobiaceae; genus Shinella; species Shinella zoogloeoides. The sequence continues at coordinate 1,334,518 of NZ_CP131131.1, forward strand.
TGGCATGATGATCCATGCAGGTGCGGACGAACGACCACCCCGACATGGAAAAACCTGTCGGGTTTCGCGGCAAAGCTTCGGTTATCCCTCGGTATGTGACTAGCACGCCGTCAGGGCAACTTGAAGCCGGATTGAACCGGTCTTCGTTGCCGTGAGCGCCGAACCGATGTCAGCGCCATTCAGGAACCATTCAGGCTCGCGCCTGTTCAATCCTCGACGTCGCGCAAATAGGAGGAAAGCATGGATCGACGATCATTTCTAACTGGATTGCTCGGATTGGCCGGCGCTGCCGCCCTGGCTTCGGTGGTCAAACCGGAAAGCGTGCAGGCCGGCATCATCAACCCCGGCAACATCGGCTCCGGAAGCGGCATTCTGGATGAGCTGGAAACCTCCGAGCCGGATGTGGTCGATGTCAGCCATCGGCGGGGGCATTGGCCTCGGCACCATCGCCCGCATCGCCATCATCGCCGGAGAGTATGGCGCCGCGTGTGCCGCCGCGTACGTCATCACGGCCGCTGGCACCGTCGTTGCTGGCGGGAGCGTGTCTGGATCTGAACCCAGAGGTTCGGACCAGAGCATTCGATATCCTTCCGAGAGGCTCCGGTATGACCGGAGCCTCTTTCTGTCTCCGACCGTGCTCAGAGCTTTACGATCGTCTTGCGGGCCAACAAGCCTTGCGGTGCGAACAGCAGAACCGCGATGACGAGAAGAATGGTGAAGGCATCGCGGTAGCTGAGCAGGCTTTCCGGCAGGTAGGCCTGCAGGAAGACCTCGATGAAACCGAGCAGGAAGCCGCCGGCGACGGCGCCCGACAGGCTGCCGAGACCGCCGATGATGGCGGCGATGAAGGCTTTCAGCACCGGCAGGAAACCCATCAGCGGATCGACGCTGCCGCGCTGGGCGACCCACAGGATGCCGGCGACGCCCGCCAGGAGGCCGGAAATCGCGAAGGCCGTGGCGACGACCGCGTTGGCGCGGATGCCCATCAGGCGCACGATGGCGAAATCCTCGGAGGCGGCGCGCATGGCGCGGCCGAGCACGGTCGTGCGCAGGAAGAGGTTGAGCCCGACCAGCATGATCACCGTCACGAGGATGGAGATCGCCTGGATGATGCCGATATGGAGGCCGCCGATCTCGATCGTGCCGGAAAGGCTCATCGGCATCGGCACGGGCTTGGGCCGGGCCGAGATGAAATTCTGGAACAGCACGCGCAGGATGGCGCTGACGGCGAAGCTCGTCAGAAGCAGCGTCGTGCCGCTCGCCCCGCGCACCGGCCGGAAGGCGACGCGTTCCATCAGGAGCACGAGGGCGATGGCGACCGCCAGCGCGACGATGATCGCGAGGCCGAAAGGCAGGCCGAAGATCAGCGCGAAGCAGAGGCCGTAGCCGGCCGCCGTCATCAGTTCCCCATGCGCGAAGTTGATGAGGCCCATGATCGAGAAGACGACGGCAAGGCCGAGCGCCAGCAGCGCATAGGTGCCGCCGAGGCTGAGCGCGTTGACGAGCTGTTGCAGGAACATGTCCATGGATGGTTTTCCTTCTCGCCGGTCACGCGCCCAGATAGGCGCCCTGGATTTCGGTGGAGTTGCGCAGCTCGGCCGCCGGGCCGGACAGCACGATGCGGCCATTCGCCATGACATAGCCGGCATCGGCGATCTCCAGCGAGAGCGCGACGTTCTGCTCGACGAGGAGGATCGTCAGGCCCCGCTCTCGCAGGCCCGCGATCAGCTCGAATATCTGGTCGACGATCTGCGGCGCAAGGCCGAGCGACGGCTCGTCGAGCAGCAGCAGCTCGGGCGAGGACATCATGGAGCGGGCAATAGCCAGCATCTGCTGCTCGCCGCCCGAGAGCGAGCCCGCTTTCTGGTGCAGGCGCTCCTTGAGGATGGGGAAACGCGAAAGCATGTCCTCGCGCACCGCGTCGATCTCGCCGCGGCGCTTGTGCATTGCACCGCCGAGGAGGAGATGCTCGTCGACCGTCAGCGTCGGAAAGATACGGCGACCTTCCGGCGTCAGCGTCATGCCCATGCGCACGATCATTTCCGGCGGCAGCGCGGAGATGTCCCGGCCGGCAAAGGTCACCCGGCCGGCCTTCTTGGCGGCGAGGCCGACGAGCGAATTGAGCGTCGAGCTCTTGCCCGCGCCGTTCGCGCCGAGAAGGGTGACGATCTGGCCGCGGCGGACCGTGAGGTCCACGCCCTTCAGCGCCTCGACCGGTCCATAGGCGACCTTGAGGCCGCTGACCTCCAGCAGGGGGGTCTCATCGTGCTTGTCATGCGTCATCGGGCAAATCCTCGCCGCGGCACCTGGCCCCGGCCACACAGCAGGTAGGAACGCCCTCCGGCCGCGCCGGAGGGCGTCGCTTGCAGATTACGGCGCCGGAACGTCCTCGGCGGCCGGGACGCCCTGGCTGACCAGCGAGCGGTTGCCGCCCTCGATGCGCACCAGAGAGACGGAACGCAGCGGCATGCCCTGCGTGCCGGCATAGCTGATCTTGCCGGTAACGCCCTCGACATTCTCCAGCCCGGCAATGGCCTCGCGGATCGCCGTCGGTTCGACGCTGTCGGCCTTGGTGACGGCCGCCTCGATGACCTTGCCGAGATCGTAGCCGTTGGCGATGTAGACGGTGTCCGGGTCCTGGCCGAACTTGGCCTTGTACTTCTCGTTGAAGGCAGCGAGCGGGCTACCCTCGACGGCGAAGCCCGCCGTGGTGAAGACGACGCCGTCGACCAGCGGGCCGAGGCCGAAGGTCGTCGGGGAATCGATGCCGTCGCTGCCGAGGATCGGCGTCGTGACGCCCGCGCCGCGAAGCTGGCGGATGAAGGCCGGGAAATCAGGCTCGTAGGCAGCCGTCATGATGACGTCGGGCGCCGGGTTCAGCGCCTTGATCTTGGTGACCTCGGCGCTGAAATCCTGCTGGCCCATGCTGTAGGTGCCCTCGCCGACCACTTCGCCGCCCTTGCCCTTGAAGCTGGTGGCGAAATATTCCGGCAGCTTCAGCGTATAGGCGGTGTCCGGCGACTTCAGCACATAGGCCGTCTTGAAGCCCTTCTCCTTGGCGTAGTTCGCCAGCACCGCTGCCTGCACGTTGTCGGCCGGATAATTGCCGAACATGTAGTCGCCGACGGCGAGCGGCATCGTCGGCGTCGTGGCGCAGAAGGAGAAGGCCGGGATCTGCGCGGCCTGCGTGATCTGGCCAGCGGCGATCGACGGGTCGGCATCACAGGGCGTGACGAGGATCTTGATGCCCTCATCGACCAGTTCCTGCGCGACGAGCGCGGTCTGGGCGGCATCCGAGCGGGTATCCTTGGCGACGAGCTTGATCGGGAACTTGCCGGCGATGCCGCCGGCCGCGTTGATCTCGTCGACCGCCATCTGGAGGCCCTTCAGCGAGGGTTGGTCATAGGGCGCAAGACCGCCGGTCTGCGCGGTGGCGAGCCCGACCACGAGGTCTTCGGCAAGTGCCGGAAGGGCGAGCGCGCCGAGCGCGGTGGACAGGAAAAGAACCTTCAATGTCGCTTTCATTCTATGCTCCTCTGGTGGTTATGCGGGCTTGCCGGCGGCATGCGGATCGAAACCCGGCACGTCGGCTTCGATAACGGACTGCGTGCGCGGCGCGGCCGAGCGGCGACGGCCGATATAGGCTTCGATGACGGCCGGGTTCGCCTGGATCTCGGCCGGCGTGCCGATGGCGATCTGCTGGCCCTTGTTGAGCACGACGACGATGTCGCAGAGCCGCATGATGAGCTTGAGGTCGTGCTCCACCACCAGAAGGCCGAGGCGGTGCTTGGTGCGGATGCGGTCGAGCACCGTCATAAGCTCCTGCGTCTCGGCCGGGTTCATGCCGGCGGCAGGCTCGTCGAGCAGCAGGTAGCGTGGTTTCAGCGCCAGCGCGCGGGCAATCTCCAAGCGTCGCTGCGCGCCGTAGGAGAGCGTGCCGGCGAGCTGGCCGGCGACGTCGCCGAGACCGACCTCGGTGAGCGCCTCGCGGGCAAGATCCACCGGATCGCGATCCTTCGCCACCGCGCTTGCGGCGACGGTGACGTTTTCCAGCACGGTAAGGTTCTTGAAAAGGCGGATGTTCTGGAAGGTGCGGGCAAGGCCCGCGACCGGCACCCGATGGACGGGGAGCGAGGCGACGTCCGTCCCGTCGATCATCACCCGCCCCGTCGAGGGCGGCACGACGCCGGAAACGCTGTTGATGAGGGTGGACTTGCCGGCGCCGTTCGGGCCGATCAGACCAGTGACGAGGCCGGGGCGAATGTCGAAATCGGCATTTTCCAGCGCGACGAGGCCGGAGAAGCGCTTACCGACCTTTTCGACGCGCAGCGTGCCGGCTTCGGAGACCGGCGCGGCCGCCGTCGCCGCCACGGGCTTCGCGCCGCCGGCCGCAAGGCGCTTGAGGAACGGAACCTGCTCGTCGAGTTCGCGCACGCCGAGAAGACCGTCCTGCAGGCGGTACATGACGAGGAGGATGGCAAGGCCGATGCCGATATCGGTGAGACCGAAGACCGTCGGCAGCGAGAGGAAGCCGAGATCGACGCCGCCTTCGAGCTTTCGCAGCAGTTCCACGATGACCATGATCACCGCGGTGCCGACGACCGCGCCCGAAACGGTGGTGATGCCGCCGAGGATCAACATGGCGAGCAGCATGAAGGTGAGGTTGAAGTAGAAGTCCTTCGGCGAGAAGGCGCCGATGAAATGGGCGTAGAGCACGCCCGCCGCGCCGGAAAGGATCGCGCCCAGCACCCAGGCGAGGAAGCGGTGGAGCCGCACGTCGACACCGACCGCGATGGAGGCGATCTCGTCCTCGCGCGAGGCGCGCAGCTTCATGCCGGCCGCGCTGTCGCGGTAGATACGGGCGATGGCGACGGCGAGGATCGCGAAGGGCAGCGCGACCCAGAGGTTCACCGCGCGCGGAATACCGAAGAAGGTCTGGCTGCCGCGGGTGAAATCACTGGAGGCGACAAGCACGACATGGACGATGACAAGGAAGCCGAGCGTGCAGATCGAGGCTGACGAGCCGCCGAGCCTTGCCACTGGAATGCCGATGACGACCGCCACCAGCGCCACGACGACGAGCGCAACGAGCAGCGCAGGCAGGAACGGCGCGCCCCAGCCCATCAGCCATTCCGGCAGGTGCGGCAGCGCCGTCTTCTGTACGATGGGATTGATGGTCAGGAGGCCCGAGGCATAGGCGCCGATCGCCATGAAGCCGACATTGCCGAAGGAGATGATGCCGGAATTGCCGCTGTAGACGCCGATGCCGATGACGGCGACGACATTGATCAGGAACAGCGTCACCAGCCGCTGCCCCGCCCCCGGAAAGAGGCCCGCCGCCACAACGGCGGCGACCACCAGGGGAAGCGCCGTCGCAACGATACCGACGACGGTCCCGCGCCTTATGCGCCCCATCAGCATTCTCCCGATTTATGGGCTCCGTTTGCCGGACCCGTTCCCGCAACAAACGTTAATCGAGAAAACGCATATGTCAATCTTGTTTCATTTTTTATTGTCTGCTAGCAAGAATGTAACAAAATTAAAATCGAGCCACGACGCCGATCACGAGGGGGAGGCAGGACAATGGCCATTCGAGATCGCCTGACGGACGGGGAGATCGCCTTCACGCGGGCGGAGCTGAAGATCGTGCGCCAGCTCCTGTCGAACTATCCGGCGGCCGGCCTCGCCACGGTCGCGCATCTCGCCGCCGCCGCCGGCGTCAGCAACCCGACGGTCGTGCGCTTCGCAAGCAAGCTCGGCTACGAGGGCTATCCGGAATTCCAGGCCGCCCTGCTCGGCGAGGTGCAGGAGCGCATGAGCTCGCCGCTCTCCATGCTCGACACGCGCAAGCCCTCGCTGGAGCAGGAGAACTTCTACCAATACTTCCTGCGCGCCAGCATCCATGCGCTGGAATCCTCGATGCAGATGCTGCCGCCCGACGATTTCGAGGCGGCCATCGACGCGGCTGCGGATCTCAATCTGCGCGTCCACTGCCTCGGCGGCCGGTTCAGCGGTTTCCTCGCCGGGCTGCTCTGGGCGCATATGAAGCAGCTTCGCGCCGAGACACGCTGGATCAACGGCACGCAGGCCGACCAGGTCGACCAGCTCGTCGATCTCGGCAAGCGCGACGTGCTCTTCGTCTACGATTATCGCCGCTACCAGATCGATACGATCCGCTTCGCCCGGCAGGCCGCCAAGCAGGGCGCGAAGATCGTGCTTTTCACCGACCGCTGGGTCTCGCCCATCGCCGAATTCGCCGCCGTCACGCTGATGGCGCCGGTCGACACGGTGTCGCCCTATGACACGATGGTGCCCGCTATCGCGCAGACAGAGGCACTGGTCGCCGGCCTCACCGCGCGCCTCGCCACCCAGTCGCGCGGGCGCATCGAGCGGATGGAGGAGCTGCGCCGCAGCTACGGCATCACCGAGGACGCCTATGGCACGCCCGTCGAGGGCGGCGCCTGAACGATTACGAATTGGAGGACAGACATGACTGCGATTGAAGTGCAATACGGCAAAGACCTGCTGCGGCGCGACAGCGCCTACGAGCCCGGCATGACAGCCCTGCTCTATGTCGACATGCAGCGCATCTGGTGCGAGCCGAACCTCGACCCGACCCATCCGCAGGACGCGGACAGCTACTACCACCGGCGCCTGCGCGAGATGGTCATCCCGAACCAGGTTCGCATTCTCGAAGCGGGCCGCAAGGCCGGCTGCAACGTGCTGCACACCATCATCGAAAGCCTGACGCTGGACGGCCGCGACCGCTCGCTCGACCATAAGCTTTCCGACATGCATGTGCCGAAGGGTTCGCCCGAAGGCCAGGTGATCCCGGCGCTCGCGCCCGTCGACAACGAGATCGTGCTGCCGAAGACCTCCTCCGGCGTCTTCAATTCGACCAACATCGACTACGTGCTGCGCAACCTCAACACGCGCTATCTGATCATCGCCGGCGTCATCACCGACCAGTGCGTCGACATGGCCGTGCGCGATGCCGCCGACCGCGGTTATCTGGTGACCGTGGTGGATGACGCCTGCGCCACCTACAGCCAGGAGCGCCACGAAGCCGCGCTGCGCGCCTATTCCGGCTATTGCTGGATCACCGACACCGCCACCGTCGTCAGCCGCCTCGAAGGGCTCGGCCGGGCCTGACCGCTTCAAGAAGGGGAACAGCATGAACGACAGCAGCAACGGCAAGGCGCTCTCCGGCCTCACGGAACTGGCGACCTTCGTCACCACGGACATTGCCGGCATCACGCGCGGGCGCAGCTTCGCCGCCGCCGAGATCGAAGACTATCTGCGCAAGGGCGTCGGCTGGGTGCCGGCCAACCTGGCGCTGACGCCCTTCGACCTCATCGCCGACCCGAACCCCTGGGGTTCGGCCGGGGACCTTCGCCTCATGGCGGACCCCACCAGCAAGGCGCGCGTCACCTGCCTGCCGGACGAGACGCCGCTGCATTTCTACCATGCCGACATCACCGACCTGAAGGGCGATCCGTGGGAGTGCTGCGTGCGCGGCTTCCTGAAGAAGACACTCGCCGATTTCGAGAAGGAGGCCGGGCTCAGGGTCGTCAGCGCCGTCGAGCAGGAATTCCAGATCATAGGCGCCGACTGGCCCGCCGCCCCCTCCTTCGGTCTTCGCGCCCAGCGCCGCGCCGAGCCCTTCGGCTCGCTGCTGATGACGGCGCTCAGGGAAGCCGGCGCGGAGCCGGAAATGTTCCTGCCGGAATACGGCAAGGACCAGTTCGAGGTGACCTGCCGCCCTGCCCCGGCGCTCGTCGCCGCCGACCGCGGCGCGACGATCCGCGCCGTCACAAGGGAAGTCGCCGCCCTCTTCGGCTGGCATGCCAGCTTCGCGCCGAAGACGGAGGCCGACGGGGTCGGCAACGGCGTGCACCTGCATGTCAGCTTCACCGACCTCGACGGCAACCCCGTGACCTTCGACGCCGCGCGCCCCGGCCGGCTTTCCAAGGTTGCCGGCTCTTTCGCGGCCGGCGTCATCAAGCACCTGCCGGCGCTCGTCGCCTTCACCGCGCCCTCGGTTCTCTCCTACATGCGCCTCGTGCCGCATCACTGGAGCGCGGCCTATACCTGCCTTGGCGAGAAGAACCGCGAGGCGACCTTGCGCATCTGCCCGACGCTGGACCTGCCCGGCAGCAACCCGGCAAAGCAGTTCAACATGGAATACCGCGCCGCCGACGCCTGCGCGAGCCCGCATCTGTCGCTCGCCGTCGTGCTGCGCGCCGGCCTCGAAGGCATCCGGCAGGGGCTCGAGCAGCCACCGCTGATCAATTCAGACCCGTCCGACTTCCCGCCGGAGGAACAGGAAAGGCTCGGCATCCGCCGCCTGCCGTCGAGCCTTGCCGAAGCGCTCGACACGCTCGCCGCCGACAAGGTGGTGACCGGCTGGTTCCCGAAGGATTTCCTCGACTGCTATTTCGCCATGAAGCGCAAGGAGATCGAGATTGTCGAGGGGCTTTCGCCCGAAGCGCTCTGCGCGCGCTACGCGGCCGTCTATTAAGCGGTGGAAAGATCATGACATCGTCCAAGGTCATCCCCCGGCAGGAGAGCCGATTGCGGCACGATCCCGCCCTGCCGCTGCTCGCCATCGACGAGCCGCCGCCCTATGCCGTGCTCAATCCGGACGGGACCTCGCCCTATCTCCTGCTCTGCGAGCACGCGTCCAACCGCATCCCGCGAGCGCTCGGCGACCTCGGCCTGCCCGAGGCCGAGCGGCGGCGCCATATCGCCTGGGACATCGGCGTCAGCGCATTGTCGCAGCATCTCAGCCGCACGCTGGACGCGCCGCTGTTCATGACCAACTACTCCCGCCTCGTCATCGACTGCAACCGCCCGCTTCACGTGTCCTCGGCGATCCCCGAAGTGAGCGAGACGACGGAGATCCCCGGCAACCGCGACCTGACGGATGCCGAGAGGCAGCAGCGCATCGACACGCTGTTCACCCCCTACGCCGAGGCCGTCGCGCACCGGCTGGACCGCCTGCAGGAAGAGGGCAAGCGCCCGATCGTCGTCGGCATCCATTCCTTCACGCCAGTCTATTTCGGCAGGCAGCGGCCGTGGCATGCCGGCATCCTCTACGGCAAGGCGACGGATTTCGGCCGGACGCTGATCGGCGGATTGCAGACCGATGCCGCACTGACCATCGGCGACAACGAGCCCTACAACATCCATCCCGACGAGGACTACACGGTGCCCGTCCATGCGGACGCCCGCGGTCTTGCCGGCGCGCTCATAGAGGTGCGGCACGACCTGATCGACACGCTCGCCGGTGTCCAGGAATGGGGCGAACGCCTCACCCGCTGCCTTGCCGGAGCACTGAAGGAGCACGCTGGATGACGAAGGCGCTTTACGATCGCGACGGTGCGGCCATCGGCAACCTGCAGAAGCTGCGCTTCTTCCCGCTTGCCATCTCGGGCGGCCGAGGCGCCCGCCTTGTCGAAGAGAACGGGCGTGAGCTGATCGACCTTTCCGGCGCCTGGGGCGCGGCGAGCCTCGGCTACGGCCACCCGGCCATCGTCGCCGCGGTTTCCGCCGCTGCCGCCAATCCGGCCGGCGCAAGCATCCTTTCGGCGTCCAACGCACCGGCCGTGACCCTGGCCGAAAGGCTGCTGGCCAGCTTTCCCGGCGCGGGAACGCACAAGGTCTGGTTCGGCCATTCCGGCTCGGATGCCAACGAAGCCGCCTATCGGGCGATCGTGAAGGCAACCGGCCGCAGCGGCGTCATCGCCTTCGCCGGCGCCTATCACGGCTGCACGGTCGGTTCGATGGCTTTTTCCGGCCACAGCGTTCAGGCCGACGCGACCAAAGCGGACGGGCTGATCCTTCTGCCCTACCCCGATCCCTATCGCCCCTATCGGAACGATCCGACGGGCGATGCCATCCTCACGCTTCTCAAGGAAAAGCTGGCTGCGGTTCCGGCCGGCTCGATCGGTGCGGCCTTTATCGAACCGATCCAGTCGGACGGCGGGCTGATCGTTCCGCCTGACGGCTTTCTGCGCAAGTTCGCCGATATCTGCCGCGCCCATGGCATTCTCGTCGTCTGCGACGAGGTGAAGGTGGGCCTTGCCCGCAGCGGCCACCTGCACTGCTTCGAGCATGAGGGCTTCGTTCCCGATATCCTGGTGCTGGGCAAAGGGCTTGGCGGCGGGCTACCGCTCTCGGCGGTCATCGCACCGGCCGAGATCCTCGACTGCGCGAGCGCATTTGCCATGCAGACCTTGCACGGTAACCCGATCTCCGCCGCTGCCGGCCTTGCCGTGCTGGAAACGATCGACCGGGACGACCTCCCCGCTATGGCCGAGCGGAAGGGCAGGCTCCTGCGTGATGGTCTGTCGGAACTCGCAAAACGGCATCCGCTGATCGGCGACATCCGCGGCCGCGGACTTGCCTGCGGCATGGAACTCGTATGCGACCGGCAGAGCCGCGAACCGGCAAGAGCCGAGACGGCAAAGCTCATCTACCGCGCCTACCAGCTCGGTCTCGTCGTCTATTATGTCGGCATGAACGGCAATGTGCTGGAGTTCACACCGCCCCTGACGATAACGGAAGCCGACATCCACAAGGCTCTTGACCTCCTGGACAGGGCTTTCAGTGAACTTTCTGCCGTCTCGAACGAGGAAATCGCGCAGTTCGCTGGCTGGTAAAACGTTCCAACACGGAGTAGCCACGGACAGCCGCCACGAGCAAGGTGGCGGCCCGATATCCGGGGTGCTCCATCCGCTCAGTAGATGTCGAAATCGAAATATTTCGCGACGATGGCCTTGTAGGTGCCGTTCGCGACGATGGCGTCCATCGCGGCGTCGAATTTCTGCTTCAGCGCCTTGTCCTCCTTGCGCAGGCCGACGCCGATCTCCGTCTGGCCCTCGGCAAGGTCGCCGACGAGCTTGCAGCAGCCGTTGCCGTTGGTTTTCATCCAGGCGGCGAGGTAGAACTTGTCGGCGACGATCCCGTCCAGCCGGCCGTTCACGAGGTCCATGTCGGCCTCGTCCTGCGACGGGTAGAGCTTCACCGTGGCGCCATGCTTGCCGAACAGCGCTTCGGCCTGCTCGGCCTGCGGCGTTGAGGACTGGGCGCCGATCGTCTTGCCCTCGAAGCTTTCCGGCCTGATGTCCTCTATCCCGCTGTCGGCCTTCGTCATGACGGAGAGCTTGGAGCTGTAGTATTTTTTGGAGAAGTCGATTTCCTTCAGCCGCTCCTCCGTGATCGACATGGAGGCGACGATGGCGTCGAATTTCCTCGCCTTCAGCCCGGGAATGATGCCGTCCCAGTCCTGCGCGACGATGGTGCATGTCGCCTTCATCTCGGCGCAGAGCGCATTGGCGATATCGACGTCGAAGCCCTGAAGCTTGCCGGCGGCATCGACGAAGTTGAAGGGCGGATAGGCGCCTTCCGTCGCGATGTGGATTTCCTTCCAGTCGGAATCCTGCGCGGCGGCCGGCCCGGCGGCCTGAAGGCCGATGGCCAGCGCGGCGCAAACGAGGGCGGCAGTGACGGTCTTCATTTTCATTCCCCTTTTTTCACTGTGGATTTCTTTCGAGGCGCGCCTCGCTCCTGCCCGTGCCGTCGCTAGCGGCCGTTCGCCGCCCGGCTGCCGGCGATGGCCGCGTCGAGCCATCCCGCATCCATCTGCGGCACCGCGGAGAGAAGCTGGCGCGTATAGGGATGATCGGGAGCGGACATGACCGAGGCCTTCGGCCCCTGCTGCACGATCCGGCCCCGATGCATCACCACGACATGATCCGCGATGGCGTTCACGGTGGCGATGTCGTGGGTGATGAAGAGGTAGGACTTGTTCATCTCCTTCTGGAGCTTGAGGATCAGCTTGAGGATCTGCTCCTGCACCAGCTGGTCGAGCGCCGAGGTGATCTCGTCGCAGATGAAGACGTCGGGATCGGCCGCGATCGCCCGGGCGATGGAGACGCGCTGCTTCTGCCCGCCCGAAAGCTCGGAGGGAAAGCTGACGATATGGCGGTCGGACAATTCAACCATGTCGAGCAACTCGGCGACGCGAAGATCCCGGGCGCGCCCGCGCAGGCCGAGATGGAACGCCAGCGGCCGGCCGACGAGATCGAGCACGGTCTGCCGCGGATTGAGCGAGGTATCGGCCGACTGGTAGATCATCTGGATGCGGCGCAGCTGGTCGCGGCTGCGCTGCTTGAGGGAAGGCGCAAGCGCGGTTCCGTTCAGGCTCACGCTGCCCGCGGTCTGCGGGAGCAGGCCCGCTATGACGCGGGCGAGCGTCGATTTCCCCGAGCCCGATTCCCCGACGACGGCGACGGTCCGGCCGGCCGGCAGCGTGACGGAGATGTCGTCGAGCACCTTGAACGCGCCGTAATGGGCCTCGATGCCGGATATCTCGAGCATCGGCGCGGCGGGCGGCTCGGCCTGCTTCTCCATGGTGCGCACGGCCCAGAGCGAGCGCGTATAGGGCTGCTTCGGCGCCGAGAGCATGGTTTGCGTATCCGCCTCTTCCACCAGTCCGCCATGGCGCAGCACCATGATCCGGTGCGCCATCTGCGCCACCACGGCAAGGTCGTGGGTGATGTAGAGGGCGGCCGTGTGGTGCTCCTCGACGATCCGGCGGATCGAGGCGAGGACCTCCACCTGCGTCGTCACGTCGAGCGCCGTCGTCGGCTCGTCGAAGACGATGAGGTCCGGCCGGCAGGTCATCGCCATGGCGGTCATCGCGCGCTGCAGCTGGCCGCCAGAAACCTGGTGCGGGAAGCGCGTGCCGATGCTGTCCGGGTCCGGAAGCTGCATCTGCGCATAGAGGTCCTTTGCATTGCCGATGGCGGCGGCGCGCGAGGTCAGCCCCTCCCGCATCGCGCATTCGATCGTCTGGTCGATCAGCCTGTGCGCCGGGTTGAAGGAGGCGGCCGCGCTTTGCGCCACATAGGCGATCCGGTTGCCGCGAAGCTGCCGCCGGTATTCCTCGCTCTCCTTGAGGAGGTCGCGCCCGTCGAAGACGACGCTGCCGGCAGAAAAGCGGCAGCCGGAGCGCGCGAAGCCGAGGGCGGAAAGCCCGAGCGTCGATTTTCCGGCGCCCGATTCCCCGATGATGCCGAGCACCTCGCCGCGCTTGAGGCTGAGGCTGATGTCCCGGACGATCGGCTGCCATGCCCCGTCGCGCTCGGCCTCTATGGTGAGGTTGCGGATATCCAGCAGGGTCTCGCCGCTGCGGCGGCCGTCGGCGGCGGGGTTATTGGTCATTGCGCAGTCCGCTTGCAATGTCGAGGAACCAGTCGACGACGAAATTGATGCTGATCGTCAGGAGGGCGATGGCCGCGGCCGGCAGGAGCGGCGTGATGTCGCCATAGCTGATGAAGGTCGCGCTTTCCCGGACCATGGTGCCCCAGTCGGCCGAGGGCGGCTGGATGCCGAGGCCGAGGAAGGAAAGCGCCGAGATGGTGAGGAAGACGAAGCAGAAGCGAAGCCCGAATTCGGCGATCAGCATGGGAAGGATGTTCGGCAGGATCTCGCGGACGATGACCCAGGCCGTCCCTTCGCCGCGAAGGCTGGCGACCTCGATGAACTCCATGGCCGCGACGTTGCGGGCCGAGGAACGCGCGAGGCGGAAGATCTGCGTGGCGTTCAGGACGGCGATGATCAGGATGATGCTCGGGATGGACGAGCCGAACAGCGCCAGCAGGATGAGCGCGAAGATGAGCTGAGGAATGGCCATCAGCGTATCGGCAAGGCCCGACAGGAGATGATCGAGCCAGGCCGGCGATATGGCGGACAGGATGCCGAGCGTCCCGCCGAGCAGGAAGGCGATGGCGGTGGTGACGAAGGCGATGCCGACGGAGTTGCGCGCGCCGTAGATGAGGCGGCTCAGCACGTCGCGGCCGAGCTGGTCGGTGCCGAGCGGAAACGCCAGGCTCCAGGCCGAAAACGGCTCGTTCGACACGACGTCCGCCTCGCCATAGGGCGCAAGCAGCGGCGCGAAGATCGCAAGGACGGCATAGAGCAGGATGACGGCAAGGCCGAGCCAGGTGGTCCAGGATGCCTTTCTCAGCCCGGCGCGCAGCCATTCCATGCGGGAGCGCCGGTAGCGGACGATGCGGACGGGCGGGGATGTTTGGCTTGTCTGCATCGGGTCCCTCATCGCGGATGCGCCAGCCGGGGATTGGTCGCGATCGCGATGATGTCGGCCAGGAGATTGAGCAGGATGTAGGAGGCCGCGAAGATCAGGGCGCAGCCCTGCACCACGGGGATGTCGCGCGTGCGCACGGCATCGACCATCGCCTGGCCTATGCCGGGATAGACGAAGACGACCTCGACCACGACGACGCCGACGATGAGATAGGCGAGGTTGAACGCCACGACCGCCGCGATCGGCGCCCAGGCGTTGGGCAGCGCGTGCCGCAGGACGATGCGCCACGGCGGAACGCCCTTGAGCTTCGCCATCTCGATATAGGGATGGGCGAGCAGGCCGATGATGGCGGCCCGCGTCATGCGCATCATATGGGCGATGATGCCGAAGCTGAGCGTGAGGACCGGCAGCGCGATGCGCTGGAATATCTCGACCGCGCCCATGTCGGGCGTGATGCGGGCGAGCGAGTAGAAGACGGGGATCTTGACGGCCAGAAGCAGCATCAGGACATAGGCGACGAAGAATTCCGGAAAGGAGATGCTGGCGAGCGTCGCCGCGTTGAGCGCCTTGTCCAGCCAGCTGTTGCGCCGGATGGCCGCGACGATGCCGAGCGTCAGCGCGATGGGCACGGCGAAGAGCGCGGTGATGCCGGCGAGGAACAGGGTATTTTCCAGGCGCGGGCCGATGATGCCCGTCACGGTGCGCGGCGTTCCGCTTCCCGAGGAGAACGACAGGCCGAGATCGCCGGTGATCGCCCCGCCGATCCAGGTCGCGTAGCGCTGGATGGCCGGCTGGTCGAGCCCCAGCGCCTTCTGGAAGTTCGCGACCGTTTCCGGTGTCGCGGCGCGCCCGAGCGTCGTCTTCGCGAAATCGCCGGGCAGGACGGCGATGGCGGCGAAAATGATGAGCGACACGACGAACAGCGTCACGAAACCCGAGCCAAGCCGGGCGAGGATCGTTCTGAACAGTGGATTTGACAGGATGCCTGGATGCAATGGACGACCTTCCGGTGAAGCTGCGCGTCACCGCCCCCCGAAGGGGCGGCGACCGACGATGGTCAGGGCATGCCGGATGGCCTCAGGCCAGCCACCACCTTTCGGCCATCCGGAAGTTGTCGCATTGCAGCATGTTGCCGATCGGCCCGTGGCCGATCTTCTTCGACATGGCGTCGATGAACAGCGCATAGGCGATGACGAGCGCGCCGCCGTCGTCGTGCAGCAATTGCTGCATCTCGGCATAGATCGTCTGGCGCTTGGCCGTGTCCGGCTCGGCCCGCCCGAGCACCAGAAGCTCGTCGAAGCGTGCGTTCTTCCAGGCCGTGTCGTTCCACGGCGCGTTGCTGGCATAGGTGGTCGTGAAGAGAGAATCGCAGGTCGGCTTGCCCAGCCAGTCAACGCCGACGAAGGGTTTGTGCTGCCAGACATTGTCCCAGTAGCCGTCGTCGGCCTCGCGGATGACGTTGATCTCGATGCCGGCCTTGGCGGCGTGCTCCTTGAACAGGAGGGCGGCGTCGATGGCGTTAGGGAACGCCGTCTCGGCGACGGAGAGGTCGAGCGTGAGGCTGGTCAGGCCGGCCTTCGCCAAATGCTCCTTCGCCTTCTCGATATCGTAGCTGTGCACCGGTTCCGGATTGACGGCGAAGGCGATCTGCGGGGCGACGGGATTGTCGTTCGCCACCTTGGCATTGCCGAGGAAGGCCTTGTTGATAATGTCCTCGCGGTCGATCGCATATTTGATCGCCATCCGCACGTCGGGATTGTCGAAGGGGGCGACCGAGGTGTTCATGCTGAAGCTGAAGTGCCTGAGGCCGCTGACCTTCGAGATTTCGATCTCCGCGTTGCGCTCCAGAAGCTTCAGCGTCTTGATGTCGGCATCGACCATGTAGTCGATTTCACCCGTCAGGAGAGCGTTGGTGCGCGCCGCGACATCGATGATGTTGACGAATTCGACGGTGTCGAAATAGGGCTGGCCGGGCTTGTGGTAGTTCGGGTTGCGCTTCATCCGGACGCTGACGCCCGGCTGGGAATCCTCGATGATATAGGGGCCCGTCGCGACGCCGCGCGCCCAGTCCAGCCCGCCGCCGTCCTTGGCCGGCAGCACGACGAGGTGGCAGTCGGAGACGAGGTAGGGAAAATCCGCATTCCCGCCGGTGAGGGTGAAGACGATCGTATTGTCGCCGCCGTCCTTGATGTCCGCGATCCCCTCGACGAGCGCCTTCGCCGCCGAGCTCGACGACGGCCCCATGTGATGGCGGAAGGATTGGATCACGTCGTTCGCCGTGACCGGCTTGCCGTCATGGAACTGCAGGTTCTGCCGCAGCTTGAAGGTCCAGACCTTGAGGTCGTCGGATGCCGAGAAGCTCTCCGCGAGGTCGGGCGAAGCCGTTCCGTCGGCGGCAAGCTCGGTCAGCGCGTTGCAAAGCGTGCCGCCGAAGACGACCTGCGTGAACGAGTTCTGCCAGGTGGCAGGATCGAGCGAGTCCGTCTGCGCGCCGTCGTTGATGGCGAAGCGCACCGATCCGCCCTGCTTCGGCGCGGCATGGGCGGCGCGCATGCCCACCGGCAGCAATGACGCGCCGAGGACCAGGGCGCCGACCCCGCCGATGAATTGACGGCGCGTGGCCGACGGAAAGCCGGCCTGCTGCGGAAGGTCTTTCTTGTCCTGCATCTCGTTCCCCTTTTTTCTGACGATAAGCCTGATGCGGCAATGCGGCGGACGACCTCGATGCCAGGCATCGGGCGCCGGTACTTTTCGGCCTGGGCCGGGCAAGCTGCCAATGCCGCCAATCTCCGCACTCCCTTGCAAAGGAAACGCCGGCTGACCGCTCCATCCGGGATCACTATTATTGCACTAGATTGATTGGTCAATAAGATTTTGATCGATCAATCAATTTTATGATTCAAAAAACCATTTGACGACAGTTGGTTAGGCGATTAAGAAAAAATGCATGGCAAAAAAAATAAAAGAGATATCAAGTCAAAGTTCGGTGCGGCGCCAGCAGCTTCTGGATGCGGCGCTCAGTGTCGTGGCGCGCCGGGGGCTCTCGGGCATCACGGTCAACGACATCGCCGACGAGGCCGGATGCAGCTACGGGGTGATCGCGTTTCACTTCAAGACGAAGGAGCGCCTGCTCCTTGCCGTACTGGATCTGCTGGCCAGCAACTACGAGAAGATCTGGCTCGACGCGATGGCCTCCGCGGCGGCCTCGCCGGCCGAAAGGCTGCGGCTCCTCATCGACGTGGATTTCGATCCGCGCGTCGCCAAGACCAAGCACCTTGCCGTCTGGATGGCGTTCTGGGCGGAGGCGCCCCGCGTTCCCGCCTACAAGAAGCGGTGCAGCGAGCTGAAATACCGCTCGCTCGACACGATGGTGACCCTGGTCACCGAGCTTGCGGCCGAGCGTGCGGTCACGGTCGATGCCATGGCGATCGCCCGGGGGCTCTATGCCATTACGGACGGCTGCTGGATCTTCAGCCACGTGACCGGCGAGAACAGCCCGCAGATGCGCGAGCGCTCGCGTCAGGTCTGCCTCACCTTTCTTTCCGCGTTCTTCCCGTCCGACTTCGCCGAGGCCGGGCGGGCCGTTCCGGCCTAGGCGCGCCGCGCCCGGGCACGACGACAAGTAAAGACGAAGCCAGCGGCCGCGCACCACCATACCGGCCCGAACTATCGAATAGGAAAACATCATGTATGCCGAGACCGGATCGCAGTGGAACGTCGCCGAACTCGAAGATGCGGCGCATCGTCATCTGATCAGTCCCGCCGAGGAGATGTCGAAGCTGGGCACCTCCGGCGGCCGGCCGCTCTTCACCTCGGCCGACGGCATCTATATCCGCGACAGCCACGGCCGCACGCTGATCGATGGCCCCGGCGGCATGTGGTGCACGCAGGTCGGCTACAACAGCCAGCCGATCGCCGACGCCATCGCCGCCCAGGCCCTGCGCATCTGCTACAATTCCCCCTGGTATTCGATCAACGGGCCGGCATCGGAACTCGCGCGGCGGATCGCCGCCTTCGCGCCGGGCGATCTCGACCATGTGTTCTTCACCACCGGCGGCTCGTCGGCGGTGGATTCGGCCCTGCGCTTCATGCAGTTCTACAACAACGTGCTCGGCCGCCCCGACAAGAAGGCCATCATCTGCCGCATCGACGGCTATCACGGCAGCACGCACCTGACGGCGGCCTGCTCCGGCCGGGCCGGCAACCGGCCGAACTTCGACCTGGCGCTAGACAACGTCTCCTTCATCTCCGCGCCCAACGTCTTCCGCCGTCCGCGCGGCATGAGCGAAGAGGCCTTCCTCGACATGCTGGTGGCGGAATTCGAGGAACGGGTCGAGACGCTCGGCCCGGAAAATGTCGGCGCGTTCCTGGCCGAACCGCTGCTGGCCTCCGGCGGCATCCTCATCCCGCCGAAGGGCTACCACCGCCGCATCCTCGAAATCTGCCGCAGGCACGACATCCTCTACATCTCGGACGAGGTGGTGACGGGCTTCGGCCGCTGTGGCCACTGGTTCGCCTCCGAGGAGGTGTTCGACATCGTGCCCGATATCATCACCTTCGCGAAGGGCGTCACCTCGGGCTATGTCCCGCTCGGCGGCTTCGTCATCTCCGACGCCGTCCTCGCCCGCGTCAGCGGCGAGAACGCCAGGGGCAGCTTCTACACCAACGGCTATACCTATAGCGGCCATCCGGTGAGCTGCGCGGCGGCGCTGGCCAATATCGACATCATCGAGGAGAAGGGCCTTCTCGCCCATGTCCGCGAGATCGCGCCCTATTTCCAGGAAGAGATCCGCAAGCTCGGCGAGCTTCCCCTGATCGGCGATGCCCGCGGCACGGGCCTCGTCGCCTGCGTCGAATGTGTCACGGACCCCGATGCCGAGGAGGCGACGGACTTCGACAAGGAGGTGGCGCTGCGCGTCGACCGCTACTGCTACGAAGGCGGCCTCATCGTCCGGCCCATCGGCAGCATGTGCGTCCTGTCGCCGGCGCTGATCATCACGCGCGAGCAGATCGACGACATGATGGCCATCCTGCGCGGCAGCATCGTCCGCGTGCAGGACGAGCTCAAGGCGGAAGGGCGCTGGTAGGGCGCCCGCCGCATGCAGTCGCGCCGGGCGCCCGCCCGGCGCCCTCGTTCCTTCTCGGGGATATTACGATGGCCGCAACCCACGCCTCGCCCGCAGCCGCTACCGCCAGCAAGGACCCGCTGCTCCAGCCGCTGCGCATCAAGGGGCTCACCCTGCGCAACCGCATCATGAGCACCAGCCACGCGTCCTTCCTCGACGATGGCGGAATGCCGATGGAGCGCTACCAGCGCTACCATGAGGAAAAGGCCAAGGGCGGGCTTGCGCTGACCAGCTTCGGCGGCTCCTCGATGGTGGACGTGGATTCGAGCTGGGGCAATGGCGGCCAGCTCAACCTCGCGACGGATGCCGTAATCCCCCACCTCCAGGCGTTCTCGCAGCGCATCCACGCACATGGCGCCGCGCTGATGTGCCAGATCTCGCATCTCGGCCGCCGGGCGGATGCCACCACCCTCAACTGGCTGCCGGCGCTCGCCCCCTCCCGCTCGCGCGAGACGCAGCACCGGGCATTCTCGCGAGAAATGGACGAGCATGACATCCGGCGGATCGTCAAGGCCTATGGCGCGGCCGCCGAGCGATGCCGCGAGAGCGGCCTCGACGGCGTCGAGACGCTGACCGGCGGTCACCTCATCGGCCAGTTCTTTTCCCCGCGCACCAATTTCCGCTCCGACCGCTTCGGCGGCTCGGTGGAGAACCGCGTGCGCTTCGGCCTCATGGTCCACGAGGAGATCCGGCGCCGGCTCGGCGACGAGATGATCGTCAGCATGCGCTTCGTCATAGACGAGGCCAGCGAGGACGGCCTCAGCTTCGAAGACTGTCTGGAGATCGCGGCGATCTTCGAGCGCGAGGGACTGGTGGACGTCTTCAACTGCATCTTCGGCCGGATGGATACCGTCATCGCGCTCGCCGAGCACAACATGCCGGGCATGTCCCAGCCGCTGGCGCCGTTCCTGTCGCGGGTCGGCGCGTTCCGCCGGCATACGAATCTGCCGGTTTTCCACGCCGCGCGCATCACGGATATCGCCACCGCGCGCCACGCGATCCGCGACGGCCTGCTCGACATGGTGGCGATGACCCGCGCGCACATGGCCGATCCCCAGATCGTCAACAAGATCATGCGCGGCGAGGAGGACCGGATACGGCCCTGCGTCGGCGCGTCCTATTGCATGCACAAGAAGGTGAACTGCATCCACAATCCCGCCTCCGGGCGGGAGACCACGATGCCGCAGATCATCGCTCCCGCCGCGCGAAAGCGCCGGGTGGTGGTCGTCGGCGGCGGGCCGGCGGGGCTGGAGGCGGCGCGCGTCTCGGCCGAGCGCGGCCATGAGGTCCTGCTGTTCGAGGCCGGAAGCCAGCCGGGCGGGCAACTGCTTCTCGCCTGCCGCGCCCGCCAGCGCCGCGACCTGATCGGCATCATCGACTGGCGGACCGCCGAACTCGCCCGGCTCGGCGTGGAGATGCGCTGCGACACCTATGCGACCGCGGAGGACGTGCTCGCCGAAAACCCCGATGTCGTCATTGTCGCGACGGGCGGCCTGCCGGATGTCGACTGGCTCGACGGCGCGGAGCATTGCCAGACCGTCTGGGACGTCCTCAGCGCGACGACCGAGCGCTCGAGCGACATCATCGTCTATGACGGAACCGGCCGGCACGAGGGAATTTCCACGACGCTGCACCTGAAGGAACAGGGCTGCAACGTGCATCTCGTGACCATCGACGACAGCCTGGCGCAGGAGGTCGAATATTCGACGCGCGCCGTCTATCGCAAGCAGTTCCACGAGAGCGGTATCACCGCGACGATGGATCATCACCTCGTCAGGGTGAGCCGCAACGGCGCCAACGCGCTGACCGCCACCTTCCGCCACGAACTGACGGGCGATCTTCTCGACATGACCGCCTCGCAGGTGGTCGTCGAGCGGGGCACCATGCCGCTCGACGAGGTGTTCCACGACCTCAAGGATCGATCGGTCAACGAAGGCGTGACGGACCTCGAAGCATTGCTCGCCGGCACGCCGCAGCCGCGGCAGGGCGGCGCCGGCACCTTCGAACTGCACCGGATCGGCGACGCCGTCGCCAGCCGGAACGTCCATGCCTCGATCTACGACGCGATGCGTCTCTGCATGGTGCTGTGATGGGGCATGGTGCTGTGATGGGCGAGCCGCAAACCGTGCCGTTCGACGTCGCGGTCATCGGCGGCGGCATCACCGGGGCGAGCGCCGTAAACCATCTCGCCGCCGCGGGCTTCTCCACGGTCCTGCTCGAACGCGCGGATTTCGCCGGGGGAACGTCGAGCCGTTCCAGCCGGCTCCAGCATTGCGGGCTGACCTATTTCTCTCCGGGACGGTCGATCTGGAATTTCCTGCGAAACCCCCGCATGGCCATCGAGCATATGGAGCTGGCGCGGCGCGCGATGC
This sequence comes from Shinella zoogloeoides, assembly GCF_033705735.1. NCBI lineage: Bacteria > Pseudomonadati > Pseudomonadota > Alphaproteobacteria > Hyphomicrobiales > Rhizobiaceae > Shinella > Shinella zoogloeoides. The sequence goes on from NZ_CP131131.1 coordinate 1,356,129, forward strand.
GCGACCGCTCCGGCTTCGTCAGGGCAACGCCCGCGCGGGCGAGGGCGATCGGCTTCTACATGCCGCTCTACCTACGCGAGGGCATTCCGCTCTGGAAGGCCCGTCTCGGCTTTGCCCTGCTGCGCGCGCTCGATCCCGGCGGGGTACCGCTCGATTTCAAGCCGATGTCGGCGCGGGAGATCGCGGCGATGCCGGCGCTTTCGCATCTGCGCGACCGGCAGGACCTTTCCGGCGTCATCCGCTTCACCGAATACCAGTTCGACTGGCCCGAGCGCATATGCGTCGATACCGTGCTGAATGCCCGCGACCTTGGCGCCGTCACCCGCAACTATACCGAGGTCACGTCCGTTCGCCGTCAGCCGGACGGCCGCTGGCGGCTGGAACTCCTGGACAGGCGCACGCAGGCCCGCGAGACGCTGGAGGCGCGCGCCGTCGTCAACGCCGCCGGAGCCTGGGTCGATGCCATCGCCGCGGCCTCTGGCCTGCCGGTGCCGAAAATCAACCAGGGCCTCAAGGGAACGAATGTCGTGGTCCGCCTGCCGCCGGAATTCCGCGGCATCGCCATCGAGACGGCATTGCCGAACGGCGATCCCTTCTATGTCATTCCCTGGCGGGACCTCCACTATTTCGGCCCGCGCGACGAGCCGCACGAGCCCGAAGCCGCCGGCTTCAGGGCCGATGAGGCGACCATCCGGGGGCTCCTCGAGGATTTCAACTCGGTCTTCCCGGATATCACGCTGAGCCGCAAGGACGTGCTCTACAGCTGGGCCGGGGTGCGCCCGCGCACGGCCCGCGCCGGCTACCCGGACGGCTGCGAGGCGGTGCTGCTGCACGACATGGCGCAGCACGGCGCGCCCGGTTATTTCGTCTATACCGGCGGGCTCATCATGACGCACCGCCATGCCGGCGCGAGCATCGCGAAGGCGCTCTCCGGCCGGATGGCGCCGAGCGGCCCCGCGCGGGCGATCTCCCATGCCGCCCGGCAGTTCCCGCAGGCGGCCGGCGCCGGCATCTCCACAGGCGGAGAGGCGATCCCTCTGGATCACCTGCGGTTCTCCGCCGCGCACGAACAGGTCGTCAATCTCGACGACCTGATGTTCCGCCGCTTTCCCATCGGCTGGTCGGAGGGCATGGGGCTCGACGTTGCCGAGGCGGTGGCCGAGGGCGTCAGCGACGTCATGGGCTGGTCGCCCGCAGAGGTCGGCGCGCAGGTCCGGCGCTACCGCGCGCAGGTCGCGCAAGATTTCGGAGTGGGGGAGCCATGCGCCTAGTCGACGGTCACGACGTTCATCGCCTTCTCGATTATCCGGCGCTCGTCGCGGCGCTTCGCAAGGCCCATCTCGGCGCCATGCCCGATGCCGGCGAGCTCTATATGGGCGAGCCCGGCGCGCCGGACGGCGGCCGCGGGCTCATCATGCTGCCGGCCTGGAGCCGCGGGGAGATGCTGGGGGCCAAGCTCGTCAGCATCTTCCCCGGCAATCCGCAGGCGACGCCGCCGCATCCCGCCAACCAGGGCCTCTATGTCGCCTTCGACGGCGTGACCGGCGCGCCGGCCCTGGTCGCCGACGGAACCGCGCTGACGCTGCGCAAGACCGCCGCCGATTCCGCCCTCGGGGTGGACCTCCTCGCAGGGCCGGACGCCGCCACGCTGCTCGTCTTCGGCGCGGGCGCGCTCGTTCCCCATGTCGTCGAAGCCATCGTCAGCGTGCGACCGGCGATCCGGCATGTCTGGATCTGGAACCGCACCGCCGACAAGGCCCGGCAGGTCGCGGCCGGCATGCGCATGGACGGCGTGCGGATAGAGGCCGTGGACGATCCCGACGCCGTCCTGCCGCTGGCCGACATCGTCTCGAGCGCCACCATGGCAACGACGCCGCTCGTCAAGGGCGCGCTCCTGAAGGAGGGATGCCATGTCGACCTCATCGGCGGCTGGCGGCCCGACATGCGCGAATCCGACGACGACGTCATTCGCCGCGCCACGCTCTTTGCCGATACGCGCGATCTCTGCCGCGATTGCGGCGACTTCCTCCAGCCGGTCGAAAAGGGCCTGATGACCTGGGCGAGCATCCGGGCGGACCTGTTCGACCTGTGCCGCGGCTCGGAAGAGGGGAGGCGGTCCGCCGGCGAGATCACGCTGTTCAAGAATGCGGGCGGCGCCCATCTCGACCTCTTCACCGCGCAGGAACTCCTGCGTAGGGTGCGGTCGGAAACCGAATATTGATGCCACACGAAGGACGAAGGCCATGATCGACAGGACGGATTTCTACATCGACGGCAAATGGGTCGCGCCCGAGGCGGCAAGGCCGCTGCCGGTGATCAACCCCGCGACGGAGGAAGCCTATGCCACGATCTCGGCCGGCTCCGCCGCCGATATCGACAAGGCGGTGGCGGCGGCCCGCAAGGCTTTCGAGACCTGGAGCCGCACGACGCGGGAGGAGCGCCTTGCCGCGATCGAGAGGATCGTCTCGATCTACCGGGCGCGCAGCGAGGAAATGGCCGAGACCATCTCGAAGGAGATGGGCGCCCCGATCCGGCTGGCGCGCGACGCGCAGGCGGCCGCCGGCCTCTTCCACATGGAGGCGTTCGTCAGGACGCTGCGGTCCTTCGCCTTCGAGCATCCGCTCGACGAGGCGAACCCGCAGGAAAGGATCGTCTACGAGCCCATCGGCGTCTGCGGGCTGATCACGCCCTGGAACTGGCCGATGAACCAGATCGCCCTGAAGGTGATCCCGGCGATCGCCGCCGGCTGCACCGTCATCCTGAAGCCGTCCGAGATCGCCCCGATGTCGGCGATGCTGTTCGCGCAGATCGTCGACGAGGCGGGGCTGCCGGCCGGCGTCTTCAACCTCGTGAACGGCGAGGGCCATGTCGTCGGCGAGGCGCTTTCCGCCCATCCCGACGTGGACATGATGTCGTTCACCGGTTCGACGCGCGCCGGCATGGCCGTGTCGCGGGCAGCGGCGGCGAACATCAAGCGGGTCTCGCTGGAGCTCGGCGGCAAGTCCCCCAACCTCGTCTTCGCCGATGCCGACCTCGAGGACGCCATCGGCCGCGGCCTTGCCCATTGCTTCCAGAACACCGGCCAGTCCTGCAACGCGCCGACGCGCATGCTCGTGGAGCGGCCGGTCTATGACGAGGCGGTGAGGCTCGCGGCCGGGATCGCCGAAGGCTATGCCGTCGACGATCCCGCGAAGGACGGCAGCCATATCGGCCCGCTCGTCTCCGAGGCGCAGTTCCACAAGGTGCAGACGCTGATCGAGGCCGGCATCGCCGAGGGCGCGAGGCTCGTGGCCGGCGGGCTCGGCCGGCCGGAGGGGCTGGAGCGCGGCTATTTCGTCCGCCCGACGGTCTTCGCCGACGTCCATAACGGGATGACGATCGCCCAGGAGGAGATTTTCGGGCCGGTGCTGGTCATGATCCCCTTCGACAGCGAGGACGAGGCCATCGGCATCGCCAACGACACGCCCTATGGCCTGTCCGGCTACGTCCAGACCGGTGACCCGGAAAAGGCCCGGCGCGTCGCCCGCCGCATCCGCGCCGGCATGGTGCAGATCAACGGCCGGAGCCGCCCCGCCGGAAGCCCCTTCGGCGGCTTCAAGCAGTCCGGCAATGGCCGGGAAGGCGGCAAATGGGGGCTGGAGGACTTCCTGGAGGTCAAGGCGATCAGCGGCTAGCGCCCGTCCGGAATCAGTGAATCGATTGCGATCGCCTATCTTGGAGGCTGCGGGCGAAGGGTATCGCCCGCTTGCCCCTCTTGCCTATCTGAGCGTGACCCGCCGAAGCCTGACGATCGAATGATATATCACTCGTTTGAAAATGCGGGTGGATCACGCCCCAATGGCAAAGATGGTCAAAGGCAGGGAACAACCAACGATCAAGCTGCCCGCTTCGCCATCGCAAACAGCAATTTTCGCAACCGATGGCGCAGATGCGTGAAATCCTCGCGCTCGGTCTGCTCGATGCTGCGCGGGTGTGGAATATCCACGTCGATGATCTCCGCGATCCGTCCCGGATGCGGCGAGAAGACGACGATGCGGTCGGCAAGCAGCATCGCCTCGTCGATATCGTGCGTCACGAAGACCACGGTCTTCCTGTCCTCGGCGCACAGGTCGAGAAGCAGCGTCTGCATCTCCACCCGCGTCAGGGCGTCGAGCGCCCCGAAGGGCTCATCCATCAGGAGGATGCGCGGATCGACCGCAAGGGCCCTTGCGATCGCGACACGCTGCTGCATGCCGCCCGACAGTTGCGAGGGATAGGATCCGGCGAACTTGCCGAGCGATACCTTCTCGAGCATCGTCGCCACCTTCTCGTCCCGCCGCGCCTTGCCTGCCTTCGCAAGATCGAGGCCGAAGCCGATATTCTCCGCGACGCTCAGCCAGGGAAAGGACGTATAGGACTGGAACACCATGCCGACGGACGGATCGCGCCCCTCGACCGGCCGCCCGCCGACGCTGATGCCCCCTTCGCTCACCGCGCTGAGGCCGGCGATCATGCGCAGGAGCGTAGACTTGCCGCAGCCGGAAGGGCCGAGGAAGACGACGAATTCGCCGTCCCGGATCGTCAGGGAGACCTTTTCGAGGGCGGTGACCATGGTCGCGCCCTCCCCGAAGGTCTTGGTGACCTGATGGATGTCGATGGCATTCGGCATGTCGGACCTCAGCTTCTTGCGCGCTGCAGATAGGGGAAGAGATAGCGGGCGCCCAGATTGAACAGCAGGTCGCTGATCAGGCCGATGCAGCCGATCGACAGGATGCCGACGAAGATCGTGGCGGTATCCATGAAGCGGGAGGCATTGAGGATGACATAGCCGACGCCGCTGGAGGCCGCGACGATTTCCGCGATCACGATATAGGTCCAGGCCCAGCCGAGCACGATCCTGAGATCGTTGAAGATCGACGGCTTGGCGGCCGGCAGGATCACCTTGAAGATGAGCTGGCCGGGCTTCGCGCCGAGCATGATCGCCGCCTCGATGAGCGCGATGGGAACAGACAGCGTGCTGACCATGACCATCAGGCAGAGGGTGAAGAAGGTGCCGACGAAGATCACCGAGAACTTCTGCGTGTCGTCGATCCCGAGCCAGAGCACGAGGAGCGGGATGAAGGCGGTGGCGGGCATGTAGCGCGTGAACGCCAGGCACGGCTCCAGCAGCGAACGGAAGAACTGCACCGAGCCCATCAGCAGGCCGAGCGGAACCGCGATGGCGGCGGCCAGGCAAAAGCCGACGAGCACGCGGTATATGCTGACGGCGATGTCCCACAGGAAGCCGTTGTGGACATACATTGTCCATGCGGTCGCAACGACCTGCATCGGCTGCGGCAGGAAGAAATCGCTCACCAACCCCGTGCCGGATATGAGCGCCCATGCCGCCAGGATCAGAAGGAAGAAGGCGACGGAGAGGCTTGTCGTCGTCCGGGCCGCAAGCGGCTTGCGGATGGCGAAATATCTCTGCCGCTTCGGCCGGGCGGCGGCGGTCCGGGCTGCTGCGAGCCCGGCCGCCGGTGCGGTATCGTTGAGCGCGTTCATGCCCTTGCGCCTCACTGCCCGAGCGCCGCGTCGAGCGGGCCGACGTCGACGACGCCACTTGCGGCGAAATCGTCCTTCAGGAGGCCGGCCTGCTTGTAGAAGGCGATGCCGCGCTCGGTGACGTCGACCACCTGCCCTGCCTTGGCCGCAGAACCGATATAGTCCCGGTTCTTCTCCCGGGAGACGAATTCGAGCCCGGCCAGCGAGGCGTTGAATTCATCGGCGCCGATGCCGAGCGCCTTCGCCATCACGGCATTCGCCTCGTCGGGAGACGACTTCCAGTAGTCGTAGGCTTCGAAATAAGCCTTGATGAAGTTCTTGATGTCGTCCGGCCGCTCCTTGATCACATCCGAACGGAAGGCCACGGTATCGACGATCAGGCCCGGCTTGTCGGCCGTGCTGGCGAGAATATGGCCGCCTCGTTCCTTGGCCTTCGACAGCCACGGATCCCAGGTGGCGGCCGCATCCAGCCGGCCGGCCGCGAAGGCCGCGCCGGCATCCCCCGCGCGCATGGACTGGAGGTTTACGTCCTTCGTCGTCATGCCGTTGTCGGCCAGCATGTTGAGCATGAAGAAATAGGTGCTGGACCCCTCCTCCGCGCCGAGCTTGCGCCCCTTGAGGTCCGCGATGGTCTTCACGTCGCCGGCCGCGACGATGCCCTCCCCGCCCTTCGAGAAATCGACCGCCAGCACCTGTTTGATGCCGAGCTTGTCCGCATTGTAGAAGATGAACGTGTCGACCGTCGTCGCCCAGCCGTCGAGGCGGCCGGTTGCGATGGCCGCCGCCGTCGAAGGCTTGTCCTGGACGGTCAGCAGCGAAACGTCGACGCCGTTCTCCTTGAAGAATCCCTTCTGGTCCGCAAGATGGAGCAGGCCATAGCCCACCCAGGTCGTCATGCCGACATTCAGCGGCTTGGTCTCGGCCGACGCCATCGACGCCGTCAGACATGAAAATACCAGCATCGTGCTTGCGATGAGCGTGCGCATTCGTGATCCCCTTGGCGAGCTTTTGCTTCTGGTTGGAAAGCTGTGTTTCAGCACGAGGATCGGACCACAGCCCGGCGCGAACTTTAAGCGAATGTTCGTCATCGATTTATGCACGATGTCGTTTAATCCGCCGTGCAACGCCGCTCTTCTTCGACATTCGGCATGAATGCGAAACGGCCGCCCGGAAACCGGGCAGCCGCTTCGGATTGTCTGGAATAGCCTGCCCCCTTCAGGGCGCTTGGAGAACCCCAGTATCGAGGAACGTCTCGATGGCGTTGCACCAGGGGGCGATGTCGATGCCGTTCGCCGCCAGCCAGTCCGCATTGAAATACGTCCCGGAATAGCGGTCGCCGCTGTCGCAGATCAGCGTGACGAGCGAGCCTTCGCGGCCTTCCTTCATCATGCTGTCGGCAATCGAGATGAGGCCGAAGAAGTTCGCGCCCGTCGAGGCGCCGACCCGGCGGAACAGCCGGTCGGACAGCACATGCGCGGCGGCGATGGAGGCCGCGTCCGGCACCTTGATCATGTGATCGATGACCGTCGGGATGAAGGACGGCTCGACGCGCGGCCGGCCGACCCCCTCGATGCGCGACGGCGTCGTGCAGGTCGTTTCCATGTCGCCGCTCTTCCAGGCGTCGTAGAACACCGAGTTCTCGACATCCGTCACGCAAAGCCGCGTCGCGAGGTTGCGGTAGCGGATATAGCGCCCGATGGTCGCCGAGGTGCCGCCGGTCCCCGCCCCCATGATCACCCAGGCCGGCACCGGATGGGCTTCCCGCTCCATCTGGCCGAAGATGCTCTCGGCGATGTTGTTGTTACCGCGCCAGTCGGTGGCGCGCTCGGCATTGGTGAACTGGTCGAGATAATGGCCCTTCGTCTCCGCCGCGATGCGCGCCGCCGTCTCGTAGACCTCGCCCGGCTTGTCGACGAAGGCGCAGCGCCCGCCGAAGCGCTCGATGACGTCGATCTTCGTGCGGCTGGTGCTGCGCGGCATGACGGCGATGAAGGGCAGGCCGAGCAGGTTGGCGAAATAGGCCTCGGAAACCGCCGTCGAGCCCGACGAGGCCTCGACCAGCGTGGTGCCCTTGCAGATGCGGCCGTTGCAGATGCCGTAGAGGAAGAGCGAGCGGGCCAGCCTATGCTTCAGGCTGCCGGTCGGATGGGTGCTCTCGTCCTTGAGATAGACCGAGATGCCCTTCAGCCCCTTGAAGACCGGATTGACGAGGTGGGTGTCGGCCGAGCGGCGGGCATCGCCCTCCAGCATGCCGATGGCCGCGCGCGCCCAGGCGCGGTCGGCGCAATCGAGCGAGGAGACCGGTTCCGGGCCAGGCGAAGTTGCGGCACCGTTCATGCCTCACTCCCCCTTGAGCGCGATGACGGCCTCGATCTCCACCTGCGCGTCTTTCGGCAGGCCGGAGACCTCGAAGGTGGCGCGGGCGGGATAGGGGGCGCAGAAGAACTCGCCATAGGCCGCGTTGATCTCGGCAAAGCGCGAGAGGTCGCGCACGAGCACGGTGGTCTTGACGGTGCGCGCGATATCCGTGCCGGCGGCGCGGGCGATGGCGGCGATGTTGCGCAGGCATTGCCGCGCCTGCTCGACCGGATCGTCGGAGGCGAAGGCGCCGGTCGCCGGATCGATCGGCAGCTGGCCGGAGACGAAGAGCAGGCCGTTCACGGCGATCGCCTGCGAATAGGGGCCGATGGCCGCCGGCGCATCGGCGGCGGTCACGGCGCTGAGGCCTGCCTTGGGGTCGGAAGTGGAAACCATCGTCAGCTCCGTTCTGGATGGAGTTCGTCGGCGCGAAGCACGCTTCGCAGCAATAGGTCAGCACCCTCGGCGCATTGCTGCGGCGAGGAGAATTCGCGCTCGTTGTGCGACAGGCCCTCGCGCGAGGGAATGAAGATCATCGCCGCCGGCACCCTGCCGGCGACATGGGCCGCATCGTGGCCGGCGCCCGAAACCATGTCGATGGCGGAAAGACCAAGCGCCTCCGCCTCCTGACGGATCACCCCGCGCAATGCCGCATCGAAGACGACCGGCGCCTTGCGCCAGACGACGGAGACCTCCGCCCCCGGCACGAGCCGCTCGATATCGGCGGTCAGCGCCGCCTCAATCGCCGCAAGCCCCACCGCCTCGGGGTGACGCATGTCGATTTCGAGGCGAACCTCGCCCGGCACGACATTGCGTGAATTCGGCATCGCATGGATATGGCCCACAGTAGCAACGCCCGGCGGATGTTTCAGCGCGACGGCCTCGGCGACAAGCACGACCTTCGCCGCCGAAACCAGCGCGTCCGCGCGCAGGTTCATCGGGAAGGCGCCCGCATGGGCCTCCGTGCCGCGGATGCGGACATCCAGCCAGCAAAGCCCCTGCACGCCGCTGACGACGCCGACAGCGCTGCCATCAGCCTCCAGCACCGGACCTTGTTCGATATGCAGTTCCAGATAGGCCGCGAGCGGCAGGTGCCCCGGCGCATGCGCGCCGCGATAACCGATCGCCGCCAGCGCCTCGCCCACCGTCACCCCGTCCTTGTCCTTGCGGACGAGGATCGTTTCGAGATCGTGCACGCCGCAGAACACGCCGGAGCCCATCATGGCGGGCGAAAAGCGGGAACCTTCCTCGTTGGTCCAGTTGATGACCGTGAACGGATGGCGCAGCCGCCGCCCGGCGGCATGGAGCACCCGCAATATCTCCACCCCGGCCAGCACGCCGAGGATGCCGTCGAAACGCCCGCCGGCCGGCTGGGTATCGAGATGGCTGCCCACGGCGATGGCCGCAAGGCCGGGCTCCGTGCCGGGCAAGGTGGCGAACATGTTGCCGACGCCATCGACCTCGACGGTGCAGCCGAGCGCCCGGCATTCCGCCGTGAACCATCCGCGCACCGCGCCGTCGCTGGCGCTCAGCGCGAGCCGGTTCATGCCGGTCTCGCCATAAGCACCGATGCGGGCGGTCGACAGGATATCGGACCACAGTCGCCCGGCATCGATGGCGAGCGCAGACGGGACTGCCGTCATTCACCGGTCTCCTGCGGGGTCTCGTGGAAGCGGTACTTGAAGTCGCAATGCGAGGCGCCCTCCATCACCGTCTGCGTGCGCTCCAGCGTGATGCGCGGATCGTAGCCGGTGCAGAACACGCCGTCGCGGTTGCAGGACAGGAGGTGACCGATATGGCCGAGGCCCATCTCGCGATAGGTCTCGGCGTAGCGACATCGCTTGACGTTGTAGTGGAATTCCTCGTCCGTCGCCCTGGTGACCTCGATGACGAGGGCGTCGTCCTGCGTCCACAGGTCCTGCAGTTCCTGGAAGGTGCGCAACGTCGTGCCGCCGGGCGTCTTGGCCGCGAAGTCCTTGCCGGCCTTGATCGCCGCCTTGCGGATGGCGGTGTCGAGGATGGACTGCGCCGTCTCCTCGCCGACCTGCCGGCGCATCTCCTCGTAGATCGGCGCGATGATGCCTGCCTCGATCCTGCGGCGAGCGAGAATGCCGATCTCGCCATCCATGGCCGCCCGGGAATCGGGGCATTCGTTCTGCGTATCCGTCATGGTCGTTCTCCTGATCCGGGCGGCGTGGCCGCCGCTACTGCATCCACAGGCGCCCGGCACCGGGCACGGTCTGCTTCTCACCGGCCTTCCGCAAGGCATCCCAGGCGAGCGCCTGATTGCTCGTCACCACCGGCTTGCCGATCGCCGCCTCCACGGCATCGATGATGCCGGAACAACGCAGCGCCGTGCAGGACAGGAACACCGCCTCCACATCCAGCCTGCCGATCTCGACGGCGGACCGCAATATGTCCTCCTCGCGAATGCGGGCGATGGAGACGTCGCTGTCCTGGTGGAAGCTGGCGCGGGCCGCGATATCGAGCCCGTTGGCGGCAAAGAAGCGCTCGACGCGCTTGTTGACCTCAGTGCTGTAAGGCGTGACGAGGCCGATCCGGCTGACGCCGAGCGCCCCGAAGGCGGCAAGGCTGGCGGAAACGGGATTGCACACCTTCACGCCGGGCCGCACCGTCTCGACGATATCGGCGATCCGCTCCGGCCCGATGACCATGGAGCCGGAGGTGCAGCCGAAGGCCACGACGTCGAGGCGGTCTTCCGGCAAAAGCAGCTCGACCGCCCGCGGCAGCGCGTCTGCCATCGCCGCAAGGCTTTCCGGCGACACGTCCCGCGCCATCGGAATGCGGCTGGAATAGACCTCGACGCCGGGCAATGGCAGGAAGCGACGGACCTCGGGCTCGATGACCGTATCGTTCGCCAGCACCACGAGGCCGATCGCCGCGCGAGCCGCCGGCCCGCCATCGAGAATGCAATCGAGCGGCACCCAGCCGCGGCTATCCCTGCCCATTTCCAACATTCGCGTCCTCCCTCGATATGGTCCATGATCTTGACCCATCGAAGGATGGCGCGCGGCGCTAATCGATAGAAGCGATATTTGACCATGGATTGAACGATAAACTTCATATATTCTCGCGCGCCATGGATACCTCGCTGCTGAAATGCTTTCTCACCCTGGCGGATACGCAGAGCTTTTCGGAGGCCGCCGAAAGGCTGAACATCACACAATCCACCGTCAGCCATAAGATCGCCCGGCTGGAGACCCATCTCGGCAAGCAGCTCTTCGAGCGCACGACGCGCACCTGCACGCTGACCTCCGACGGACGCGAGCTGATCGAATATGCAACGCGCGTGGTCCGCTCCGTCGAGGAGATGGAGCAGAGCTTCAAGCCCGATCTTCTGACAGGCACGCTGGTGGTCGGCGTGCCGGACGACCATTACCTCTTCGTGCCGCTCACGGTGGCGCTCAAGAATTTCATGCTGGAGAAGCCGCGCGTCGGCGTCGAGATCCGCGGCGGGCTGTCGAGCGACCTGACGCGGGACCTGCGCCAGCGCAACATCGACCTTGCCGTCATCCGGGACGTTCCCGCCGTGCAGGACAGCGACGTGCTGTGCACCGAGAACCTCGTGTGGATCACCGCGCCGAACTGGGTGCCGCCGAGCGACGGCGTGGTGCCGCTGGCGCTGGTGCGCGGCCCCTGCGCCTATCGCGGCGCGGCGCTTGCCGCACTGGAGCAGAACGGCATGCGCTGGAAATGCATCGTGACCTGCACCAGCCTGCAAGGCGTCTTCGCCGTGGTGCGCGCCGGGCTTGCCGTGGCCGTCGTTACGGAAGGCGACATCGGCAGCGGCGTCAAGGCTTCTCCGGCCGGCAGCTTCCTGCCTCCCCTTCCCGGTTCGTCGCTCACCATCCGCTATGCCGACAAGCAACCCACCCTCGCCGCTCGCGCCCTTGCCCGCACGATGGGTGACGTCCTCACGCAGATGGCCCGTGAGGCTGCGCCACAGCCTTGAAAGAGGAAGCCAGATTTGGCGGAAGAATGAACTCGCCGTCCGGCACCGGAACCGGCATGACCAACGCTCTTGAACGGATCCGAACCGAAGTATCCCTCAAGTGAAACCGGTTCGATCCTCGGCCAGAATCCTTTGGCTCCGCCGGTACGATTCTTCCCCGACTAGGCTGCTGGATTTTCTCCGGCGATCAACGTCCGCAGCGCCTCGATATCGGCGCCGAGCGGCCGGTCGTCCTCGTAATGCGCGACGTTTTCACGAACCATGGAGTACACGGCCTGCGTGCCGGCGGCACGCTCGCCCATTCCCGTCAGGAAATCGTGCGCCTGTGCCGCCGCCATCAGCTCGATCGCCAGGATATGTTCCGCATTGTCGAGGATGGCCAGCAGCTTGTTGGCCGCCGCCGTCGGATGCGCGAGAAAATCTTCCTGCAGGCCTGAAGTGATGCCGCCATCCATCGCGGCGGGCGACGCCAGTCGGCGGTTTTCCGTGCTGAGCGCCGTTGCCGTATATTGCGCGATCATGAAACCGGAATGGCTGCCGGCGTCACTGGCCAGGAAAGGCGGCAGGCCGCTGACAAGCGGGTTGACCAGACGGTCCATCCGCCGCTCGCTCATGGCCGCGATCTGGGCGATTGCGACCGCGAGGCTGTCGGCGGCCTGCCCCAGTGCCGGCGCGACGGCATGGGCCTGCGAGGACACGACCGGCTGCTCGGGCGTACCGGAAACGGCGGGATTGTCGGTAACGGACGCCAGTTCGCGATCAACGATGGCGCCGCTCTGCTCGAAGACGTCCCAGGCCGCGCCATGCGCATGGGGAACCGCACGCAGGCTGAGGGCATCCTGCGTGCGCCTTCCGACGGCCGCAGCGACCAGGCCGCTTCCGGCGAGGCGCGCACGCAACGTCGCCCCGACCTTGGCAATGCCCGCGGACGGCCGCAGGGCGAGAACCGCCTCATCGAAAGCCGCCATCTGGCATCCAGCCGCCTCAAGCGTCAGCGCGGCGATCACATCGGCCCATTTGAGCAGCCGTTCGGCGCGCGACAGGGCAAGCGAGGCCAGACCGGTCGCGCAGGCCGTGCCGTTGACCAGGCTCAAGCCCTCCTTGGCCTCCAGCACCAGCGGCGAAAGGCCGATGGTCGCGAGCGCCTCGCGGCCGGTCATGCGTTCACCTCGCACGGCGGCATGCCCCTCGCCGATCAGGACGAGCGCGGTATGGGCATTGTGGGTAAGGTAGCCCGCCGACCCCTTGGAGGGCACATCGGGAATGCAATCCTTCGAAAGAAAGGCTGCGAGATGGCTGACGACCGCCGGACGCACGCCGGAATGGCCGTGGCAGAAATTGGCGATCTGCGCGGCGATGATCGCGCGAACCTCGCGCGGCGCCAGCAGCGGGCCGACACCGCAGGCATGGCTCAGCACGATGTTGCGCGAAAGCCGGCTCTGCGATGCGATATCGACAACCGTGTCGGAAAGCGCGCCGACGCCCGTATTGACGCCATAGGCACGGATGCCCGCAGTCACGATGGCGTCGACGATCTCTCTTGCCCGTGCGAGACGGGCGATCGCCCGGTCGGAGAGGACCAACGTTTCCCCCTCGCCGATCCGCGCGACCTCCCGCCAGGAAAGCCCGTTGTCGAGAACGACGCTCATTGACCGCTGCCGAAATGGCCGATGAACTGCCGGAAGGCCGGCGATGCGCCGCCGCCGAACATCTCGTCGGGCGTGCCGCTGCTGTCGACGAGGCCCTGGCGCATGAAGACGACGCGGTTGGACACGTTGCGCGCAAAGCTCATTTCATGCGTGACGACCAGCATCGTCATGCCCTCCTCGGCCAGCGCGCGCATGACGCGCAGCACTTCGCCGACGAGTTCCGGATCGAGCGCCGAGGTCGGCTCGTCGAACAGCATCACCTTCGGCTTCATGGCGAGCGCGCGGGCGATGGCCGCGCGCTGCTGCTGGCCGCCCGACAGATGGGCCGGATAGGCATGGCGCTTGTCGGCGATGCCGACCTTTTCCAGCAGCGCTTCAGCCTCGGCGATGCATTCGGCCTTGGGGCGCTTCAGCACATGGACGGGTCCCTCGATGATATTCTGCAGGATCGTCATATGGGACCAGAGATTGAAGCTCTGGAACACCATACCGAGTTCGGAGCGGATATGATCGACCTGCCTCTGGCTTGCCGGGCGGCTCTGGCCGTTCTTCTGCACCATGCGGATCTGCTCGCCGTCGACGAAGATCTCGCCGGAGGTCGCCGTTTCCAGGAGGTTGATGCAGCGCAGGAAAGTCGATTTGCCGGAGCCGGAGGCGCCGAGCAGCGAAATCACGTCGCCGTCCTCGGCATCGAGCGAAATGCCGCGCAGCACTTCATGGTTGCCGAAGCGCTTGTGAATGTCGCGGACGGAAAGGCGGGTCACACCAGGCATCGGTCGGGCCTCCCTCAGGCTTTGACTGCCGACGGCGGGGCCGCGCGGCGATGTTTCGAGAGCGAACGTTCCAGCAGCGCCATGGCCTGCAGGATCAGGAAATTCAGAACGAGATAGATGAGCGCGGCGCAGAGGAAGACCTCCATCGTCCGGTAGGTCTGCGAAATCAGGCGCTGTGCGACGCCGGTGACCTCCCAGACGGTGACGAGGCTGGCGAGCGCGGTCGACTTCATCATCAGCACGATTTCCGTCGAATAGGCCGGCAGGGCATGACGGAAGGCGATCGGCGCTATGATGCGGCGAACGAGAAGGAAGCCCGACATGCCGATCGCGCGGGCCGCCTCGATCTCCTTCGGCGAGACGGCGCGGATGCCGCTGCGGAAGATTTCCGCGGAGTACCCCGCCGTGCAGAGCGCCAGCGACAGCACGGCGCAGACCACCGGCTCGCGCAGGAACGGCCAGAGGAAGGAATAGCGGATGACGCCGAACTGGCCGAGCCCATAGAAGACGAGGAACATCTGGATCAGCAGCGGAGAGCCGCGGAAGACGAAGATGTAGCCCTTGGCGAAGCCGGAGAGGAAGCGGTTGCCGGAAACACGCATCGTGACGATCACCAGCGCCAGCAGGCCGCCGAAGAACACCGAGAGCGAGAACAGCAGGAGCGTCGTGGGCACGGCTGCAAGCAGCGTGGCCATCGCGGAGGAAAGAAAGGCGATATCCATCAGGCCTGCCCCATGGCTGCGGCCGGCATGCTGCGGTTTGCGCGCCGTTCGGCACGGTTGAACAGCCGGTCAGAAAGGCTCGTAAGCACCAGGTAAAGAATGCCGCCGACGATGTAGAAAAGGAAATACTGCCGGGTCGAACCCGCCGCCACCTGGCTGGTGCGCATCAGTTCGGCAAGGCCGGTGACGGAGATCAGCGCGGAATCCTTGAGGGTGAGCTGCCAGACATTGCCGAGACCGGGAATGGCGAAGCGCAGCACCTGGGGCATGACGACACGGCGCAGGCGCAGCATGCGGTTCATGCCGATCGCCGAGGCCGCCTCGAGTTCGCCCTTGGCGATGGCGAGATAGGCGCCGCGATAGACTTCGGCCTGGTAGGAGCCGGAGATGATGCCGACGGCGAGCGCGCCGGCGGCAAAGGACGGCAATCCGAGGAACCCTTCATACCCCATCCACTGGCCGACGGCCGTGACGGCCGAAGAGCCGCCGAAATAGATGAGATAGATGATCAGCAGTTCCGGCACGCCGCGAAAAACGGTCGTATAGATATTGCCGAGGCTGACCAGCAGCAGGTTGCCCGACAGTTTGGCAATGGCCACCACGGTGCCGAGCACGGCCCCGATCAAGAGCGCCGTTGCCGTCACTGCGAGCGTCATCAGCGTGGCGACCAGAAGCAGTGCGCCCCACCCGTTCTGGCCGAAGCCAAGGAGTTCCAAGGTTGTCATGTCCGTGTCCCGTCGATTGCGGCATCAAGACAAATGCGCCCCGGGCTTCCAGCGGCCTGCCGGAAACCCGGATCGCGACGACGTATCCCGCCTATTCCTGCGGGCTGACGTCCACCTTGAACCACTTCATCGACAGCTCCTTCACGGTTCCATCGGCAAGCGCCGACTTGATGGCCTCGTTGAACTTGTCGCGCAGATCCGTATCCGCCTTGCGGATGCCGAGACCTTCGCCCTCGCCCCAGATCGGGCCGACGATTTCCGGGCCTGTGAAGGCGAGCGCGCCGTTGGCGGCGGCAAAGGCGTTGCCGAAATAGACGGCATCGTCGAAGCCGAGGTCGATGCGGCCGTTCTGGAGGTCCAGATCGCGCTCGGCGCCGGTCTTGTACTCCCGGACTTCAGACGTCGCGCCGAAATTGTCGTAGATGAACTTCGCGTAGACGGTCGCGGCCTGGATACCGATGGTCTTGCCCGCGAAAGCTTCCTTCAGAGCCTCGATCTCCTTCACGCCGGTCTGGCCGGACGTCATCTTGATGATCGCGCCCGTTCCGGTCGCGTTTGCCACGGGGCTGTCCGCCGCCGTCGCGAAAGCCGCCGGCGTTGCGGCATAGGGGATGGTGAAATCGATGACCTTCTTGCGCTCTTCGGTTATCGACAGCGCATCCATGATCACGTCGAACTTGCCGGCATTCAGAGCCGGGATCATGCCATCCCAGTCGGATGCGACGAGCGTGCACTCGATCTTGGCGCGTTCGCAAAGCACCTTTGCAAGCTCGGGCTCGAAGCCGCCGAGCGTGCCGTCCGCATTGGTAAGGTTCCAGGGCGCATAGGCACCTTCGAGCGTGATAGTGGCTGACTTCCAGTCCTTGGCGAGGACGGGAGCAGAAAGCGCGGCAAAAGCGGCCACGCCGGCAAGAAAGACTTTCCGCAGTTCCATTTGAGGGCTCCTCTGAGGTTCGTTGAGCATTATTGCTTGCCGATTCTTCGCCGGCTTGCCACCATCGCATTCGCTCCGGGGAGGTTGTATATGGTACCATAGGAGAAAATCTGTGTTATGCAAGATGCATATTTGTTTTTTTGACAATCGAGTTCGACGCCAGGGAATTCAACGATGAAACGTAGCCATGAAATGCGGGACGAGCTGGCGGCAAATGATACGACGCCTCTCTATGTCGGCGTCAAGCAGATCATTCTCGACAGGATTCGCAGCGGGGAATGGCCGCCGAAGCATCGCGTTCCTTCGGAGAACGAGCTCGTGGCCGAACTCGGCGTCAGCAAGATGACAGCCAACCGCGCCCTGCGCGAGCTCGCAAGCGAAGGCGAACTCGTTCGAATCCAGGGCGTCGGCTCCTTCGTCGCCGAGCCCAAGGGCGTATCGACCCTGTTCGAGGTCCGCAACATCGCCGACGAGATTGCGGAACGGGGCCACACCCACGAAGCGAGAGTGGTCGCGCTGGCGGAAGCCTCCGCGCCCCCGGATGTTGCCGATGCCCTGGGCCTGGAAATCGGGGCACCCGTCTTCCATTCTCTCATCGTGCACAGCGAGGAAGGCGTGCCGGTGCAGATAGAGGACCGCTATGTGCATCCCGGCGTAGCGCCCGACTATCTCGGCCAGGACTTCTCGGCCACCACGCCGAATGCCTACCTGTCGGCCATCGCCCCCCTCAGAGGCTCCGAACATGTCGTCGAGGCGACGATTCCGCAGCCTTGGGAGTGCAAGCTGCTGATGATCCTGAAAACCGAGCCCTGCCTGATGATCCGGCGGCTGACCTGGTCGGATCGCAGCATCGTCTCCATCACGCGCATTATCTATCCAGGGCAACGATATCGCCTTGAAAGCCGCAGCGGCACCAAGCCTACCCCTTAATTGTATATGGAACCACTTCCAGTCGCGCATCCAGAGATATCCCGGCCGCGCCCGCGCATAGCCATGGCCGAAGAGGGACCGCATGTAGGCCGTATCGAAATCGTCGGCACCCTGGAACCGCGATAACCATCACCGTATTTTGACCGGACTTGCGCCAGCCGCTTCCCTGAATGTCGGACCCGACTTGTATCGAACCAGCGCATCCCATAGCGTTGTCGAGCGACGGCAAGAGCCGTATCGTCGCAGCGGCGTTTGCAACGGATTGCAAGCTCCCATCCCGACCCGACTTCATCACGAGGAGAAGCCCTTTGCGCTATGTTCGCCCAGATTCGTTGGAGGATGCCATTGACCTGCTGGCTGAAGCGTCAGGCAAAGCCGCGATATTGGCCGGCGGGAGCGATTTGCTGGTGAGAATGAAAGGAGGGTTCATCGAGCCTGACCTAATCATCGATATCAAAGGCGTGGATGCCCTGAGACGCGTGAGCGAAAACGACGAAGGTTTCGTCATAGGCGCCGCAGTGCCTTGCGCCGTTCTGGGCGAGAATGCAGCGCTCAGGCGCGCATGGCCGGGTGTTGTCGAGGGAGCGACCCTGATCGGTTCCAAACAGGTACAGGGACGCTGTACGATCGTCGGGAACCTCTGCAATGCGTCCCCCGCGGCTGACAGCGTGCCCGCCCTCGTGGCCGCTGGCGCCAAGGCCCTGATCAGAGGGCCAGCCGGTTCCCGTACGATCGCTGTCGAAATGATACCGGTCGGGCCCGGCAGGACATCACTCGCACCCGGCGAGATCATCGAAGCCATTCTGCTCGACAAGCGCCGGCCGCATTCGGGCGACGCCTATCAACGGTTCACACCGCGAACGGAGATGGACATCGCCGTCGTCAGCGCCGCGGTAAATCTCACCCTCGATGATCAGGGCGTCGTCGAGGCAGCGCGCGTCGCGCTGGGCGCCGCGGCGCCGACGGTGCTCCTGGTCAAAGAGGCGGCCGATATCCTGATCGGCTCCCGTGTCGACATCAGCACGCTGGACCGCCTCGCCGAGGCCTGTTCCAGCGCCTGTCGCCCGATAGACGACAAGCGAGGCACTGTGGAATTCCGAAAGAAGGTCGCGGGCGTGCTGGCCAAGCGGGTCGCGCTGACCGCCTATCAACGTGCAGGACAAAAGTGATGGCAGGCATAGCAGTTTCGACGACAATCAATGGCGATCATGCCGAGTTCCTCTGTCATCCCGACGAGACGCTGCTTGAAGTGCTGCGCGAACGCCTGGGGCTGATGGGCGTAAAGGAAGGTTGCGGCACGGGCGACTGCGGCGCCTGCAGCATCGTCCTCGACGACCGGCTGGTTTGCTCCTGTCTGGTGCTCGGGGCCGAGGCGGAAGGCCGCCGGATCGCCACAGTAGAGGGCATGGCACAGGGCGACAGGCTTCACCCGCTGCAACAGAAGTTCCTCGAGCATGCCGCTTTGCAGTGCGGCATCTGCACACCCGGCTTTCTCATCGCCGCCCAGGATCTGCTGGCCAAGAATCCGGATCCCACCGAAGAGGAAATACGCTTCGGTCTTGCCGGAAATCTCTGTCGTTGCACCGGCTATGACAAAATAGTGCGTGCGGTTCAGGACGCGGCCAGCGTTATGAGAGGAGCATGACCATGAATTTCGATCCCCGCCACACGACACGCAGCTTCTCCTCCGTCGGCACGCGGCCCATCCGGCCCGACGGCATCGACAAGGTGACGGGCCGCGCGCGCTATGGTGCCGATTTCAATATGCCCGGCCAGCTGGTCGGACGGATCTTGCGCAGCCCGCACGCCCACGCCGTCATTCGCAGGATCGACACGTCGAAGGCCGAGCAACTTCCCGGCGTCAAGGCCGTGGTGACGGCGGCGGACCTGCCCGACCTCACGAGCGGCGATGCCGCCATGTATGACATTCTCGATAACTGCATGGCGCGCAGGAAGGCGCTCTACGACGGGCACGCCGTGGCCGCCGTGGCGGCGATCGATGCACGCACCGCCAGACAGGCGCTCAAGCTCATCGAAGTCGAGTATGAACTCCTGCCGCACGTCACCGACGTCGACCAGGCATTTGCCGCGGATGCTCCGCTTATCAACGACACGATCATCACGACGGGCGTCGATCCGAAGCCGGATCGCGCTTCGAATGTTTCGATGCGCAGCCAGTTCGGACATGGTGACGTCGATGCCGGCATGGCAAAGGCGGATTTCGTGGTCGAGCGGACGTTCAAGACCGAACAGACCCATCAGGGCTATATCGAGCCTCATGCCTGCGTGGCCAATGTCAGCCCGGACGGTACGGCGGATCTGTGGGTTTGCACGCAGGGCCACTTCGTCTATCGCCAGCATTGCGCACAACTGCTCGGCATGGATGCCTCCAAGCTGCGCGTAACGTCGTCGGAAATCGGCGGCGGCTTCGGCGGCAAGACGCATGTCTGGGCTGAACCCGTCGCGCTCGCGCTGTCGCGCAAGGCCGGCAGGCCGGTCAAGCTGGTCATGACGCGCGACGAGGTATTTCGCGCGACCGGCCCGACCAGCGCCACGTCGATCGACGTGAAAATCGGCGCGATGAAGGACGGAACGATCGTCGCAGCCGATGCTACCCTTCGCTATTCGTGCGGTCCCTATGCGGGATCCTGGGCCGAGGTCGGCGCCATGACCGCATTTGCCTGCTACAAGCTCGAGAATGTCAGGACCGTCGGCTACGAGGTGCTGGTAAACCGGCCGAAGACGGCGGCGTATCGTGCACCCTCCGCGCCAATGGCGGCGTTTGCGGTGGAAAGCGCCATAGACGAGCTTGCCGGGAAGGTCGGCATGGATGCCGTGGACTTTCGCATCAAGAACGCGGCACAGGAAGGGACCAAGGCATCCTATGGTCCGGTCTACGGCCCGATTGGCATCGGCCCGACACTGGAAGCTGTAAAGAACCATCCGCACATGAAGGCGCCCCTCGGCGAGAACCAGGGACGCGGCATGGCGTGCGGCTTCTGGTTCAACTTCGGCGGCCAGACATGTACCGACCTGAATATCGGAATGGACGGCACCGTCTCGCTTGCGGTCGGCACGGTGGATGTCGGTGGTTCGCGCGCATCGCTCTCGCTGGTGGCGGCAGAGGAACTCGGGATCGACTACGCGCAAGTCAGAGCGGTGATCGCCGATACGTCGAGCCTCGGCTACAACGACATGACGGACGGCAGCCGCGGCACCTTCTCGTCCTCGATG
Organism: Shinella zoogloeoides; assembly: GCF_033705735.1. Lineage (NCBI taxonomy): Bacteria > Pseudomonadati > Pseudomonadota > Alphaproteobacteria > Hyphomicrobiales > Rhizobiaceae > Shinella > Shinella zoogloeoides. Next base: position 1,376,950 of record NZ_CP131131.1, read on the forward strand.
GCCACCATCTCTGCCGCTCGCAACGCGATCAAGGTCCTTCGCGCGCGTGCGGCGCAGATGTGGGACATCCCGGTCGAGGACGTGACGTGGGAAAAGGGCCATGCCGTCGCCAAGGGCGAAACGCATGGAAACCTTCCGAATCTGTCCTTGAAGGAGATTGCGGCTGCGTCGGGCACCACTGGCGGCCCGATTGCCGGTCATAGCGAAATCGTGGCGGATGGCGCCGGCGTGTCCTTCGCGACCCATATCTGCGATATCGAGGTCGATCCCGAAACGGGGGCCACCAGGGTCCTGCGCTACACCGTGGTGCAAGACGCTGGCAAAGCCGTGCATCCAACCTATGTCGAGGGACAATACCAAGGCGGCGCCGCGCAAGGCATCGGCTGGGCGCTCAACGAAGAATATATCTACGGCAAGGACGGCCGGCTGCAGAATGCGGGCTTTCTCGACTACCGCATACCCGTATGTTCGGATCTGCCCATGATAGACACGCAGATCCTCGAGATCCCCAACCCCAATCACCCCTATGGGGTTCGCGGCGTCGGGGAAACCTCCATCGTCCCCCCGCTTGCGGCGGTGGCCAATGCGGTGTCCAATGCGGTAGGTGTGCGGATGCAGCATATTCCCATGTCGCCGCCGCGGATTCTGGCGGCGCTTGAGACGTAAGGAGGCCCGATGGTCGAGGTGACGCTCTGGGGTGCGCTCGCCGCAGCGGCCGGGGGCACCAGCAAGGTCGAGATCGAGGCGCGAAACATCAGGGAACTGTTCAAGAGGTTAAGCGAACGGTTCCCTGGGCTCGCGCCGCTGATGGATCGCGGGATCGCAGTCGCGATAGACGGGACGATCTATCGCGACACATGGTCGAAGGAACTGCCAGCGGGAGCGGAAATCTATCTTCTGCCGAGGCTGGCTGGCGGGTAATGCAGGCAACCGGTCGCGTCGAAGGGGCATTTGAACGCATGGGACCCAGCGTGACTTCCCGGATATACGCACCGCGTGCGCGGTCATCATTGCCTTTCTGCCAACTCGTCAGATTCTAACGGAGACACCGGGGTCGCATGCCGTCAGTTTCCCTATTGGCTTAAGCAAGGAGAGGGAAAGGGGCAGGAATCCCGGACGCCCTACATGACGTTCCGGTAGATATCTCCATCTTTCATGATCATCGACAGCTTGGAGGGGTCCTGGAGAAGGCCCAAATCCTCCAAAGGATTGCCGTCGACAACAAGAAGATCGGCGCGCAAACCAGCGCGAACCCTGCCGATCTGATCTTCCATCTTGAAGAGCTCCGCTGCATAGCTGGTCGCCGACCGGATGACCTCGATCGCCGGAAGCACTTCACCGCGGATCTTGAACTCCATGGATTGGTGACGGTGGATCGGCCCGATAAGGTCAGTGCCATAAACCATCTTCACGCCGTGGCGCCGGGCGACCTCCAACTGGTTCGACCCGATATCCAGAACATACTTGATCTTCGCGTGCAGTTCGGGCGGCATCCCGATCTCCAGGCCCTCCTCCCACATCGTCGTATATGCGACGAGCGTCGGCACCAGGATGGCGTTCCGCTCCTTCATCAACATGGCCGTCTCATCGTCGAGGAAGTTGCCGTGCTCGATCGAGCGGACGCCGTTCCTGACGGCGTGCTGGATGCAGCGCGCGGTATAGGCGTGAGCCATGACGTATTTGCCCGCATTTTCCGCCTCCTCCACCGCGGCGCGGATCTCTTCGCCCGAAAACTGAACGAAGTGAATCGGGTCGGTATAGGAAGCGATTCCACCGCCCACCATCAGCTTCACCTGACTGGCGCCCCGGCGAATTTCGTCGCGAGCGGCAAGGCGCACCGCATCCACGCCGTCGGCAACCCGACCGAGGCTCGGGACATAATAATGGCTGTCGAATTCCGTTTCGCCGACGCCGCGCATGTCGCCGTGACCGCCGGTCTGCGAGATCGCCTTGCCGCTGTAGAGAATGCGCGGACTCGGAATGAGTTTTTCCTCGACCGCGCGGGCAAGGCCGAAATCCGCGCCGCCTGCGTCGCGGACGGTGGTGAAGCCGCGCATCAACATGCCCTCCAGAATGGGCATGGCTCTGAGCGCGGTGTAGAATGGCGACCACTTGGTGAGTTGCAGGAAGCTGTTGATCGGCACGATCACATGGACGTGGGCGTCGCAAAGGCCCGGCATCAGGACCTTTCCTTTTACGTCGATCACGTTAGCATCCGAGACGGTCAGTCTGGGTTCGCCGATTTCGGAAATTCTCCCTTCATCGACAAGGACGTCGCGCTCTTCCAGCAACGTTCCTGCGTCCACATCAAGGATCGACGCGTTCTTGAAAAGGGTCCGGCTCATTGTCGCATTCACTTTCTGATGACATCTGGGAAAACTGGTCGATAGGATTCGATGGCCGTGCCGCTGAACATTGCCTCTCGCTCCGGCTCGGAAAGCGAATGCACGCATTCCGCGTAGTCGTGGTAAATATCCCTGAAAGAACGGAAGAGCTTGTCGACGGGAAAATTGCTCGCGAACATCAGGCGGGACGGACCGAAAAGATCGACGAGCTCGGTGATCAAAGGCCGGACATCCTTCACTGTCCATTTCGGCTTCAACATGCCGAAGCCGGAAATCTTGACGGAAACGTTGTGACAGGCCGAGAGAGTTCGCATTCCCGCCTTCCAGGCTGAAAAGTCGCCGGTGATCAACCCATCCGGCATACCCGCCTGGTTGACGATGATCCGGGTCCCGGCGTGGACCTTGGCGATCGACGCAAGGTCCTCCATCTGATGCGGATAGACCTGGGTGTCGAAGGACAGGCCGTAGTCGGAGAGCTTGCTGAAGTTGCGCAGCCATCTCTCGTCCCGGAGGTAGTCACTTCTATCGACATAGGTGAGCCGGCGATCGGGGTGCCACGCCACGATGTGGCGGATGCCTCTGAGCAACGGCGACGCGGCCATGTGGGCGTCGATCAGTTCCACGGCCGCCGGATTGTCGAGCGCCACCTGGCCGACGATGGCGTTGGGGAAGCCGCTCTTCTCGTGAATTTGCTGGACGAACCGCGTCTCGCCGACCGGATTCCACGGATCAAATCCACCGTCGAGATGCACCGTGCCGATCAAGTCGAATTCCCAGGTGTCGGCGAGATAGTCCTTCGCCAGATAGTTTTTCCGGATCGGCGCCGGATCGCCGACGATCGATGGAGTGCCCGGATCCATCCACGGATATCGATACTGCTTCAGGTCCCAGAGATGATGATGCGGATCGAAAATCTTGAGGCGATATGACTTGGCCTCATCCGCGTTTTCCGCGGGAAGGCCGTGCACCCTCGCTTTTTCGTTTCTCATATCCATCGCACTCGTCCAACCGCGAAACTGCCTGTTCGCGAGCCATTTTGCTTTGGCGGACTTGATTGACAATACGAACGAAGTCGTGTCTCCATGACGAAAAGTCATGAGGCGGAAAGACGATGAAGCGTGCAGGAACGGACAGTTCCACACCGATCGATGCCATCGAGCGCGAGGGCAACCTGCCGTCGCTGACGGGGCTCAGGGCGTTCATCCTGGCGGCGCAATACAAAAGCTTTTCCCGGGCGGCGGAAGAGCTCAACATCACGCAAAGCGGTGTCAGCCGCGCCGTGCGCTCCATCGAGGAGATCACCGGTACACCGCTGTTCGAGCGGACCGGCCACGGGCTGGTGCTTACCGAATCCGGCGCGGCGTATTTCGAGGAAGTTTCCACTCTCCTCAGCGAACTCGGCGCCGCGACTCTAAGGCTTGCGACCTACAAGAGCGCTCACGAATCCCTGAATATCGCGACGCTGCCCAGCCTCGGGAGCCGCTGGCTGGCCCCTCGCCTGATACGGTTCCTCAAACAGAACCCGACCATCGACATCTCGGTGACGGGCAGGATCGGTCATTTCGAGTTCGAGGGAAGCAACATCGACGCGGCAATCCATTACGGCAGCGAGGCGTGGCCGGGCAGCCTGTCGGAACTGATCATGGACGAGGTCCTTGTGCCGATGTGCGCGCCCTCTCTGATCAGAAAGGGCGTGGTGCCAAATGCCCGGCTCCTGTTCGAACTCACGTTGATCCAGCACACGCACAGGCCGACCGCCTGGCGCGAATGGTTCAAGGATGTCGGTATCGACCATCCCCAGCCGAACCAGGGGCCGCGCTTCGAACAATACCAGATGGGTATCGAGGCGGCGATCTCGGGCCTCGGCGCGATCCTGATGCCGCCTTTCATGGTCATCGACGAGCTCACATCCGGGCGCCTTGTCCTGCTTCACAGCGTCCCGGTACCCACGCCCTGGCGCTACTACCTCGTCTATCCAAAGGGAAAGCGCAGTAAGCCCGGTGTGCAGAAATTCCGCACCTTCCTCAGAGCCGAAGCCAAGCGAACAGCCGAGCAAACCCTACAATTGATGCGTTAGGAGGAAGCGCCGGACACCGCTTCCCTGACAAAAAGGGGCCGCCTTTTGCACCCCTTTTCAGGCGTGTGGCGACCCCAGCGTCAAGATGCGGCTTGGGGAGCGCGCCGCATCCATGAAAATCAGCGCCCGCTGTTGGCTTTCCGGGACAGGTAGGCGTCCAGGATGACGGCCAGGGTCAGGATCGCACCCTGCACCTCAAGGCGTGTCTGGGTCGAAGCGTTGATGAGGAGCATGCCGTTCGAGACGCTGCCGATCACCAGCGCGCCCGTCAGGGCGGCCCAGACCGATCCCCTGCCCCCGAAGAGGCTGACGCCACCGATGACCGCCGCAGCGATCGCCTCGAGAAGGAGCGTCGTGTCGGCGGAATCGGGCGATACGCCGAGAACCCGCCCCGCCGCGATCATGCCGCCGAGCGCCGCAAAAACCCCGGTCAGCGTAAACGCCGTCACCCGCAGGAACTTGACCGAGATACCCGCGCGGCGGGCGGCTTCCGCGTTCGCCCCGATGGCGTACAGGTAGACGCCGAAGCGGGTCTGGGTCGTCACATAGGCGAAGAAACCAAGCAATCCGAGCAGGAACGCGACGAGAAGCGGAACACCTCTGTACGAACTGAAGACGGCAATGACGACGGTGCCGACGATTGCGAGCGCGACGGCCGGAGCGACGACGGACCACAGGAACGATGCAGGAAGCGCGTTGCGCTTCTTGGCGGCGTAAGATTGCAGGCTGAAGATGAGCCCAAGCGCTATGACGACGGCGAGCAGAGCCACGCTGACGGGAACGGGAAGATAAACCGTCGCGACCTTCCCGAGCGGCTGGCCGACCAGTGAAATCAGGTTCGAGCTGGCGGGCAGGAGATCGAGGAGAAGCCCCTGGAGGATGAGCGACGTACCGAGCGTCACGATGAAGGCAGGCGCTCGAAAATAGGTGATCACCAGCCCTTGCACACAGCCGATCGCCGCACCGATCAAGAGACCGACAGCGACGGCCGTCACGGTATCGAACCCTTGGTTGACGGCCATTCCAGCCGTAATCGCGGCCGATACCGCGCCGGTCGCGACGACGGACAGGTCGATCTCGCCGATGACCAGCACGAACATGAGGCCGAGCGCCACGATGCCGGTCGTCACGATCTGCAGCGAAAGGTTCGACAAGTTCCTCGGGCTGAGGAATAGCGGGTTCGCCCACGCGAAGTAGGCCCAGATGAGAACGAGCGCAAGAAGAACGGGCAGCATGCGATACCGCGTCGCCAGTGCTCCCAAGACAGCGTCAAGCTTCATTTTCGGTGTTTCCTGAGGAGCGGAATTGGCGAAAGTGGTCAAGGCGGATAACTGCTTAGACATGGTGCACCTCCTCCCGACGCGAAAGCGCAGCCATTTCCTCGTTGCTGATCATCCCGGTGATGGCGCCGACCAACTCTTCGCGGGTGTAGCTCCCACGGCTGACTTCCGCCACCTTGCTGCCAAGTCGCAGAACCACGACGCGATCGGCGACCTGCTGGACATCGCCCAGGTCATGGCTGATCACGATGACCGCCCGCCCCTGCGCGCGGAGGCGCTCGATCAGGTTCAGAACCTGCTTGCGCTGTGCGACGCCGAGCGCGGCCGTGGGCTCGTCGAGGAGCACGACACGGGGGTCGGTCAGGATCGAACGGCAGATCGCCACCGATTGGCGCTGCCCTCCCGACAGGGCGTTCGCAGGCACGTTGATGTCGCGGATCTTCACGTCAAGGTTTGCCAGCACCTCTTTCGCGCGCGCCTCCATGCGTGCACGGTCAAGCCGCCGCCCCTTGTACCAGGGGTGATAGTATTCACGCCCAAGGAAGAGGTTCTGCACCGTATCGAGATTGTCGCAGATGGCGAGATCCTGGTAGACCGTCTGGATACCCGCCGCGTTCGCGTCATGCGGGCTTTTCAGCGAAAGCGGTATTCCGGAGACGAGGATTTCGCCTTCGTCGGGAGACTGGATGCCGGAGATCGTCTTGACCAGCGTACTCTTTCCCGCGCCGTTGTCGCCGACCAGAGCGACGACTTCACCCGGCCATATGCTGAGTGATACCCTGGTGAGGGCAGCGACTCCTCCGAAACGTCTCGAGACGTTTCGGACCTCCAGGATCGGAGGTTCGTTCTTATTCATGACTAGGACCCCATTATGCGTTTTTGAGGAGCCGCCTTATCGACGGCCCCTTTTCCGTCCGGTTCAGTTCTTGCAGAAGTCCGCATCCTTCCCGATGCCGCCGCACAGCTCTTCCTTCGTGAAAAGCCCGGCGTCGATCACAGTTTCCTGCACGTTGTCCGGGGTGATGAACACATTCGGCTCAAGCCGCGCCGGGACACCGCCCTCGGTGAAATTGTTGGGCCAGGTCCCGTTGACGATGCCAGCCGGAGCCTCCTCGCCCTTGACCTTCGAAACGATCAGCTGGACGGCTGCATCAGCCATTTGCCTGTAGGGCGGCGCCATGTCGGCGGCCTGCCAGCCAAGGAGCACGCGCTGGATCCCCTCGAGGGTCGCATCATAGCCGCCATAGACCTTCACCTTGCCGACGAGATCCTGCGCGCTCAGCGCGGCGATGGCCCCGCCGCCCGTGTCGTCGTTCATGACGACGACACCGTCGACCTCGTTGTTGGTCTTCGTGAGGCACTGTTCCATGTTCTTCTGTGCGTTCGCGGCCAGATACAGGAGGGCATCGGCCTGGCAGGCGATTTCGACGGTGCCATTCTCGATGAGCGGCTTGAGGTATTTGTCGAAACCCTTCATCTGCTCGGGATAGAAAGCGAACTTGGGATCGCCCAGCATATAGGCAAGCCGGACAGGACGATGTTCAGGGAGATGTTCGGAGAGATACTTCCCCTGCGCCTCGCCGATGTCGCTGAATGGGACGGAAACATGGTAGGCGACCGGGCCCGGACCCGGATCATGCGCATAGGTCACCACGGGAACGCCGTCGGCGTCGGCTTTCGCGAGGATACTCGCGGACCGGGGCGGATCGACGGAGGCGAGGATGATGCCGAGCGCCCCGCTGGCGAGGGCGGACTCCGCCTGCGAGACCTGCTGCTGCATATCGTCGTTGGCGTTGAGGACCTTGATCTCGACGCCGGGAGCGTATTTCTTCATTGCCGCCGTGATGTTCGGAATGTCGAACTTTGCCCAGCGGTTCGTCGTCACGTTCGGCACGAGAAGATAGACGGTTCCTGATGGCTCAGCGGCTCGCACCGTCGCAGCGCTGAAAAGTGCGGTTGCAGAGAGTAGCGCTGCAAGGATTATAGATTTCATCGGTTCATTCCCCTTCTTCAATCACGGCAAGTCTCTCGCCGGTTGTCGATACAAGTGCGCTGATTGTTCTTATTGCCTGCCGGTGACATGGTCCCGAATAACGCCGCATCTCTTCCGGTCGTTCAGGTGATTGCAGGCTAGTGCGGCCCGTATAGCCGCTCAAGATAACCCGCGTCATTTCATCATGACTTTTTCTCATGCCGTTCATTGGCGAAAAGAAAACGCCGCAGCGGATCGGCCGCGACCTTCGTGGGAGTCCGGGCGACGACGGATCGCGGCGTCGATAAAACATTACGAGCGCCACCGGGGCCTCCCTTCAGCGCCCGAAAGATGAAGTTCGCGATTTGGCTAATATGCCAACATCATGTCGGCCGCTTTCTCTGCGATCATTATCGTCGCGGCGTTGGTGTTGCCGCTAACCATCGTCGGCATGATCGATGCATCGGCGACGCGCAGCTTCGCGATGCCATGAACCCTCAGCTTCTCATCCACGACGGCCATCGCATCCTGGCCCATCTTGGCCGTGCCGCATGTATGGTGACCGATCCCCGAGGTGCTTCGGATATAGGCGTCAAGCTCCGCATCCGACCTGATATCGGCACCCGGGGTAAGCTCCGGTCCGCGGTAAGGCTCGAAGGCTTCCTGTGCGAAGATTTTGCGGGTTACACGGATAGCCTCACGAGTGACCGCCATGTCGTATTCAGATGAGAGGAAGTTCGGATCGAAGACTGGAGCCCCCTTGGGATCGGCGGACTTCAGCCACATTTTCCCGCGGCTTTCGGGCCGGTTCGGCCAAACATGCACAACGTAGGAATGCCCTTCGAGTTCGTCCGCCCAAGGCATCCAGATTTTGAGGCCCTGCCCTGGATAATACGGGATGAACACCGCCTGGCATTCGGGAGCCTCGACACCGGGCTGCGTATTGAAGAAGCCACCGGCTTCAAGCGGGCTCTGCGATACCTGACCTTTCTTGAAAAGCAGGCTATTCATCATCGCGAAGGTCAGCGAGTGGATGCGCAGGGAAGATGCCATGGAAACAGGCTTCTTCGAACTGTGCGCCACCGAAACGTTCACATGGTCCTGCAGGTTGGCGCCGACGCCCGGAAGATGTCTCACCGGAGAGATGCCGAGCTTGCCGAGCGCCTCCTGATCACCGATCCCCGAAAGCATGAGAATTTTGGGGGAATTGAATGACCCGGCAGCCAGGACGATCTCGCGATTTGCCCGCACGCGATGGACCGTTCCGCCCTTCTCATATTCGATGGCTACGGCCTCGCCGTTTTCGACAATCACCTTGTGGACGTTCGCATTCACCTCCACCTTGAGGTTCGGGCGGCTCATCGCCGGGCGAAGAAATGTCTTCGCCGTCGTCTGGCGACGTCCTTCGGCAATGTTGAAGTCGTAGACTCCGAACCCCTCCTGGGAAGCGCCGTTGAAATCGTTGTTCAACGGGTAACCGGCCTGCTGGCAAGCCTCCAGATAGGCCGTGGTCAATTCACTGACCATCGGCGGCTTGGTGACGGGCATCGGACCACGCGTGCTGTGGAACGCGTTGTCGCCTCCGAAATACTTCTCCGATTTCCGGAAATACGGGAGGACATCTTCGAAAGACCAGCCCGGATTTCCAAGCTGCCGCCAGGTGTCGAAGTCGGCAGGATTACCCCGAATGTACTGCGCCCCGTTGAAAATGAAGGAACCGCCGAGCATCTTCCCTCGAGGAAAGTACTGGGTTCGTCCATTCATGTTCTTCTGGGGTACGCAATTGTACGACCAATTATTACGCTTGAACGAGAACAGCTTCGCAGCGAGAAACGGCAGATCATACGAGATTTCGCGGCCCGCCCCCCCTGCCTCGAGAAGCAGGACACGATCGCCTCGTGCGCTGAGCCGGCTGGCCAGTACACTCCCGGCCGACCCGCCGCCGACGACTACAAAATCGAAACTATCACTGTTCAAGACGATTAACTCCGCGTTCCCGGTTTTGCGCCTACCTTGCCGAAACCGGTTCTCGCATCAAGCCATGCACACTCGTTTCTCCATGACTTTGAGTCATATGGCGCTCGTAGCGCTGCATATCGAAAGGAGGCTTGCCGCGGGCATTCACCCTAGAGAGCCGTTTCGTGACTGACCGCGCTGATCGCCGGCTTAGCCGCCCGCCGGACGTTCAGCGCACCGCTGGCGAAAATGGCCACGAGAATGAGGGGCAGGCATATGGCGTATAACATTCTCATACCCCAAGCCTCGGCGACGAACCCGAGCAGAGGCGGCGCAAGGAAAAACACGACGAAAGCCATCTGCCCGACCGCGGCCACGTTAACTGCCGACGCCCTGTCAGTCCTTTGCGCCGCCGCAGAGAGCGCCATCGGATAGACTGCGCTGCATCCGCCGCCCATCATCGCGAAGCCAGCCAAGGCGGCGTATTCATGCGGGGAGAGCCAAACGATTGCCAGGCCGATCGCTGCGACCGTGAGGAGGGTTTGTGCGACGACGCGTGCTCCAAATCGATCCACCACGGGATCGATCGTAACGCGGGCCAGCGCCATGAAAAATGCGAACAGCGTCAAGCCAGATCCGCCAATAAACGGTTCAGATTTGAAAACGTCCCGCATATAGATCGCCGACCAGTCCAGACCCGCGCCCTCCACGAGACATGCCGAGATGCCGATGATGCACAATGGCATAAGCGAAAGCGTGGGAAAGGCGATCAAGGGCGCTTTCTGCTCCTCGACAACCTTTGGGATGGTTGCGTTTTCCATCCCTTTGACAACGACGAGGGACAACAAAACGACGATCGTCGCCATGACGATCATGTGCGTTGTCATCGGTATTTCAGCCTGCCGGATGAAGGAGGCCGTGACAGCGGTGACGAAGAAACCGACACTCCAGAAGCCGTGCGACCGGTTCATGATGCTGACACCCTTCTGAGCCTCGATCCGCCCAATCTCGATGTTCAGCGCAAGCTCAAGCGTTCCCGTAAAGAGACCGGTCAGGAAGAGACAGCCAAACACGGCACCTGCGCCTGGCAGCACCGGCGTCAATGCGAGCAGGAGGCCGATCGCGGGGATCGCGATTGAAAATGTCCGCTTGCTGCCGAGGCGGGCAATGATGGGAGCAGAGGCCGAAAGAGAAATCAGCGAGCCTATGGCAAGCCCGATCAAGGTCATGCCCAGTTCGGCCTTGTTGACCGCGAGCCTTGTCTGCAGGTCTGGAATTCGCGCCATGAACGCGCCGGTCGCAATAGCAAGCAGGAAAAACGCCAGATATGGCCTTTGGTGAGCTGCGATCATGGAGATGGACTTCTTTGCTGAAGCTCGTCACCGCGCCAGTCGAGCGGCGCGTTCGAACCCGATGAGATCGGGGGCCTTCTGCACATCGGCGGGGAAAAGGTCAACCACATCGGGTGCGACGATCGCCAGAAACGGGATGCCGATCTTACGGGCCGCGTGAAACTCGGTGGGTGAATCCCCGACCGCCAGACACTCCACGGCTTCGGCGCTCTCCAGCCGCATCACGTTCCGAAACTCGGCATATTTCGACTTGGGCGAACCCGATACGGTCCGGAAATACCGCGACAACCCGCGCCGTTCGATTACCAGCCTGAGATCATCCTCCGGCATTCCTGAAACGACGTGCATCGGAATTTCGTTTTCAAGACGGGCAAGAAGAGCCTCGGCGCCGGGGATAAACGCGCAATTGAGCATGCCCTCATCGATGATTTCCGCGAAACGGTCACAGAGATTTTCAACTGTCGCCTCATCGCCGGGTCGGCCGAACACCTCGCGCTCGAAATACTCGAACTTTTGACGTCGGCCAATTCCGCCATTCTGTTCCTGGTACTCGACGACTTCAGCGACCTTTTCCGGGTCTTCGCAGCTGTATACCTGCGCAAAGGCCGCGGTCTTCAAGCGTGCGGAATCAAGAATGACACCGTCGAAGTCGAAGATGATGGTCTTGAAGCGGTCGAGATAAGGCATGCCTATTTTCCATTTGCCGGCTGATTGCGAAAACGCGAGGGGCGCGTCAAAGCCTTCGTGTCGAGAACCTGTTCCAGGAGATCGGCTGACAAGGTGTTGCTCTCGTCCAGCAACGCCCTCATGGTGCGGCCGCTCCGGAGAATTTCCTTCGCCATCTCGGCAGCCTTCTCGTATCCGATGAGCGACGTCAACGCAGTCGCGAGCGCCGTGCCCGCTTCGAGATGCTCCTTGCAGCGCTCCTCGTTCGCCGTGATCCCGGCAATACACTTTTCCCTGAGGGTTCTCACTGCATTGGTCAGCAACGTGATGGACTGCAACAGATTGAAGACGATGACGGGCTCGAAAGCGTTGAGCTGGAGTTGACCTGCTTCCGCCGCCAGGGTCACGACGAGATCGGCTCCGATGACCTGGAAAGCAACCTGATTGACCACTTCGGGAATGACCGGGTTGACCTTGCCGGGCATGATCGACGAGCCGGGCTGCATCGGCGGCAGGTTGATTTCGCCAAAGCCCCCACGCGGTCCGCTCGAAAGCAGCCTGAGATCGTTCGAAATCTTGGAAAGCTTCACCGCCGTCCGCTTGATGGTGCCGGAGAAGAGGACAAACGCTCCCGTATCCCAGCAAGCCTCGACAAAGTCCGATGCGGGAACGAGGTCGACCGACGACACTTCCGCGAGCTTCTTGATGGCAAGAGCCGCGTAGCGAGGATCGGCGGTAATGCCGGTTCCGATCGCCGTACCGCCCAGGTTGATTTCCTTGAGAAGCCTTGCCGCCTCCTCGAGCCGAAGGATATCCTCCCTCAACGTCACCGCGAAGGCCATAAATTCCTGCCCCAACGTCATGGGAACGGCATCCTGCAGTTGCGTGCGCCCGAGCTTGAGGATGTCCGCGAACTCCGCTGCTTTCGCTTCGAAAGCGTCCGCGATATCCGCCAGCTCGTTCGACAGGCTGTCGTAGCTGAGAAGGAGCGCCAGACGGATCGCCGTGGGATAGACGTCGTTTGTGGACTGCGAGAGATTGACGTCGTTGTTCGGGTGGATGACATCGAAGCTTCCCTTGGGAAGTCCAAGATGTTCCAAAGCGAGGTTCGCCACCACCTCATTCACATTCATGTTCGTCGATGTCCCGGCTCCCCCCTGGAAAACGTCGAGGACGAATTGGTCCGCGAGCTTGCCGCCGGCGATGTCGTCACAGGCGGCGACGATCGCGTCCGCCTTCTTCCTGTCGAGGTCGCCGAGTTCCAGATTCGCCAGCGCCGCCGCTTTCTTCACGAAGGCCAACGCCCGGATGAAGACCGCATAATGCCCGATCGGGATGCCCGAAATCTGGAAGTTGGCGAAAGCCCTTGCCGTTTGAGCGGCGTAATAGGCGTCGGCATCGACGTCGATTTCGCCAAGGGAATCGTGCTCACGCCGCTTGGCGACGGTAAGGGGCAGCATGTCAGTCATTTCTAGGAACCTTCTACGAACCTGCCGGAAGAAAAATGGGCCGGTGGCGGATCGGAGCCACCACCAGCCCACGGCTGCCTTGGGAAGAGCAACGCTTTAGACAGCCATTCACCGCATGGTTATTAGACCGTGTGAGGCAATGCGTAGCCGCGCTTGCCCAGCTTGATGAACGTCGACTTCACCTCGGTGAACTCAAGAAGGCCATCCATGCCGTTCTCGCGGCCGAGACCGCTTTCCTTGAAGCCGCCGAACGGCATCTGAACCGAGGTTTCGAGGAAGGTGTTGACGTAGACCGTCCCGCTCTTGAGTTCACGGGAGACCTGGATCGCCTTGTCGATGTCCTTCGTCCAGACGCCGTTGCCGAGTCCGTAATTGGTGTCGTTCGCAAACCTGATTGCTTCCTCCGCGGTCTTGAAAGTGGTGACGGCAAGAACCGGTCCGAAAATCTCTTCGCGGAAGATCGTCATTTCCGGCGTAACGCCGGAGAAGATGGTCGGAGCAACGAAATAGCCCTTGCCGAGACCATTATCGGTCAGGCGTTCGCCGCCGATCTCCAGTTTTGCACCTTGCTCGACACCCGTCCTGATGTAGCCGAGTACCTTTTCCATGTGCTGCTCGTGGATGAGCGCACCGACGTCAGCTTGTTCGTCGTCCGGCAGGCCGATACGGATTTTCCGCGAGCGCTCGACAAGCTGCCTGATGAAATCGTCGGCAATGGACTCCTCTATCAGCAGGCGGGTCCCTTGAACGCATTCCTCACCCTGGTTGAGAATATAGCCGAATGCGATGCCGTCGATGGCCGAGTCGATGTCGGCATCGGCGAAGACGATGTTCGCCGCCTTGCCACCGAGCTCCAGGCCGACGCGCTTCATCTGCTCTGCACAACGCTGCGCGATCCGCTTGCCGACCACGGTCGAACCCGTGAAGGAAATCATGTCGACACCGGGGTGACCCGTGAGCGCCTCGCCAACGGTACGGCCGGAGCCTGTCACGACGTTGATCACGCCGTCCGGAATGCCGGCTTCCCTGGCGAGCGCAGCGACTTCCAGCGTCGTGCCCGCGGTCAGCTCCGACGGCTTGATGACGACCGTGCAGCCAGCTGCCAGCGCGAAGGGAAGCTTCTGGAAGAGCGTGACGAGCGGGAAATTCCAGGGCGTGATCATGCCGATGACGCCGCGGGGCTCGCGGCTCACCAGGCCGAGGTTCGCATCCCCGATATTGTTCACGAGGTCGCCCGGAATCTGGTAGGCGAGAGCGGCAGCGTAACGCCCGAGCTCGATGGCCCATTCCGTCTCGCCCTTCGCGAAGCGAATGGGCTTGCCGACTTCCTCGGCCTCGATCGTCGCGAGCCTGTCGGTGTCGCGCACGATCAGTTCAAGCCAGCGGGTGATAGCTTTGGCGCGCTCCGAACCGGGAATGCCGGACCAGATCGACCGGTTGTCGAAGGCTGCCCGAGCTGCCGCGACGGCCGCACCGACCTCCCCTTCGCCACCTTCCGCGAAACGGGCGAGCGGCGCACCGTGAGCGGGCGAAGTCCGTTCAATCGTCCTGGCTGTCTTGAGCCACCCGCCGTTGATCCACAATCCATATTCTCTAACGGTCATCGGTATTTCCTTTCAGTTTCTGCGGCGACGGTGGTCAGTGGCGCACCACGGCGTCATCGTTGGCCACGACACGCAGCAATTCGGACGGAGCGACAACTCCGATCGTGTCTCCCGCCTTCACCGTGGTCCTGTCGGTGACGATGACGAAGCGGACGTCACCCACGCTGACATAGATGTTCGTGGTCTGCCCGAGCGGCTCGACCAGCTCGACAAGCGCGTCCGTCGCGCCCTGTGCGCCGGCTTTCGCAACGATCAGGTGCTCCGGCCGGATGCCCAGGAGCAGGCCGCCGTTGCCGTCAACGATCTGTGCTGCAAACGCGCGCTCGTCTTCGCAAAGCGAATGGGCAAAGTTCGGAAGGATGCAGGTAACGGTGCCACCGGCCTTGAGCTGCGCGGGGAACAGGTTCATCGGCGGCGACCCGATGAACTCCGCGACGAAGCGCGTCTTGGGCCGGTCATAGATTTCGAGCGGCGAGGCCACCTGGACCATGTTGCCCCTGCTCATGACCGCGATACGGTCCGCCATCGCCATCGCTTCGATCTGGTCGTGCGTGACGTAGATCGTGGTGATGCCGAGGTTCGTGACGAGCTTCTTGATCTCCGTGCGCATGACGGCGCGCAGCTTTGCGTCAAGATTGGACAACGGCTCGTCCATGAGGAATACCTTGGGGTTGCGAACGAGCGCCCGCGCGAGCGAAACGCGCTGACGCTGGCCTCCCGAAAGCTGCGATGGCTTGCGCTGGAGCAGTTCGCCAAGCCCGAGCTTTTCAGCGGTGTCCTCCACCTTGCGTGCACGCTCGCGGACGTCGAGCTTGCGGATCTTCAGGGGAAACTCGATGTTCTTGAAGACCGTCATGTTCGGGTAGAGACCGTAGTCCTGGAACGCCATGGCGATATCGCGGTGGCGAGGCTCGGCGTAGGTCATGTCGGCGCCGTCGATGCTGATGCGGCCGGCTGTAGGCAGCTCCAGGCCGGCGACCATGCGCAGGGTCGTGGTCTTTCCGCAGCCCGAAGGACCGAGCATCACGAAGAACTCGCCGTCCTTGATATCGACGGAAACGCCGTTGACGACCTTCAGTGCGCCGAACTGCTTGTAGACGGTATCGATATTGATTGCCATTTCGAGAATTCCTTACCCTTTGACCGCGCCGAGCGTGAGGCCGCGGACGAGGTAGCGTTGCATCAGAAGAACGAGGACGACGACGGGAAGCGACATCATCACGCCGGCTGCGGAGGCGAGCCCCCAGGCGATGGCCTTTGGCTTGATCGCGTTGGCGGCGATGACGGGAAGCGTCTTGGCCTCCTGCGAGGTCAGCATGCTGGCGAGCAGGAACTCGTTCCAGGCGAACATGAAGACGATGACCATCGTCGCGGCGAGGCCCGGCAACAGAAGCGGAAGCGTGACGCGCCAGAAGGTTTCGAAGCGGCTGCAGCCGTCGATCATGGCCGCCTCCTCGATGGACTGCGGAATATCCTGGATGAAGACGCGCATGACCCAGACGACGAAGGGCAGGCCGGAGAGGGCGTAAGCCGCGATCAGCAGCCAGGGCGTATCGAAAATCCCCAGCTGGCGGGCGATGATGAACATCGGAATGACGCTCACGATCGGCGGCAGCATGCGGAGCGAAAGGATCTCGAAGGCGAGGAATTCCTTGCCCTTGACGTCGAAGCGGGCGAGCGCGTAGGCCGCCATCGTTCCCGCCGCCATCGCGATGCAGGTGGCGAGGCCGACGATCAGCGCGCTGTTCAGCAGGGCCTGCCATGCGTTCAGCTCGGTGAAGAGCTGTGTATAGTTCGCCAGGGTCGGCGAGAAGCTCCAGACCGGGGGATAGGCCGAAATGTCGACTTCGCTCTTGAAGGAGGAAGTCACCATCCAGAAAATCGGGAACGCGAAGAAGAGCGCGGCGGCGATCGCCAAGCCATATGCAGCCAGCGCGCCGGCGCCGCTCTTGAGAATTCGGCTGTTCGACATGAGCGATCTCCTCAGCGGTTTTCTTTGTCGGCGACCAGCTTCAGGAAGCCGGTGAGATTCACGAAGACGAGGACGACGACGAGCACGATGACAAGGGCGATCCACGAGAGCGCCGAGCCGTAGCCCAGATCGAAGATGCGGAAGTTCACCCGCTGGAGATAGACGCTGAGGAGGTCCGTCGCGAAGTCCGGGCCGCCGCGCGTGATGATGTAGACGGTGTCATAGGTGCGGAAGGCGTCGACGATGCGAAGAAGGGTCGCAATGACGATCACCGGCTTCAGCATCGGCAGGGTCACGTTCATGAACGTGGCAAGGTGCCCTGCCCCATCGATCGCGGCGGCTTCGAACGGGCTCTTGGGGAGAGAGCGGAGCCCTGCGAAGATGATGATGAACATGAACGGCGTCCACTGCCAGACGTCGACGAGGATCACCGAGGCGAGCGCGCTCGAGGGTGAACTGGCCCAGGACAGATGGCTCACACCGATCAGCGAGAGCAAATAGTTCAGGACGCCGAGATCAGGCATCATCATCGTGCGCCATGTGATGCCGACGGCGATCGGCGTGATCAGCATCGGAATGAGCAGGAAGGTGCGCAGGACCACGAAGCCGAAACGGTACTGATTGAACAGCAGCGCCAGAAGCACGGCCAACGTCAGGGAAAGCGCGACGCTGATTGCCGTGAAGGCGAGGGTCAGGCCGACGGAGTACCAGAACTGGCCATCGCCGAAGGCGCGGGCGTAGTTCGCGAACCCGATAAACGAGTAGGACGTGCCGAATGTCGGGTTGTAATTGGTCAGCGATATGTAGAGCGAATGCAGCAGCGGATAGAGGCCGACGATCGTCATGATGATCATCGTCGGCGCAAGCAGGAGCGTAGGAACGCTCTTCTCGCCCGCGCGGACCGCCTTCGTCGCACCCAGCTGCAAAGCCGGCGCGTTGATGGTGCCACTTTTGGCCATTTTCAAGTTCCCCAATAGAAACGGGCATGGCCAGCAGCCATGCCCGCGACACGCTTTCGGTCAGGTGCGGATGACGGAAGCCAGCGCGGCCTCGGCGTCTTCCATCGCCTGTTGAGGTGTCTTGCGACCGTTCACGCCCGCAAGGATGTTTTCGTAGAGCACCCGCTGCACTTCGACCGCATTGGTCAGGCGATACGGCGGGATCGAAACCGGGGTCGTACCGCGTGCCGGGAAGTCCCGGAAAGCCTGCAGCATCGGCACCTTGGCGACGATTTCAGGATTGTCGATGTCCGCCTGGAGGCAAAGCGACGACTCACCGTTCTCGCGGAACAGCTCATAGGCCTGTCCTTCACTCATCCACTTGAGGAACTTGTAGGCCTCCGCCTTGTTTTCCGACGCGGCATTGATGAGGATCGACCAGCCGCCGACCATCTGCTGTTCGAACTTCTCCGTCGGCGAGACGGTGTAACCGAACTTGCCCTTGAACGGACCGTCCTCGATGCCGACGATGACGTCCGACCAGGTGATCATCATTGCAGCCTTGCCCTGCTGCATGATGGAGGAGCCTTCCGCATAGTCGAAGCCTTCGACGCCCTTCGGCGTGAAGGGCAGCACCTCGCGCAGGCGCTCGATCGCGCGGGCGCCCTGGCCCTCGGAATTGAACACCACCTTGTTGTTCTCGTCGAGCACGCCGTCGTCGTTCGGGGCGATCTTGGTCATGCCTATCAGGCGGCTGCCCCAGTCGCCGCTCATATGCGCGTCCTGACCGCCGAGCAGCAGGACGTTGCCCGCGACGTCATCCGAATGCAGCTTCTCGGCCGCGTCGCGATATTCGTCCCAGTTCGTCGGCACCTTCGTGATGCCGGCCTTTTCGAACAGATCCTTGCGATAGACGAAGACCGGGGTCGTCATGACGAGCGGCAGGCCCCAGCGCTTGCCGTCGTACTCCGTATAGGTCGTCGAGGCAGGCGCAAGTTTGCTCACGCTGATTTCCGGCAGCGAGGCGTCTTCCGCGCGGATATCCTCGAACGCGCTTGCCCAGCCGTTGCGCAGCGGCTGCCGGATCCAGAGATTGTCGGTGGTGAAGATATCGAAGGTGCTGGAACCCTGGCTGAGTTCGATCAGCAGCTTCTCGTAATGGGCTTCATAAGGATTGCCTTCGCCCGTGATCTGCGCGCCGGTATATGCCTTCGCGACGCCGCCGGTAAGAGCGCCGGCCCAGGCGGTGTTGCTGTTCAGGATGTTCAACGTGCTCGCGGCCCATGCGCGGGTCGCTGGAGATAGCGTTGTCGCCGCCGCCCCGATGGCCAGCATCTTGAGCAGAGTTCGGCGCTTGAGTTCAGGTGTGAAATGTCCATGCATCGTTTGGGCTCCCCAATTTATTGATTGCGCGACGCAGCCGCCTATGTGCGAGCTAGTAAACGTTTACCAGAATGCACCAGGAATATCCGTTGTCAATCCGGATTCTGGCGGGGTGATTGAAATCTGAAGAAATACATCCATTATGCATGAGCGGCAGGCAAGGACTTAGGCCCCGCAGGAGCAGTAGAAAATCCATGAAAAACAAACGTCAGACCGGGCGCGGGGTAACGGTTCACGATGTGGCGAAGTTGGCAAACGTATCCATCGCCACGGTCTCTCGCGTGCTCAACAAGCCGGAGAATGTGAACAAGGAAATGTCTGAGCGGGTGCTTAAGGCCGCGGCACAGCTTGGATACACGACAAATTCCGCCGGCAAGGCCCTGCGCCTGGCGCGCACCCGCACGATCGGTACGCTCCTGCCACGTCTCGACGACCCGATCTTTTCCGAACTGGCGCACGGCATCCAGGAAACGCTCTTCGCGCAAGACTATGCGGGCTTTCTTCAGACATCGGGCTACGACAATACAACGATTTTCGACGCCGCATTCAGGCTGTTCAACCGCGGAGCTGAAGGATTACTTGTATTTGGACGGGTAGACGACAAACGCTTGCTGGAGTTCATCGAGAAAAACCCGATTCCGGTGCTACAGGTATATTCTTACCTAGAGGGTCACCCTCTGCCCTCCGTCGGAATCGATAATGCAAAATGCACGCAGAAAATCGCGGAGCTCATGCTCCAGTTCGGGCACAAGGACATCGCGCTGATCTCCGGCCCAACGCAAGGCAACGACAGGCAGCAATCCCGACTGAATGCATATGAGCAGATGATGCGGGACCACGACCTGAATACGGTCATGCAGGTCGTTCAGCCCGGATATACCATCAATGACGGCGGGCTGGCGTTTCGCAGGATTATCGAGCAAAATCCAAAGGTTACGGCCGTAATGTGCAACACCGGCCTTTTGGCCTGCGGGGTTCTCTCGGAGTGCCGGAAACTCGGGATCGACGTTCCCCGCCAGATGTCCGTGAGCGGCTTTGAAGACATGAGCTTCGCACCCCTTCTTTACCAACCGCTGACGACCCTGTCGGTCCCCGTCGGAGACATGGGGCGCTACGCTGCACGCGCAATGATCGCAAGCCTTGAGCAAGGCGAAAGCCTGACCTCCATGCAGTTCGAGACCAGCCTGATCTTGCGCAATTCCATTACCGTACCCCCGAAGGCGTCCGACCGCGCGGCATAACGCAACGAGAAAACGTTTATTGACCGCCCTCCAGAAAACGTTTACAAGTCAGCCTCATGAACATCGAACTGGCCTGCCTCAGTTCGACATGCATCATGGGGATGGCGAGGAATGCGCTTCAGCAAAATGGTCAATGTCGTCGGCGCCCACGCGGCAGGCGAGCTGAATGAAGTCATAACGGGCGGCGTTCTTCCCGTCCCCGGCAAGACTATTTTCGAGAAGATGCAGTATCTGGAGAGGAACGGTGACGAGCTTCGTCAGTTTCTCCTCCATGAGCCGCGTGGCAAGGTCTCGCAGTGCGTGAACCTTGTGCTGCCGGCCACCCATCCGGATGCCGACGCGGGCTTCATCATCATGGAGTCGGAATATTACGTCCCCATGTCCGGCACGAACACCATCTGCACGGCTACCGTTCTTCTCGAAACGGGCATGGTGCCGATGATCGAGCCCGTGACGACGCTCACGCTCGAGGCGCCGGCAGGTCTGGTGCGCGTAACGGCGCAATGCCGTGACGGCAAATGTGAAAGCATTACGTTCGACAACGTGCCCGCCTTCACCATGGCGCTGGACAGGACGATCGAGGTTCCCGGCCTGGGCTCGATGGTCGTCGATGTCGCCTATGGCGGCATGATCTACGTCCTCGTCGATGCCCAGAAGTTGGGCTACGGCATCACCCAGGACGAGGCCGCCGAACTGGTCGATGTCGGCGAGAAGATCAAGCTGGCGGCGGCCGAGCAGATACCTGCCGTCCACCCGGAAAACCCGGAAATCCACACCATCAACCAGACACTGTTCGCCGGCCCGCTCCGTACCGAGAACGGCGTCAAGCGGGCGAAGAATACAGTGATCGTTTCCCCCGGCAGGCATGACCGGTCGCCCTGCGGAACGGGCACGAGCGCGCGGCTTGCCGTGATGCACGCGAAGGGGCAGATCGGCGTCGGCGAAAAGTTCGTGCACGAATCCATCATCGGCACCGAGTTCATCGGCGAAATTCTCGGAACGACGACCGTGGCGGGGCAGACCGCCGTGCGGCCGGCGATCACGGGCTCGGCCTGGATCACCGCTTTCCACCAGTACGTCCTGGATCCGCGCGACCCGTTCCCGACCGGTTACAAGCTGGGCGACACCTGGAAGACACCAACCTGAGGATAGCGAATGCCATTCTCACAGGAACTCACGCGGGCGACCGTCGAACTACGACAGATACGCTCAGGCAACCACAAGACCACGACGGCATCCGGCATGAGCAAGATTTCAAAAACGCCCTCCAGAGGCACCTACGACTACATCATCATCGGCTCCGGCTCCGCCGGCAGCGTTCTGGCAGGCCGGCTGTCCGAAGACGGCAAGCAACGGGTGCTCCTACTCGAAGCAGGCCCCTCGGACCAGCACATTCACATCCGCATGCCCGCTGCGCTGCCGCTGCCGCTGGCCAATGACCGCTTCAACTGGTTCTACACCTCCGAGCCTGAACCGTATCTCGACAACAGGACCGTCCTTGAAGCGCGAGGCCGCGTTCTCGGCGGCTCGTCCTCGATCAACGGCATGAACTGGGTTCGCGGCAATCCCTGGGATTACGACAACTGGGAAGCGCTCGGCCTCACGGGCTGGAGCTACAAGGATGTCCTTCCCTACTTCCGTAAAGCGGAAACGTCAGACAAGGGCTCGAATAAGTATCGCGGCGGCAAAGGCCCGATGATCATCGAGACCTGCAAGGCCGACAGCCCCTTGTACAGGGCGTTCTTGAAAGCAGGCGAACAGGCGGGACATCCCTATATCGAGGACCACAACGCGCTTCGTCAGGAAGGTGTCCATATCACCCAGCGCAATGTCGGCCACGGTATCCGCTGGAGCACGTCGCAGGCCTACATTCACGCACAGCCGAAGCGGGACAATCTCGACGTCGTCGTCAGCGCGAAAGTCACCAAGATCGAGTTCAACGGCAACCGTGCCGTCGCCGTCAAGGCGACCATCTCCGGCAAGGCATATTCGATCAATGTGGACAGGGAAGTTCTTCTCGCCGCCGGCGCGCTCAACTCTCCACAGCTCCTGATGCTGAGCGGTATCGGCGACGCCGGGGAACTGCGCAAGCTGTCCATTCCGGTCGTCAAGGATCTGCCGGGCGTCGGGCGTGGCCTGAAGGATCACGTCGCCGCCCCCGTCCAGTATCGCGCGACCAAGCCGGTCTCGGTCGTCGGCCAGCTTACCACCTTCGGCAAGCTCAAGCTCGGCTTGCAGTGGCTTCTGGCCAAGACGGGCCTGGGCGCCACAAACTTCTTCGAGGTCGGCGGCTTCTTCCGCACCGATCCGAAATTCACGGTTCCGAACGTGCAGCTGGAATTCGTTCCGCTCATCGGCGAGATGCAGCACGGTTCGGTCAATCTGGAGAATGGCTTCCAGTATTTCATGAGCCTGATGCGACCCAAGAGCGAAGGCCGCGTCTGGCTTGCGAGCGCCGATCCGAACGTCGCACCGAAATTCGTCTTCAACTTCCTTCAGGACGAGGAAGACCAGAAGCAGGCGATCGCGGCCATCAGGGAAATCCGCCGCATCGTCGCCCAGCCCGCCTGGGACGACATTCGCGGCGAAGAAGTCACGCCGGGCAAGCAGGTCCAGTCGGATGAAGAACTGCTTGCATTCCTCAGGAAGGAAGCCGGCACCAACTACCATCCCTGCTGCAGCTGCCGCATGGGTACCGACGACATGTCCGTGGTGGACACCCATGCGAAGGTCCACGGCTTCGAGAATCTCCGCGTCATCGACGCGTCGATCATGCCCGCCATCGTCAGCGGCAATCTGAACGCCCCCGTCATCATGATGGCTGAAAAACTCGCGGACGACATTCTCGGCAAAAAGCTGCCGCAGGAGGTCGCCGACTACTATCAGCCGGAAGTCGCGTAAGGAGACATTCCATGGAAAACAAAGCAGAAGAGACCCCGGCCAAGGGCGACTTGCTGATCCTCAAGCCCGAAGAGGGCAAGAACTTCTGGCAGCCGGTTCCCGCCAACGGCCACATCTCCGTCAGGATTTCTCCCGACTTCCTCGGCGTAGAGACGCCGTTCAGCCTCGGGACGCAAACCTTGCCGCCGCAGGGCTACGTGCGTGAGCACGCGCATCCGGTACACGATGAAGTTCTGCATTTCATCTCCGGCCGTGGCAAGGCTGTCGTCGAGGGCGTCGAATATCCCGCGGAACCCGGCGTGACGATCTTCGTCGGCCGCAACCGGAAACACATGTTCATCAACACGTCCGAGGACCAGGAACTGCATTGGCTCTGGTTCATCCAGCCGAACGGCCTCGAACATTTCTTCGAGGAGATCGGCCGCCCGATGCAGCCGGGCGAGGCGGCGCCGGAGCCGTTCGCACGGCCTGAAAACGTACTGGAGATCGAGCAGCGCACGGCATTCGTCGCAGCCGACAAACTCTAAACCCAGAGAACGAAAATGCCCACATTATTGGCGTCCGATGGATGCCGGGTGACGTATGACGTCTCCGGCAAAGGCGAAGCTTTGCTGCTCATTCCCGGTCTCGGCGGAGCGGCAAGCTTCTGGAACGACATCGTTCCGCTTCTTGTCGATCGCTACAAGGTCATCTCGTTCGATCATCGGGGAACCGGGCGAAGCGACAGACCTCTTGGCAAATATTCGGTATCGAGGATTGCTGAGGACGCCGTGGAAATTCTCCGCGCGGAAAACGTGGACGCAGCCCATATCGTCGGCCACTCGACGGGCGGCCTGGTGGCGCAGTTCATCGCTCTCGACGCACCGGCGCTCGTCAGATCGCTGGTCATCAGTGGCAGTTGGGAGAAGACGGACGCTCGCTTCGTCGCCATGTTCGAAGCACGCCTGGCCGTATTGAGGACCGCGGGGCCGATCGCGTACCAGAAACTAACCCATGCGATCGGCTTTCCTTCAGGCTTCCTCGAAGCGAACACTGAAAGTCTCGACCGGGCTATCGATAACGCTACGGACGCGCTCTCGCCTCCGGAAGTCGCCGCCGCACGGATCGAGATGCTTCTTGCAGACGAACGTAGCGGCGACCTTCAGCGGATCACCGCTCGCACTCTCGTCATCGGCGCCACCGACGACGCCCTCATTCCCTTTGCCCACAGCCGAACGCTCGCCGCCATGATACCTGGCGCACGGCTCGCCGTGATCGATGGGGCGCACTTCTTTCCTCGGGTTCATCCCGAGCGATACGCCAAAACCCTTCGAAAATTTCTGGAGGAAACAGATGAACAATGACGTCAAGAAAGTCGCTGTCATCGGCTTTGGCGCGATGGCGCAAAGTCTCGACCATTCCTTGCGCGCCTCCGGAAGCGGCATCGAAGTTTCCGCCACGCTCGTTCCCCACGACCTGACCGTCGATCACGACGGCGTGGAAGTCTTCCACGATGTCGCCGCCCTCATTGAATGGGGGCCGTCGGTGGTCGTGGAATGTGCCAGTCACCAGGCGGTCAAGAATTCCGTCCCACCCCTCCTTCGCGCGGGCATCGACGTTATCGTCGTCTCGATCGGCAGCCTGAGCGATACCGCGTTGCTTCATGCGCTGGAAAAAGCTGCCGAGGAAGGAGGAAGCCGGCTGACCGTCGCCTCCGGCGCGATCGGCGGCCTCGATGTGCTGCGCTCGGCGAAGATCGCGGGTCTGGAAAGCGTCATCTATACGGGCACCAAACCGCCGTCCGCCTGGAAGGGAACGCCGGCGGAGCAGAGCGTCGACCTCGCCAGCCTCCGCCAGAGGACCGTCATTTTCGAGGGCAATGCGGCGGAAGCCTCGCTGCAGTATCCAAAAAACGCGAATGTCACGGCTGCGGTCGCCCTTGCCGGGATCGGCTTTGCCGACACCAGGGTAACGCTGGTCGCCGATCCGCATGCAAGTGGCAACACCCATAAGGTCAATGCCGCCGGCGCCTTCGGCAGATTCGAGATTTCGCTCGAAAACAAGCCGCTTCCCGACAATCCCAAAACGTCCTGGCTCGCGGCTCTGAGCGTCGAGCAGGCACTGCATCGTCATTTTCAAAGAATAGAACTGTGAGGTCACACCATGCGTCTTGAAAACAAAATCGCAATCGTCACCGGCGCAGGCGCTGGTATCGGCGCGGCCACCGCAGAAGCCTTCGCCCGCGAAGGCGCGAAGGTCGTCGTCGCCGATTTCAACGGCGATGCCGCCAGGTCCGTCGCCGGCAAGATCGGCGAGAGCGCAGTCAGCATCAAGGTCGACGTCCGTGACAGCGGCGAAGTGAAGGCGATGGTGGAGCTCGCCGTCTCGACGTTCGGCGGCCTCGACATCATCGTCAACAATGCCGGGCGCGGCATGATCGGCACCGTCGAGACGACGGCTGAAGACGACTGGGACGACATCGTTGCCGTCAATCTCAAGGGCGTCTATCTCTGCTCGAAATACGCGGTTCCGGCCCTCCGGGCCCGCGGGGGCGGCAGCATCGTCAATACCGCCTCCAACATCGTCACCTTCGGCATCAAGGATCGCGCCGCCTATGTCGCGGCGAAAGGTGGCGTCGCTGCCCTCACCCGTGCGATGGCGCTCGACCATGCCGTGGACAAAATCCGCGTCAACTCCGTCGCCCCCGGCGTCATCTGGTCGAACTATTACGACAAGATGCTGAAGGAAGTCCCCGATCCGGACGCCTTCGTGGCCGGCCTCAAGGCGCGTTCTCCGATGGCCGAACTCGGTCAGCCGGACGACATCGCCTTGGCCATCCTCTATCTGGCAAGCGATGAATCCAAATTCGCGACCGGCTCGATGATGACTGTCGACGGCGGCGCCTCGGCCTGGTGAGCCGACGGCGATACCAACGCACTCACGGAACAGACCATGCTTCTCGAAGAACGGGATTACCGGATTCGCGCGGGCTTCCTCGGCGAATTCATGGAAAACTATATGAAACTCGGCTTGCCGATTCAGCGCGCGCATCTTGGTGAGCCGATTGGTTTCTTCACGTCCGAAATCGGAGAATTGAATCACTTCATCTCCATGTGGCGCTGGACAGACCTCGCGGAACGGACGATGAAGAGGGCGCACATGCTGGCCGATCCCGGCTGGGGTCCCTATCTCGCCAGCATCAAGGGCCTGATCGACACCCAGGCGATCCGGATCCTGACCCCGACGTCCTTCTCTCCCCTGTCCTGAACGACCGAAGAAAAGCGAAAACCATGAAGTACACGAAAGAAACCCTGGTCCTCACCCATTCCGGCGCGATCGAGGCCCTGTCAGCCGCCGTTAAGGCGGCGGAGGAATTGTCCGTTCCCCAATGCATCTTTATCGTTGATTGCAGCGGCGAAACCATCGCAAGCATCCGGATGGACGGAGCGAAGTATCTGAGCATGCACACGGCGCGCGCCAAGGCACGCACCGCCGCATCGATCAACGCGCCGACGGGCTCCATGGCATTCGAATTCGGCACATCTGCCGGGGTCGCATCGCAAGGCGGCGTAACGCCATTGCCCGGTGGCCTGCCTATCCGCTTCGGCGGGAAACTTGCCGGCGCGATCGGCGTGGGCTCCGGGACAGGGGAGCAGGACTTCGCGGTCGGCCGCGCAGCTTTGGTCGCCATCGGTGCGGACGCTGTCTGATCAAAAAATCAGATGAGAGCTAGCCACCTCCGGCAATTTGTCTGACACGAGCGGCAGCGTCGGCAAGTCGCTGCTGCTTGATGTCGCCGCACTGTGCGGCTGCCGCTATTCCTTCGGATAGCGCGCTTAGATGAGGCCCACCCGCGACGAGTAGCAGATCAGCGCCCGCATTCAGCGAAGCTATCGCCGTTTCAAGGAGTGATTGGCCGCGCAGGGTGGCTGGTGCGTCCAGATCGTCGCTGACGACGAGACCTTTGAATCCCAATTGAGACCGCAGCATAGCCATAACGGCCGGCGAGGTGCTCGCTGAATTGTTTCCGTCTATGGCGGCGACAGGTGCCGGCCCTGTCATGATCGCCTTTGTCCCAGCCTCGATAGCGGCCTTGAACGGCAGCATGTTGTGGAGAATGCGGTCGAGCGGCGTCGCCAGGCAAACATCTGCCAATGCGGGGTCTTCTGCCAGATCGTTGAAACCTGGAAAATGTTTCGTCACCGCGGTGATGCCGGCGGCCTGGACACCCGTTACAAAGGCTGAAACCAGCCGGGCCACAGCTTGCGGATAAGAGCCCATCGTGCGTGCTCGCAGCCAAACGTTTTGGCCGTCGATGATGTCGGCGATGGGCGCAAGGAACATCGACACACCGAGTGCGCGAGCGCCCTGGGCGGTGATCCGGCAGCGTTCTGCAAGTGCATCCGGAGAGAGTGTATGTGCCTCGTCGAGCGTCGGAAGCGGTGGAACCAAGCCAGCGAGCCGCTGGATACCGCCGAGCTCCTGATCGACCGCGACGATCAGGTGAGGCGTTACGGCCTGAAGCGCCGCGATCGATGCGCGAAATCCGTCCGGCGTTTCGCAGGCCAGTCTTTCTGTCGACATCGCCCGGGCAACATATTCCGCACGAGTCTCGCCGATCAGGACGGAGCATCCTCCCTCCTTCAGAAAGGGCACCATAATATCCAAGACATCGAGCGTATCGAAAGCCGGCAGAAGAACCGCCCTTGCATCCCGATCGATTGAGGCACTCATCGTCGTCTCCGCGGTTTCAGACTATTTCGACATCGACGCCGGCCTCGCGAACGGCATCGAGAATGGCGGTATCCTTGGTGCCGGTGAAAAGCGTCGACACAGCGGATACCGGCGCGACTTCATAGGTCGCGGCCTGTCCGAGTTTGTCGGCAGTCGCCAGAAGCAAGGTCTTGTTGGCGGCACGGATCATCGCCGCCTTCAGAAGTGCGTCCTCGTAGTCGTCGGCACGCAGCGTCAGGTCCTGGGCGACGCCGCAGGTGCCAAGGACGCAGTAATCGACACGCAGTGCACGGACGGCGTCGATGGCAGCGATGCCGGTCGCGCTACGCGTCAGCCTGCCAAGGCGGCCACCGAGCATGATCACTTCAGCGTTCGGATGGTCGAGCGCGGCCGCCGCGACATCGACAGCCGCCGTGATGATGCGCACGGACAGCGCCGCCGGAAGGGCGCGCACGAAACGGACGACCGTCGTGCTCGTATCGACCAGCAGCGTAGCGCCGTCCGGAATGACAGCCGCCGCAGCCCGGCCAATCGAATGTTTCTCTTCCATGTGAAGCGTTTCGCGGCGCTGGAAATCCAGCACCGGCGTCACCAGCCGCGCCGCGCCGCCGTGAAACCGCTGCACCAGGCCCGCATCCGAGAGATCGCGCAGGTCGCGGCGGATCGAATCCTCGGAAACGCCGAATTCCTGGGCAAGTTCGGCGGCAAGCACACGTCCGCTGGCATTGGTCTTTTCAAGGATGACCGCCTGGCGCTCTTCCGGGGACAGGGCCGCGAGTTCCCTCCTGCCTCCGGTCATTCCACGGCCTCGGCGGCAAGGAGCCCGAGCGCGATCAAGCGGGCTTCCAGCGCTTCGGAATTGCGGAAATGCTCGGTGTGAAAGCCAAGCGCCGCAGCCGCCGCAACGTTCGCGGCATTATCGTCGATGAAGAGGCATTCCTCGGCGCGGACGCCTGCGCGCTCAAGGAAGCGCTCGAAGATCGGCGCATGCGGCTTGATGAGTTTTTCGCGGCCGGAGACGATGAGGACGTCGAACGACCCGAGGAAGGGGAAAATCTCCTGCGCTCTCGGATAAGTCTCCGCCGACCAGTTGGAGATCGCATGGACGGGAACGCCGCCGGCCTTCAACCGGCCGAGAAGGCCTGCGGTCCCCGTGACCTCACCACCCAGCATTTCATGCCAGCGCAGCCAATAGGCTTCGATCAGGTCAGCCTTTTCGGGGTGTTTCGCCACGAGTTCCGCCACGCCCTCGGCAAAGGGGTGGCCAGCATCGAACTGTTCGTTCCATGCCGGGGTGCAGACCTCCGCCAGGAAGGCCGAAACCGCCGCCTCGTCCGCCATGAGCTGGCGGTAAAGATAGGCGGGATTCCAGTCGATCAGCACACCGCCGATATCGAAGACCACGATAGTTGGATTCATCTTTCTGCCCTTCATGCACGAACCTGCAGAAGCAATGCATGAATACGCGCAAAAACGCAATAATGCGCAAGCTAAAAAGCATCAACCGCGCAGGAAATCGGCAGCGCGTTCCCCGATCATGATGCAGACGGAATTCGGGTTGCCCGAAATCAGCGTCGGCATGACCGAGGCGTCTGCAACGCGAAGTCCCTCGATGCCATGCACGCGCAGCTCCGGGTCCACCACGGCCATGTCGTCGCGGCCCATCCGGCACGTTCCGGCGGGATGGAGGGCGGCATGGGCATCCTTGACGCAGAAGGCGCGGATTTCTTCGCGCGTGCGAAGCGACGGCCCCGGCGTGTGGCGCGCCTCCACGAATTTCGCGATGGCGGGCTGCGCCATGATGTCGAGCGCCGCCATCGCGCCGTCCGTTATCGCGTCGAGATCGTAAGGGTCGGAAAAATAGCGGGGCGCCACGCGCGGGTTCGCGGTGGGGTCCGCGCTGAGAAGCGTGACCTCGCCTCTCGAACGCGGCCGGATCTGCCCGAGATTGACCGTGCAGCCATTGCCGCCGGGCACCGCATCGACGCCCTCCTCGATGCCGGCGCCAACGACCATGAAATACTGGATATCGGGCGTCGCCTCGTTCCTGTCGCCCCACCAGAAGGCGCCGCCCTCGATGAGATTGGACGAGGCGGGGCCATTGCGAAAGAGCGCGTAGTTGAGACCCGCGGCAGCCTTCCAGTGCAGCTTCTTGTACTTGTCGTAGCTGTGCGGGCCGTTGAGCTGGTAGACCAGCGAAATCTCGATATGGTCCTGCAGATTCTGTCCGACACCCGGCAGGTCGGCATGGACCTCGATCCCGTGCCGCCGCATGGCTTCCGCCGGACCGATGCCCGAGAGCATGAGGAGCTTTGGCGTAGCAATCGCACCGGTGGAGACGATCACCTCCCGGTCGGCGCGGTAGACGACCTTGCGCTTGCCTTTGACACACTCGACGCCGACAGCCCGCCCCTTTTCGATCAGCACGCGGGTGACCGCGGTGCCCGTCTCGACACGCAGGTTGGGCCGCCCTCGCGCCGGGTTGAGATAGGCGACGGCGGCGGAGCTGCGGCGACCGTTGCGCGCCGTGATCTGATAAAGGCCGCACCCGGCGGGATCACCCGAGTTGAAGTCCGGATTGTAGGGCAGGCCCGCCTGCTGGCAGGCCTGCAGCCAGGCGCGGGTCAACGGGTGGATATAGTCGATATCCGAAACCCCGAGCGGCCCACCGACGCCATGGGCTTCGTTGCAGAAGCGGTTGTTGTCCTCCGCACGCTTGAAGAAGGGCAGCACGTCGCCGTAACCCCAGCCTTCCGCGCCGAGGTCGACCCATCGCTCGTAGTCGGCGGGCACGCCGCGGATATAGATCATCGCGTTGACGGAGCTGCCGCCGCCGAGCACCCGTGCCTGCACCATGGTCGGCGTCTCTTCACGCTCCTGCTCGGGCATCGGCTCCCAGGGAATGCGCTTCAGGAGATCGCCCTGCGCGGTCTTGTAGTAGGCACCGGGAATGTGAATGTAGGGGCTGAGGTCGCGCGGCCCCTCCTCGATCAGGAGAACGCGGACGGCGGGGTCCTCCGAAAGGCGCGAGGCGACGACGCAGCCGGTCGAGCCGCCGCCGACGACGATATAGTCGAACATATCGATCCCGGCCGAGGCGCGCGGGAAAATGCCGTGGCGCGCCGATCCCATGTCCCGAACGTCCATTCAATGCCCCCTTGTTATGGCGGCGCCTGCCTTGATGGCGAGCGCGGCGATGGTCAGCGCCGGGTTGACCGCGGCCGATGTCGGCAGCACGGATGCGTCCGTGACGTAGAGGTTCTCGACATCGTGGCTGCGGCAATTGAGATCGACGACCGAGGTCTGCGGATCGGCGCCGAGGCGCGCGGTGCCGCACTGGTGCGACGTCGTCTTGCGGCCGAAGGTATGCGTCAGCACGATCGGGAAGCCGGCCTTGCGCATGACGGCCCGGGTTTTCCCGATCAGCGCCTCGTGCGCGCGCATGTTAGAGCGTATCCAGTGCATGACGATGCGGCCGTCGCGCACCATCACCCGGCTTTCCGGATTGGGGAGGTCCTCGCTCGTCAGGAACCAGCCGTAAGCGTAGCGCGCCATGAGCTTGGCGAACCACGCCGGCGCGGGCATCGGCAGATTGGCCTTCAGGATGTTGCCGGTGATGTGCCCGAGGAGCTGGACGTTACCGAGCGGGAAGCCGTATTCGTTGTCGGCGTTGTAGAAATCGTTGAATGCGATGGTCTTCTGGTAGACGCAGCTATTGGCGGCGAAGGGATCGATCGCCAGCATCGCCGTCGTGTTGTGGTTCATGAAGTTGCGGCCGAGCTGATCCGAACTGTTGCCGAGACCGGCCGGATGCGCCTTGTTCGCCGATCGCAGGAGCAGGGCGGCGGACTGAACCGCGCCCGCAGCAACGGCGAAGCGATCCGCCGAGATGCGATGCTCGGTCGCATCCTTCCGGTAGACGGCGGCGATGACACGCCGCCCCGCCGCGTCGGTCTCAAGACGGACGACGTCGGCCCCGGTCACCAGGCTGACATTCGGATGGGCAAGGGCGCTGGCAAGCGGCCCCACTTCCGCGTCGATCTTGCCCTTCCCCGTGTTCGGGAAAGCATCCCATCCCGTCGCAGCCCGCTTCAGCCAGGCCTCGATATCGATCGACAGCGGCAGGGAGGCGGGATGGACGCCCGCCTTTTCCAATCGGCGGCGGACGGCGGCCATCGCCGGTTCGTCCGGGACCGGCGGATAGCCATAGGGCTTCTCGTGCGGCGGTTCCGTCGGATCGCCCGCGACGGAACCACGCACCCGGAAAATCTCCTCGGCCGCATCGTACCAGGGCGAAAGCTCCTCATATGACAGAGGCCAGCCGGGCGACGCACCGTCCATGTGGCAGCGCGCGGCGAAATCCTCACGGCGATAGCGGTACATGACCGCGCCGAAGAACTTCGAATTGCCGCCGACATAGTAGTAGTTGCCCGGCAGGAAACTTTTCCCGTCGGTGCCCAGCCATTCCTCGGAAGAGCGATAGACCCCCTTCTGGAAGATGGCGACATCGTCGCGCGCGTTGGGCGTGTCCGTCAGATGCGTTCCCCGTTCGAGAATGACGATCTTGAGGCCCGAAGGCGCGAGGCTGTGCGCCAGGGAAGCTCCGCCGATGCCGGAGCCGATGATGACGATGTCTGCCGTCCCGGTCATGGAAGTTTCTCAGTCAATGCGGGTTTCGGTTTCGCTGTCGAAGAGCACGATCTTGGACGTATCGACCGCCAGCCCCGCCTCCTTGCCCGCATGGGCCTGCCGGGGCGGAAGCCGGGCCGTCACCTCGACGCCGCCGAGCTGGAAGACGGCAAGCGTGTCGGGGCCCGTCGGCTCTACGACGTCGAAATCGACGGTCAGAGCCGGGGTGCCCTCTGTCGCAATCGAGAAATTCTCCGGGCGGATACCGACCAGCACCTTCCTGCCGGCATGGCGGCGCAGAGCCTCCGGGGAAAGGGAAATGCCGCCGATGCGCGCCGCCGGCCGCCGCGCGACGTCGATCACCACCGTCGCCGTCGTACCCTCGGCCTCGAGAACTGCCGGCACGATGTTCATTGCCGGGGAACCGACGAAGCGGGCGACATAGACATTGGCCGGCCGGTCATAGACGGCCTGCGGCTCGTCGAGCTGCTGCACCACGCCGTCCTTCATGACGGCGACGCGTGTGGCGAGCGTCATCGCCTCGATCTGGTCGTGCGTGACATAGACGATCGTCGTGCCGAGGCGGGCGTGAAGGCGCTTGATCTCGGTGCGCATGTCGACGCGCAGCTTGGCGTCGAGATTCGACAGGGGTTCGTCGAAGAGGAACAGCTTCGGCTCCCGCACGATGGCCCGCCCCATCGCGACGCGCTGGCGCTGGCCGCCCGAGAGCTGCGAGGGCTTGCGGTCGAGGAGGTGGGTGATCTGCA
The DNA here is from genome assembly GCF_033705735.1 of Shinella zoogloeoides. NCBI lineage: Bacteria > Pseudomonadati > Pseudomonadota > Alphaproteobacteria > Hyphomicrobiales > Rhizobiaceae > Shinella > Shinella zoogloeoides. Next base: position 1,410,215 of record NZ_CP131131.1, read on the forward strand.
GGAGGTCCGACGCCGTCTTCACGGCCTTGTCGCGGTCCGCCTGGGCGATCCGGCGGATCTTCATGCCGAACTCGATGTTCTGCCGCACGGTCATCGTCGGATAGAGGGCGTAGGACTGGAACACCATGGCGATGTCGCGGTCCTTCGGCGACAGGTCGTTGACGGTCTTTCCGGCGATGCGGATCTCACCGCCGGTGATCGTCTCCAACCCGGCGATCATGTTGAGAAGCGTGGACTTGCCGCAGCCGGAGGGGCCGAGCAGCACGAGGAAATCGCCGGTTCCGATGGAGATCGACACCTCCTTCAGAACTTCGAGCTGGCCATAGGCCTTGCGGACGCGATCGATTTCAAGAGTGGACATGGGCTCAGCCTTTCACGGCGCCGGCCGTCAGCCCGCGGACGAAATAGCGGCCCGCGACGATATAGACGACCAGGGTTGGGATGGCGGCGATCATGGCAGCGGCCATGTCGACGTTGTATTGCTTGCGACCGGTGGTGACGTTGACGATGTTGTTGAGCGCCACCGTGATGGGGCTGCTGGAGCCCGAGGTGAACGAGACACCGAAGAGGAAATCGTTCCAGATCTGCGTGAACTGCCAGATGCAGGACACGACGATGATCGGGATCGAGGTCGGCAGGATGACGCTCCAGAAGATGCGGAAGAAGCCCGCACCGTCGACCATCGCCGCCTTGGTCAGCTCGTCCGGCAGCGACACGAAGTAATTGCGGAAGAACAGCGTCGTGAAGCAGATGCCGTAGGAGGCATGCACGGCGACAAGGCCGGGAATGGAGCCGGCGAGCCCCAGAAGGCCGAGCGTGCGGGCCATGGGAATGAGGATCGCCTGGTAGGGCAGGAAGCAGCCGAACAGCAGCAGGCCGAAGACGAAGTTCGCGCCGGGGAACTTCCATTTCGTGAGGATGTATCCGTTGATCGCCCCGACGCCGGTCGACAGCGCCACCGCCGGGATCACCATCAGCAGCGAGTTGACGAAATAGGGTTTCAGACCCGTGCACTCGGTGCCGATGCAGGCTTCGGACCATGCCGCCCGCCAGGCATCGAGCGTGATGGCCTTCGGCAGGCCGATGAAGGAGCCGCCATAGATCTCGTCGAGCGGCTTCAGCGACGTCACGACCATGACCCAGAGCGGCATCAGGTAGACGAGCGCGACGACGAACAGGCAGCCGTAGACGACGAGGCGGCCGAGCCGGACCTTGCCGGAGCGGGAGAGGACGTCAGTCATTGTTCTCGCTCCTCAGTTCGGAATAGAGATAGGGAACGATGATGGCCGCGACGGTCATGAGCATCATGACGGCGCTCGCCGCGCCGACGCCCATCTGGTTGCGTCGGAAGGTGGCGGAGAACATGAAGGTAGAGGGCAGTTCGGTCGCCGTGCCCGGCCCGCCATTGGTCAGGGCCAGCACCAGGTCGAAGCTCTTGATGGCGATGTAGCTGAGGAGGACGACGACGCTCAGCATGGCGGGGCGCAGCATGGGGATGATGATCTGCCGGTAGATCAGCGGCAGCGAGGCGCCCTCGATCTGCGCCGCCTTGATGACGGAATTGTCGATACCGCGCAGGCCCGCAAGGAAGATCGCCATGGCGAAGCCCGAGGACTGCCAGACGCCGGCCACCACGACGGTATAGATCGCCATGTCGGGATTGGTGATCCAGTCGAAGCGGAAATCCGTCCAGCCGAGATCGTTGACGACCTTCTGGATGCCGAGGCCGGGATTCATGATCCATTTCCACGCCGTTCCCGTCACGATGAAGGAGAGCGCCATCGGATAGAGATAGATCGCGCGCAGCGCGCCCTCGGCCCGGATATTCTGGTCGAGAAGGATCGCCATCAGCAATCCGAGGCCGGTGGAGAGCGCCAGGAAGAGCGCCGAGAAGATGAAGAGGTTGGCGACGGCGGTGTGCCAGCGGGGCGTCGCCCAGAGGCGGACATATTGCTCGAGGCCCACGAAATCATAGGTCGGCACGAATTTCGACGAGGTCACGGAAATCACGCCCGTCCACAGGATGAACAGGTAGACCGTGACGATGACGACGAGCAGGCTGGGAGCGACGACAAGGCGCGGTAGCCAGCCTGCCAATCGCGAGGACATGCGCGTAGAGGCGCTCATGGGTCAGCTCCGATGGCGGGTATTGCGGAGGAGCCGGCGGGCCGACTCCTCCTGACGGCGGTGGGATCAGCGGGCGTTGTCGATGCCGGAGACCAGCATCTTCACCGCGTCCTCCGAGCTCATCTTGCCGACGAAGAACTGGGCGGCGACATCGCTGAAGACGGAAGCGAATTCCGGCTTGGCGGCAAAGCCATGCGTCATCGCGCCCTGCATACTGCCCTTCTCGACGGCTTCCGCGCGCTCCTTGAAGCCGAGCTTGGCGCAATCGTCGAAATCGTCGACCGAAACGTCGCTGCGCGCCGGGATCGAGCCCTTGATGAGATTGAAGTCCTTCTGGACCTTGGGGTCCATGATGGTCTCGGCAAGCGCGGCCTGCGCCTGCTGTACGGCCTCGTCCTTCACGATGAACATGCCGAAGCTGTCGATGAGATACTGGAAGGAAGTCACCTTGCCGGGCGTCGCGAAGCAGTAGAAGTCCTGATTGGGCTTCAGGCCCTTGGCGAGGAATTCGCCCTTGGCCCAGTCACCCATGAACTGCATGGCCGCCTCGCCGTTGATGACCATGCCGGTGGCCACGGCCCAGTCGCGGCCGACGAAATTGTCGTCCACGAGGCCGCGGACCTCGCGCAGCGCGTCGAACACCTTGACCATCTCCGGGCTTCCGAGCGCTTCGGGATCGAGGTCGATCGCCGTCTTCTGGTAGAATTCCGGCCCGTTGATGTCGGACAGCAGCGCGTCGAAGATGATGCCGATCTGCCACGGCTCATCACCCATCGCGATCGGGACGATGCCCTTCTCTTTCAGCTTCTTGCCGGTCTCGATCAGCTCGCTCCAGCTCTTCGGTACCGCAACGCCCGCATCGTCGAAGAGCTTCTTGTTGGCCCAGACCCAGTTCTGGCGATGCATGTTGATGGGCGCGGCGATGAAAGCATCGCCCGAGGTCACGAAAGGCAGGAGCTGCGGGGCGAGCGCCGCGCGCCAGCCGCCTGCGGTGGCGAGGTCGTTGAGGTCGCGCACCACGCCCTGCTCGGCCCATTGCACGCCCTCCCAGCCGAGGAACTGCATGGCGCCCGGCGGGTCGCCCGCCGTCAGGCGCGCACGCAGCGCCTGCTGCGCATTGGCGCCGCTCATGCCGCCGACCGCCGAATCCTTCCACTGGAAGCCCTTGGCCTCGAGATCCTTGCGGATGACGTTGAGCGCATCCACCTCGCTCTGCGAAACCCAGTGGTGCAGAACTTCGATCTGGCCTTCCGCCTTTGCGGCGATGGGCATGAGCATGGTCGCCGCAAGCGCTGTGGCGATAAACTTGGACATGGTTTCATCCTCTCTGGTTGGTTTGATCGCGGCCCCTGGCGGGCTCTTGTGCGTGTCGGTTAATTGGGCTCGACCGGCATGGCGTATCCGACGTTCTTCCCGCCGTAGCGGCGTACGCGGATGTTGGCCTGCTCGGCATGGCCGGAAAAACCTTCCATCAGGCAGAGCCGCGAGCTGTAGGCGCCGATCATGGCGGAGGCTTCGTCGGTCAGGATCTTCTGGTAGGTGCAGGTCTTGAGGAACTTGCCGACCCACAGGCCCCCGGTGTAGCGGGCCGCCTTGTTGGTCGGCAGGGTGTGATTGGTGCCGATCACCTTGTCGCCGAAGGCGACATTGGTGCGTGCACCGAGGAACAGCGCGCCGTAGTTCCTCATGTTGTCGAGGAAGTAGTCCGGATCGCGCGTCATGACCTGGACGTGCTCGGAGGCGACGCGGTCGGCCTCGGCCAGCATCTCCTCGATCGTGTCGCACAGGATAATCTCGCCGCAATCTTCCCAGGCCCTGCCGGCGACGGCCGCCGTCGGCAGTATCTTCAGGAGGCGCTCGATCTCGGCGAGCGTATCGCGCGCCAGCTTTTCCGAATTGGTGATGAGGACGGCCGGCGAGTTGACGCCGTGCTCGGCCTGGCCGAGGAGGTCCGTCGCGACAAGCTCGCCGTCGACGCTGTCGTCCGCGATGACCAGCGTTTCCGTCGGGCCGGCGAAGAGGTCGATACCGACGCGGCCGAAAAGAAGGCGCTTGGCTTCCGCCACATAGGCGTTGCCGGGCCCGGCAAGCATGTCGACCGGCGCGATCGTCTCGGTGCCGTAGGCCATGGCGGCGATCGCCTGCACGCCGCCGAGGCAATAGATCTCGTCCGCACCGGCAAGGGCCTGAGCCGCGACGATCTTCTCGGCGATCTTCCCCTGGAAGGGCGGGGCGCAGGTGATGACGCGCTCGCAGCCGGCGACGCGCGCCGTCAGCACGGTCATATGAGCGGAGGCGAGCAGCGGATATTTGCCGCCGGGCACGTAGCAGCCGACATTCTGGACCGGAACATTCCGGTGGCCGAGGATCACGCCCGGCAGGGTCTCGACCTCGATGTCCTTCAGCGCCGCCCTCTGGGCTTCGGCGAAGCGGCGGATCTGATCCTGCGCGAAGTCGAGGTCGGCGCGTTCCTGCACCGTCAAGGCATCGATGCAGGCGGCGATCTCCTCTCTGGTCAGGCGATAGGAGTCGCGGTCGAACCCGTCGAAGCGGACGGAGAGTTCGCGAACCGCCTTGTCCCCGCCGTCCCTGACTTTGGCGAGAAGCGCCTCGACCGCCGTGGTGACCGCACTGTCGGCGCCGCCGTCCTGGGTGATGGCCTTGGCTGTTTTGATGTGCCGGATCATGACAAAGTCTCTTCGTTCACGGTCGCCGGTGGCGCCGCGTCATCCATGGTCTTGGGAGGGAAACGAGGGAGGCAGCGCCTCCCCCGAGGTTTCGATCAGAGGTGCTGTTCGCGGGCGCGCATCTCGGCGTAGGCCGCCTGCTCCTTCTCGTAGTAAGCCGGCGACGGGAAGTCCCACCAGCCGGTGGCGAACGGACCGGCGGCGTCACGCGAGACAATGACCTCGACGAGGGCCGGGCCGCCGCATTCGAGCGCCGCCTTCAGGGTGCTCTCGAGATCCTCGTCCTTCTCGACCTTCCAGGCCTGAAGCCCGAAGGCCTTGGCGGAAGCGGCGATATCGGCCGAATAGGGCGCACCGTTGCCGGCGTGATGGTTGAACTCGGAGGCGATATGGCGGCCCATGAACTTGCGCATGCCGCCACGGATCGACATGTAGCCCTGGTTGTTCAGCACCAGGAAGACGACATTGATGCCATTCATGACCGCCGTACCCATCTCGGGCAGCGACATCATGAAGTCGCCGTCGCCGACGATGGCCACGACCTGCCGGTCCGGGCAGGCGAGCTTGGCGCCCATAGCCGCCGGCACCGCCCAGCCCATCGGCGAATAGGAACCGGAGGTCAGGTGCGTGCGCGGCTCGTAGACCGGGAAGCTCTGCTTGACCGAGCCCTGCGTGTTGCCGGAACCGACGACGACGATGCCGTCGCGATCGAGCACCTTGCGCAGCGCCACCAGCGGACGCTGCGAGGTGAAGGGCGTCTCGCGGCTGTTCTCGCGCGGCTCGACCTGGGCGCGCCAATCGGCCTTGGCCTTCTGCACATCGGCGAGGAACGGCTCGCGGCGGGCGAGCATCTTCTGCGAGTCCGCGTCCGAAATCAGCGAGAGCAGCGCCTCCAGCGTCACCTTGGCGTCGGCGACGATGCCCACCTCGGTCTCGTAGTTCTTGCCGATCTCGCGCGGATCGAGGTCGATATGGATCAGCTTGGCCGAGGGGATCGAGAAGGAGACGCCCTTGGCATAGGACGAGGCCGACCAGTCGGTGAAGCGGCAGCCGACCGAGACGACGACATCGGCCGAGGCGGTGATCTTGTTGCCGCAGGTCGTGCCGGTCTGGCCGACAGCGCCGATGAACAGCGCATGATCTTCCGAAATGGCGCCCTTGCCGTTCCAGGTGATCGAGACGGCGGCGCCAAGCTTTTCGGCAAGGCGCGTCAGTTCAGCCGAGGCGTTCGCCGTGATCGCGCCGCCGCCGGCGACAATGACCGGGCGCTCGGCGGCAAGAAGAACCTTCAGCGCCGCTTCGACGGCCTTCGGATCCGGATAGGCGACGCCGACCGGCAGGCGCTTGCCGAGCGGATGGATCGTGACATCCGCCGCCTCGACCTGGACGTCCATCGGGACTTCGACATGAACCGGACCGGGGCGGCCCGTCAGCAATTCGCTGAAGGCGCGATGCATGATGCTTGGGAGGACCTGCACCGAATTGGCCTGCCAGGCGCGCTTGGTCACCTGCTCGGTGATGCGCGGGAAGGCGTTGTCCTGCTGGCGCTCCAGCTCCTGCATCGTGCCGTGGCCGTGCATGTAGGTCTGGGGCGAGCCGGAGACGTAGAAAAGCGAGGTGGAGTCGCAATAGGCCGTCGCAAGGCCGATGATGGTGTTGGCAGCGCCCGGACCGACCGAGGTCGAGCAGGCCATGGGCTTGCCGGAGGCGCGGTAATAACCGTCGGCCATATGAACCGCGCTCTGTTCGTGCATCACCTGGATGAACGGGATTTCCGAGCCTTCCTGCAGGAAGGCGTCGAACAGCGACCAGATGCCATGGCCCGGCACGCCCGCCACATATTCGACGCCGTATTCCTTCAACGCTTTCGCGACGACTTGGCCACCTGTCAGTTTCATGTGATCGACCCTCTGAAATCTTGTTCTGTGGTAAGCAGAAGACCGTCTCCAGGTACGGTTTCCAGCGATGGGCCTATTCTTCGGCGGAGCGAGGTGCGCCCGCAAGTTCGCAGCCATCGAAACACTGACGCGAGATGACGCACTTCCAAAGCAGCTCTGCTTCACGGATCGTGTTTGTGCCGGCGGCATCGCGGTAGCGGCGGCCGATTTTCGGCACCCCGCGCCACGGCGGAACGGCGAACGGAAAACGGCCGTGAAAGAAGCATCATTCGCAAAGTGAAGCTGGTATCGCGTCATCACGCGAATAAATTAATTGCGGCGCGCACTTTTTCCGAAGCGCGCGCTATGGCTTGCTCGGAGCACTTTCATACAACAGGGACGCCGCCGTGCAGAACCTAAGCAGAGATTTGGCTTTCGCGGACGATTTCATTTCCGCAACGCTGGTTGAGAACGTGGCCGACTACGATGTGGCGGACGCCGTCGTGGTCAATATCAGCCCCTCCCCGATGGTGACGGGCGACGAGCATCCCGCCATCGTGCCGGCCTGGAAATCCACATGGCTGAAGGGCGGCCGCATCCGCTCGGCAGAGCGGGCGGCGATCATCAAGGTCGTCAACCCCACCAATCTCGGCGGCTGCATGTTCCGCGGCTGGGACTGGCTCGGCAACCGCATCCGCAGCTTTCCGCGCGATACGCCCCTCTACATCTCGGCGCAGGACGAGATCGGCACGGTGACCCTCGACCCGCGCGTCTTTACCAACGAGCGCGCAAGAGCGGAAACGCCGCAGGTTTTCACGCTGAAGCTCAATCTCTGGTGGTCGCCGGGCGATACGGACTGCTTCATCCACAACGAGCACCCGTTCCTGGAAACGCACACCCAGATCCACGGGCTTGGGCGCATGCAGAAGTTCAAGACGCGCGACGCCGCGACGCTTTATGAAGACGTCGTGATGCCGATCGGCTATTCGCACGATCCCTTCTGCCGGGTGGCGGGCGAGAACCAGTGGACCTATCCCTGGCACCGCTACTATGCGGATACCGACAGCGTATGGCTCGCCGTCGAACTGCATCCCTGACGCGGAGGGGCCGTCAGCTCATCTGGATCATGTCCGAGCCGTCTCCGAGATACTGCAGCGCCTCGCGCGGGATTGCGGGGTCGTTGCGGTCGAGAACCGTGAGGTCTTTCAGGTGATCGCGGCGCAGGAGCCCGGGGCCGCGATAGTGCAGCGCCACCTTCGTCGAATAAGGCTGACGAAAGACCGTCGCGGCAATACCGCTGGAAATGCCGAACATGAACTTCTTGGCATTGCGCTTGACCTGCGCATAGACGCCGAAAGTCAGCTCGTTCGACTGGATGCCCTCGAAATCCGCCGTGAAGAGACGATCTGCAACAGGGAAGCAGAAGCCATAGTATTTGAAGACATATTCCGTCTTCTTCGGATTGTCGAAGCTCGGGAAGCGCTCGACGTAATAGTGCTGGAGGAATTCCTTGTTGCGGTAGATGCAGAAAGCGGAACGCAGCACGAAGCCCTTGTAGATCGAGGAGAACTGGTAGCGATCATAGACACCGACGATGTCATCGTGATCGACGCTGTTGTTCTCGACGATCATGTCCGAGACGAAGCGGGAGAATTCCGGCAACTGGCGGGCCGTCGCCATCGCGTGGAAGAAGTTGCCTTCGACGAGCGTGCGGAACTCCTCCGGATCGGTGAAAAGCATCGGCACGCTGAGGCCGAAGTAATTCGCGATGATCCGAAGATTCGCGGTCGACGGTACATGGGCGCCGGACAGGTACTTGTTGAACTGCTGCCGGTTGACGTTGATCTTGCGGCACACCGCCGCGACCGATCCATGCTGCTCGCAGAGCGTTCTGAGGTTGGCCGCCAAGGCGGCACCGTCCCGACCAAGATGTTCCATTAAAGCCCCGATACCTGACGCATTATGACGCTATCCTTACTTCACATCGCTAATGACTTCAATCATCTGCGAAGTTGTGGCGCGCGGCCTGCGCGATCAATCTTCAGATGAAGGACGAGGAGGAGCCGGGGTGCATTCCAGGCAGGAATTTGGGTGGTCGGTCATGGGCACCGGCACGATCGCAACCGAGCACATGGTTGCGGCGATCCGCGCCGCCGGCCATCAGCCGCTGTGGGTCGTCAGCCGCAACCGGCAATATGCCGCGCACTTTTCGAACGATATGGAAATCCCCGACATCGCCGTCGATGCACGGCGAGCGCTGGAGGATCCGTGCGTCGGCTTTGCCTATGTCAGCGCCGCCCGGGAACGCCGAAAGCATTACATCCTCGCCGCGGCGAACGCAGGCCGGCATGTGCTTTGCGACGGGCCGATCGCCAGAAACTGCCGCATCGCCGATCAACTCGCCGAGGCGTGCCGGAAGGCGGGCATCATACTCGCGCTCAATCAGCCGCTGCGCGCCCTCTCACCCCACCAGACAATGCGCCGGTTGGCACAGGAAGGCGAAATCGGCGTGCTGCAATCCGTCCTCATCGTCCGCGGCGCACCTTTCCAGCCACCGCCCAACCGCCATGCCGAGGAGACGGTGGACCGGAAGGAAGCGCTTTTCGACCACACCATAGACAGCATCGATCTCGCGCGCTTCCTCACCGGCCAGGAGCCCGCCACTGTCTCGGCACTCGCCGCCTGCGACCAGCGGGCCTATGCGATGCGCCTCTCCGGCGGTGCGATCTTCCAGTCCTACGAGAGTTTCACCACGGCCGAATTCGAGAGCGTCGTGATGCTTGCCGGCGATCGCGGCACGCTCATCGCCAACGGAACGCTCAGCGGACGAGGATCCGGCACGCTCGTGCGGCGGCTGAACGGCCGGAGCGAACTCATCCCGGTGCGCGACCGCGACCAGCACCTCACCACGGTTGAGGCTTTTCTCGCCCTTCCCCAGAAACCGGCGACATGGATGGCGCTCGGAGAAGACAACGTGATTGCCCTTCGCGCCGCCGAAGCCGTGCGCACCGCCCAAAACAGACACCCGGCTCTCATAGCCGGCACATGACATCAGTCCGAGGAGGTCAAATCATGCCCCGCACCCAAAACCAGCTCATCTACCATTCGATGGCCTCCAAGCCGAACACGCTCGCCATCGATATCGAAATCGCCAAGAGCCTGGGTTTCGACGGTCTCGAAACCTCTGGCGCGAAGATCGCAGCATTCCTCGACGCCGGCTTCAGCAAAGAGGAACTGAAGGAGCGGCTTGGCGGCCTCGCCCTCCCCGGCATCGGTTTTCTGATCGACCTCGAGCGACAGGGCGAAGGTCGAACGCAGATGCTGAACGAGGCGGAAGCACTCTGCGCCCTCGCCTGCGCCGCCGGCGCGAAGGGCATTGAAGCCATCACCGGCCCACTCGACATCAGGGTTTTCGAGGCGGGAGCTGCGGAGCGCTATCCGGGCCTCTATCGCGGCCTCATCGACCTGCCGACGGCGGAACAGACCGAATTGACGGCCGCCAATCTCCGGGCGGTCGCGGATATCGCTGCCGCCCATGGGCTGCTCGTCTACCTCGAAGCACTCTCCTGGACGCCCCTTAACAACCTTGAAGCGCAGCTCCGGATTCTAGATCGCTGCAAGCGGGACAATGTGCGGCTCGTCATCGACTTCTGGCATTCCTACACGTCCGGCGACACACCGGAGCATATTTCGCGGCTGGACAAGGAACTGATCTATGGCGTGCATCTTTGCGACTCCCTGCCTTTCACCGGCGGCATTCCTGATGAGCCGATGCTTCGCGATGTGCCCACCGGCCAAGGCGTTCTCAACCTGCAGGAGTGGGTCGATGCGGTGAAATCGACGGGCTATACGGGCTGGTGGAGCTGCGAACTCTTCTGCAAACGCCAACATCAAGACAACAGCTTCGCTGTAGCAGCGGACCTCAAGAGTCTCATGGAGAGCCTTATCGCCGAGTGATAAGGCGATCGCCGCGCGAAATGCCGGCGGCTTGCGCGGAGACTTCAGGCGGCCGGGCTCATGCCTGATCGAGCTTCTGCAGGTGCTCCACGAGGATCGCACCTTCGAGCTCGTTGTGACGGGCAGCAAATGCGACGGCGGCATCCTCTTCGCCTTGCAGAAGCGCCCGGACGATGGGATCGTGCTGGCCGACGATCTCGTCCGGGTCGAGCACCAGAGCGTCGCTGGACTGGATATAGATACGCACCTGATGCTCGATCAGCGAATATTGCTCGATCAGGCGCCGGTGGTTGGACAGGGTCACGATGGCCTTGTGCAGGTTCATGTCTTCCTGCGCGATGACCCTCTTGTTCCCCTTCGAACAGGCTGCCTTCAAACGCGCGAACGCGGAGGTGATCGCGGTGGAAGGCCCATCCGCCGTGGGCTCATTCCTCACCCGCTGCGCCACCAGACGGCTCGCCAGCGCCTCGAGGCTTGCCCGAAGCGTATAAAGCTCCCAAGCGTCATGGGCGCTCAATGTCATGACCGTCCATCCGGTATAGGGCACCTGGACAAGCAGGCCCTCCTGAACGAGCTGATGGAAGGCGGTCCTGATCGTTCCGCGCGAAACGCCCACCTGCTCGGCCATCTGAATCTCGGTAAGCCGGGCGCCCAGCGGGATGTCTCCAGACAGGATCGCATCGCGCAGCCGGTCAGCCGCCTGGGCCTCGGTGGTGCGCTTCTGCACCTTCTTGACGGTGAAAATCGAGCTCGTATCCATGACCGATGCAATACCAAATCGGGACCAGATTGTCGAACAAGAAACAATTTTGGATTCAAGGCCCTGACGGGAAAGGAACGGCTCCCCGAAGGGAGCCGCCGGAAGATCAGCCGCCGATTTCGACCGGGGCGTAGTTGCCGTCGTCGCCCTTCTTCCACTCGTAGATGACGAATTCCGGCCGGGTGAGATCGCCCTTGGCGTCGAAGCCGAGATCGCCGATGACGGTGGAGAACGGCCCGTTCGCCTTGATGAATTCGGCGAGCGTGGCCGAGTCCTTCGACTTGCTCTTCCCGATGGCCTGCGCGATGACCTGCAGGGAGGCGTAGGAATAGAGGGTATAGCCTTCCGGCTCGAAGCCCGCCGCGCGGAACTTGTCGACGATCTCCTTGCCGGCGGGATTCTTGCGCGGATCGGACGCGAAGGTCATGAGGATGCCGTCGACGGCGTCGCCGGCGATAGAGGCCAGTTCGTTCGAATTGACGCCGTCGCCCGCCATCATCTTCGCGTCGAGGCCGAGATCCTTCATCTGCCTTTTGATCAGGCCGGCTTCGGTATGATAGCCGCCGTAGTAGATGAACGTGGTTCCGGCCGCCTTCATCTTCGAGATGAGCGCCGAATAATCCTTCTCGCCGGGCGTGATGCCCTCGAGGAGCACTTCCGTGATGCCGGCCGCGTTCAGCGCCTTCTTGGTTTCCTCGGCAAGGCCCTGGCCATAGGGCTGCTTGTCATGGACGATTGCGATCTTGCCGTCCTTGAAGTTCTCCAGGATGTACTTCGCCGCGATCTCGCCCTGCTGGTCGTCGCGACCGTTGGCGCGGAAGGTGTTCCACAGGCCGCGCTCGGTATAGACCGGATTGGTGGAGGCCGGCGTGATGTTCAGCATGCCGTTTTCCGCATAGACCTCCGATGCGGGGATCGAGACGCCGGAATTGTAGTGCCCGATGACGTATTGCACGCCGTCGGCGACGAACTTGTTGGCGACGGAAACGCCCTGCTTGGCATCCGAGGCATCATCGCCGAGCACGATCTTGATCTGCTCGCCATCGATGCCGCCCGCCGCGTTGATGTCCGCGGCAGCCTGCTCGGCGCCCTTCTGCAATTGAAGGCCGAACACGGCGTTCGGGCCGGTGATGGGTCCTGCCACGCCGACCAGGATATCCGCGCGCGCTGCATGCGCGAGCCCGCACGAAAGCAGGACGCCAGCAGCCAGTCGAATATATGCTTTCATTTCACCCTCCTGAGGATACGGGCAATTGATCTGTTTGCCGCGCACGGCGCCCGCATGCGCACGCGGCGTTCATAGCGATCGGGCCGCAACTGCCGGCCGGAAACCCTCTTCGTTCGTTCCCTTCGGCCCCTGGCACACGGCCCTTCCATCGAATGGAGAAGCGCTCCATTCGCACGGCAATCGATTATCGATGGTTAAACCTGCTGTCAATTGATTGTTTGACAATCAATTGTTTTTCGGCCATTGGCTATGCGCAGGCAGATGAGCGACCGCCATCCCGCCCCTCCCGGAAAACGCATCGCCGAGTGTAAAAGATGAACAAAATCAGTAACTCAGAAGCATTGCTCGCACAGGGTGACGTCCAGTCACGGCGGATCGTGCTCGAAATCGCGGATCGCACGCTGGAGCGGCTCGACAGCTACCACCGCATCCGCTCCATCATGCGGATGGACGGCGATATACTCACCATCGGCACGCGGTCCTGGGACCTGTCGAAGAAGCGGAACGTCTACCTGTTCGGCGCCGGCAAGGCCTGCAACCACATGGCGATGGCGGTGGATCACGTTCTCGGCGACCGCCTGACACGCGGCATCGCCATCGTGAAGATCCACGAGGAGACCGACCGCTTCAACAAGACGGAAGTCCATGTCGGCGGCCATCCGCTGCCGAACGAAGAGGGTTTCCGGGCTTCGAGGAAGATGATCGAGATCGTCGATCAGGCGGGGCCGGACGATCTTTTCATCGCCGTCATCAGCGGCGGCAGCTCGGCACTAATGTCCTGCCCCATCGATGGCATTTCCCTCCAGGACGAGATCGACACGACCGACGTGCTGCTGAAGTCCGGCGCCGGCATCGTCGAGATCAACGCCGTGCGCCGGCACATTTCGGCGCTGAACGGCGGCATGCTCGCCAAACGCATTCAGGATGTTGGCGCGGAGCTGATCGGCTTCGGCATTTCCGATGCGGTCGGCTCGCCGGCGACGGGCGATATCGCCGTCCCTTATGCCGCCTACAAGAGCACGCCCATCGGCCCCGACGCCACGACGCTGGACGACGCGCGGGCGACCATCGTCAATTACGACGTCGCCGATCGCCTGCCGAAAAGCGTGGTCGACTACCTGATGAATGCGGGGCCGGACAAGGAAACGCCGAAGGCCTTTCCGGACAACACCTATTTCCTGCTCAACACGCTGCCGGATTCCTGCGTCTACGCCAAGGAAGCCTGCGCGGAGATGGGCATTCCCGCCGTCATCCTCACCTCCTTTCTCGAAGGTGAAAGCCGCGATGCGGGCACCTTCCTCGCCTCGATGGCGCGCGAGATCCAGACCTACGGCAATCCGGTCAGGGCGCCCTGCGTGCTGCTCAGCTCCGGCGAGGTCACGACGCAGATTCTCGACAATTCCACCATCAAGGGCCATGGCGGCCCCGGCCAAGAGATGACGGTGAGCTTCGCCATCACAGCCGCCAAGACGAAAGGTGCGTGCCTGCTCTCCATCGACAGCGAAGGCACCGACGGCACGGCGAAGGTCGCCGGCGGCATCACCGATTCCACCAGCCTCAAGGCGGCGACCGGCAAGGGCATCAGCCTCTACCAGGCGCTGCGCGAGCACAGCTGCTTCGAGGCGCTCGACGCCATCGGCTCCGCGGTCTTCACCGGCAATACCGGCACCAACCTCTGCGACCTCAACATCCTCTACGTCCCGGCGCTCGAGAAGGACAAATGACCATGGAAGACAAGATCACATCCGTCCGTGCCCAGCAGATCATCGACTGCAAGTGCCGCCCGGCCGTCGAGGTCGAGATCCGTACAGAGAGCGGCGCCGCCGGGCGCGGGGCTGCCCCCACCGGCACCTCGGTCGGCATGCACGAGGCCTTCATCCTGCGCGACGGCGACCGGTCCAGCTACAACGGCCTCAGCGTCCACAAGGCGGTCGAATATGCCATCGATATCATCGGCCCGGCCCTCGTCGGCATGAATGTCTTCGACCAGCGCGCCATCGATATGAGGATGATCACGCTCGACGGCACGCCGGACAAGCACAATCTCGGCGGCAATACCATCTATTCCGCCTCCATCGCCGCCTTCCGCGCAGCGGCCGACTCGCGCCGCATGCCGCTCTACAGGCACATTGCCGGCCGGGACATCCGCACCGTTCCGGTGCCCTGCTTCAACATCGTCAACGGCGGGCGCTACGAGACGCTGACGCAGGCCTTCAACGAATTCCTGATCGTCCCCTACGGCACCGACAGCATCGACTTCGCCGTCGAGATGGCCGTGACGGTGTTCCAGAAACTCGCCGAAGTCCTGACGAAACATCTCGGCCACAAGCCGCAGGTCGCGAGCTCCTACGGCTATGCCGCGCCCTCAGACGACCCGGAGGTCATTCTTGCCCTGATGCAGGAGGCCATCGACGCCTGCGGCTATACCGGCCGCATCGCCTTCGCGCTCGATTGCGCCTCGAGCGAGATGTACGACAAGGAGGCCCGCACCTATCTGCTGAAGGGCAAGCAGGTCACCAGCGACGAGCTGATCGCCTATGCCAAGAGCCTGACGGAAAAGTTCAATATGGTCTTCATCGAGGATCTCCTCGATGAGAACGACTGGGACGGCTATAGCAAGGCGGTTCGGGAGCTGACCCGCACCATCGTTCTCGGCGACGACCTCACCGTCACCAGCCCTGCTCTCCTGAAACGCGCCCATGAGACGCGGGCCGTCGATGGCTTCATCCTCAAGCCCAACCAGGTCGGCACGATCACCGAGGCGATGGACGCCCATCGTTTCGCCAGCGAGAACGGCATGTTCTCCGTCCCCTCCGGCCGCTCCGGCGGCATGGTCGACGATGTGGTGATGGATTTTTCCGTCGGCCTCGAAGTGCCCTTCCAAAAGAACGGCGCACCACGCTCGGGCGAGCGCATAGAGAAGCTGAACTTCCTGATGCGCGCCAATGCCGCAAGCCCCGGCTGCCGCCTCTACGACATCAAGCCCCTCCTCCGGTTCTAAATCTCAAGAAAAGGTTGTTTCCATGTATCCCAGGATCGATTTCACCTATCTCTCGGAACCCGACATGATCGCCGCCGGCGTGCTGGACGCCGGGCGTTGCGTCGAGGTGTGCGAGGAGACCTTCAGCCTGCTCGGCAAGGGCGACTACCTGATGGGCGGCGCCAACCACAACAGCCACGGCCTCAACATCGTCTTTCCGAAGGAGACGACGTTCCCGAACATGCCGGTCGCCGGTCCCGACCGGCGCTTTGCCGCCATGCCCGGCTATCTCGGCGGTCGCTTCGACGTCTGCGGCAACAAGTGGTACGGCTCGAACCACGCCAACATGGAAAAGGGCCTGCCGCGCTCGATCCTGACCATGATGCTCAACGACAAGGACACCGGCGCGCCGCTGGCCCTGATGTCGGCCAACCTCTTGAGCGCAGCGCGCACCGGCGGCGTGCCGGGCGTCGCCGCAAAGCATCTCGCCAACAAGGACGCCGAGGTCGTCTCGGTCGTCGGCTGCGGCCCCATCAACAAGGCCTGCTTCACCGCGATCATGACCCAGCTCGGCGCGGTCAGGAAGGTCGTCTGTTTCGACCTCTTCCTCGACAAGGCAAAGGAGTTCGCGAACTGGGCGGCGGCGGAATACGGCGTCGAAGCCGTCGGCGTCGACGATACCGAGGCCGGCTTCCGCGGCGCGGACGTGATCACCGTCGCAGCCTCCCGCCTGAAACCCCTGTTCTTCAAGGACGAGTGGATCAAGGAAGGCGCGACGATCCTCGTCTCCGGCCCGTTCAACACGGACGAATCCTTCCTGACCAGCGCCAGGATCGTCTACGACCATACATCCCTGCAGGAAGCCTATGTCGAGGACGCCATCGCCTCCGGCAACAAGGATGCCTATTACGGTAGCGTCATCGGCGGCCCGTTCTTCCGCCTCATCGATGCCGGCAAGCTGCCGGCGCTGAAGGATTCGACGGGCCTCGGCGATGTCGTCAACGGCGAGAAGCCCGGCCGGGAGAACAGCAGGGAACGCGTGATCTTCATCGCCTGCGGCATGGCCGTCTTCGATATCAGCTGGGGCTTCGATCTGCTCCAGAACGCCAAGGCCAAGGGAATCGGCCAGAGCCTCAACCTCTGGGAAAGACCCAGTCAGGGATGATCCTCGAAGGTCATGCGCCCCACGCCGTGGGGCGCAGGTCTTTTCACGGCGGCCCGCCCGTCAGGCGCGTGCCCGATTGGCGAGCCAGAAAGAGATCTGCGCGACGACGCCCGCGCCGAACAGGACCGAGCCGGCAGCAAGCATCGGATTGCCGCCGAGGCCGCCAAGCGCCGTGCAGGCGGCACCGATCGCCATCTGCGCGGAGCCGTAAAGTCCCGAAGCGGATCCGGCGGCCTGCGGGTTGACGCCGAGCGCCTCCGTCAACGCCGCCGGGGACGCGAGCCCCGCGCCGAAGCTGAAGACCAGCATGGGCATTACCGCGAGCGCTACATTCAGCCAGCCCGAAAGGGCGGCGGCGAGAAACAGGGTCGCGGCGATGCAGCTTATCAGATTGCCGAGGATCATCAGGCGCGCGGTCGGCATGCGTGAGACGGCGCGGCTTGCAGCAAGGCTTCCGAACCATATGCCGGCGACATTGATCGCCAGATAGACGCCGACCTCGTAGGTCGGCCGGTGAAGCTGGTTGACGAAGATGAAGGGCGCCGCGCCGATATAGGCATAAAGCGCGGTAGTGGCGCAGCCTCCGCCGATCGTATAGCCGAGAAAGGCCCGCGAACGCAGCAGCGCCAGATAATTGCGCATGACCTGCCGCACGTCCTTTCCGCCGGCCGTCGGGCGATCGCGAAGCAGCGCGTGGATGAGCGCGAGATTGGCAAGGCCCAGCAAGGTGAGCGCGACGAAGATCGATCGCCAGCCCGTCGTCTCGGCAAGCGCGCTTCCGATCAGCGGCGAAAGCCCGGGGCCGGCCATCGTCATCAGGTTCATCAGCGAGAGTTTGCGGGCGGCCTCGGCACCGGACGCACCGTCACGCACGAGCGCCCGGCCGAGCACGAGGCCCGAACAGCCGCCGAGCGCCTGGAACAGGCGCGCGACGATCAGCACCTCGACGGTCGGCGCAAAGAAGGCCGCAAGGCTCGCCGCCGTATAGATCAGCATGCCGGCGATCAGCACCGGCCGGCGGCCATAGCGGTCTGACACCGGCCCATAGACAAGCTGCCCGACGGCAAGGCCGGCAATATAGGTGCTGAGCGTCAACTGCGTGGCATGGGTCGTCGCGTCCAGGGACCTGGCCGCCAATGGAAGCGCCGGCACGAAGATATGCATGGCAAGCGTGCCGCTGAGCGTGATCAGCGCCAGCAGCCATAAAGGCGTGCGGACAGGCGCGGCAGGCGTCACGGCCTCCGACCGGCCGGACAGGATCGTCATGATTTTCTATCGCTTTCGTTCATGGTCAGCAGCTGTCCGCAGACCTGTTCGAGAACATGGCGGGAGATCGCCAGATCGGTCTGCGTGATACCGGCAAGGACTTCGTCCTCGATGCCTTGCGACACGCTTTCCACCTGCCGCACCAGCGCCCTGCCCGCCGCGGTGATGGCGATCGCCTTGGCCCGCCGGTCCTCCTCGTCGGGATGCTGCTCGATCAGGCCGGCCGCATCCAGATTGGCGAGGATGCGGACGACCGAGGACGTATCGAGCGTCAGCACAGCGGCCAGATCCTTCTGTCGCATGGGTCTGCCTGCCTGCGCCAGCCGCAACAGCGGCAGCCATGTCGCCTCCGAAAGGCCGAACGCCTGAAGCCGCGCATCGACAGCCTTGCGCCATTGGCGCGAGACCAGGCTGATGAGCGTACCGAGGCGGCGGCTGGAAAGAGGAAGCATCGGGTTCGATGGCATCGCGTCGGCCTATTTAGTTTGCATGCAAACTAAATAGATGACATGCAAACCAATTGCAAGACCCCGCGTGTCGTGAGGATGGATGCCTGCCCAGGTCCATTTCAGTTCGGCGCGAAGC
This sequence comes from Shinella zoogloeoides, assembly GCF_033705735.1. Classification (NCBI taxonomy): domain Bacteria; kingdom Pseudomonadati; phylum Pseudomonadota; class Alphaproteobacteria; order Hyphomicrobiales; family Rhizobiaceae; genus Shinella; species Shinella zoogloeoides. The sequence goes on from NZ_CP131131.1 coordinate 1,428,847, forward strand.
ATCGCCGCCTATCCTTGCCTCGGCTCGGCACGCGGTTTCGATGAAGATGCAGAGACCAATCTGCTTTTGCGCAGTCCATTGCGATTTGAGGGCAAGGATCGAGGTTCAGCGTGGCTGCAGAGATGGGGTCGCTCATCAGCACGAAACAAGGAGTGACAGTCGTCACCATTGCCAAGCCGAAGACGACCGCGCCCGACCAGACATTCCTACCCTTCGACCTCTATTTTTCGGAGAACATCCGAGGCCGCTGCGTAGCGCCCGAGCGCGGTGCATCCAGCATCCTTTCCGGCCCGCAAAGCTCACCTGTTCGATGCTCGTCCGTTTGATCGCGGCCGCAGGAGAAGCGTAAAGAGCGGGGCACCGATGAGGGCGGTGATGAGGCCGGCGGGGAGTTCGTTGGGGGCGATCAGGCTGCGTCCGACGATGTCGGCCATCGCCAGCAGGAGCGCGCCGAGGATCATCGCGACGGGCAGGAGGCGAGCGTGTCTTGGGCCGGTGAGCAGGCGGGCGGCGTGCGGGGCGAGCAGGCCAATGAAGCCGACGGCGCCCATGGACGAGACGGCGACGGAAACGCACAGGCCCGCGCAGGCGATCGTCACGATGCGCATTCCTTTCGAGGCGAGGCCGAGGGCGCGAGCCGTTTCGTCGCCGAGGGCGAGCGTGTCGAGATGGCGCGCGGCCGCGACGGCGGCGAAAAGCAGGAGGGCAAGCCAGGGCATCAGCATGAGGGCATCCTCGTAGCCGCGGCCATGAGTGGAACCGGCAAGCCACGACAGCGCTTCGGCCGTCTGCAGCCGCGCCTCGACCACGACGAGGGTTCCGGCCGCGCCGAGGCTCGCCGCCGTCGCCACCCCGGCAAGCACCAGCTTTTCGGGCGAGCGGCGCAGGCCGAAGGGCAGGACCAGGAGAAGCGCGGCGAAGGCGCCGCCGGCCGTCACCATCTGGAAAGGCAGCGAGCCGGGCGCAAGCCCCGCAAGCAGAGCCAGCAGGCTGAAGAGCGCCGCGCCCTGCGTCAGGCCGAGCGTTTCCGGGCCGCAGAGCGGGTTGCGGGTCACGGCCTGGAGCAGGACCCCGGCGGCTGCGAGAAACGCACCCGCGCCGAGCGCGATCAGGAGGCGGGGCGCCCTGAGATCTAGATTCGCGAGCACCTCGCTGGGGGAAAGCGAGAGGCCGTCGCCGAAGACCAGACCGGCGAGCAGGATTGCGGGAAGCGCGATGGCGATGCCGCCGGCAAGAGAAAGACCGCCGAGCCGCTTCGACAGGCCGGGATCGCGATGCCTTCGCTCCGCGCCGGTGCGGGCGACCCGCAGGACGACCAGCATGGCCGGCGCGCCGAAACACGCGATGACCGTTCCCGTCGGCAGGACCGTTCCGCTGGTGGAGAGAAGCTGGACCGTCACGTCCGCAAGCAGGACCGCGTTGGCTCCCCATAGCGCCGACAGAGGCAGGACGCGGCGATGGCGCGTCAGGCCCAATGCGCGCAGGAGATTGGGAATGGCAAGCCCGACGAAGCCAACGGGACCGGCAAGCGCGACCGCCGCGCCCGACAGGACGACGCTTGCCGCAAGTCCGAGCAGCGTCGTTATCCGGGTCATGCCGAGGCTTCTTGCGGCATCGTCCCCGAGCGCAAGCAGATCGAGCGCGCGGGTCGTTCCCAGCAGAAGGGCCAGCGCCGCCAGGATCGCCGGGCCGGCGGTCGCGACCTTCTGCCAGCCCGTCTGGTCGAGAATGCCGGACGACCAGAGGACCAGCCCGGAGGCGCGCTCGTCGGCCATCAGCACGATCGCCGAAGCGAGCGCGGAGAAACTGAGCGAGATCGCGACGCCGGCCAGCGCCAGGCGGACGGGCGGGGCGCGAAATCCGCCACCCAGCGTCAGGCAGGCGGCCGCGCCGGCCATGCCGCCGAGGACGGTGGCCGCAAGCGACGGCATCTGAAAGGGCAGGAGCAGCGTGGCGATGACGAGGGCGAGATGCGCCCCGCTGGTGACGGAGAGGATATCGGGAGCGGCAAGAGGGTTGCGCAGCGTGGTCTGCATCACCGCGCCGGCGACCGCCAGTGCGGCGCCGATCAGCATCGCGGCGGCAACACGCGGGGCGCGGACCGTTTCCAGTATGGCTTGCGGCAGGGTCGCCGGGCGATGCGGGAAAGCCAGCACATCGGACCAGCCGATAAGGCTGCTGCCGAGCCGGAGATCCAGCACTGCGAGGACGAGCAGCAGGAAGAGGCCGGTGAGCCACAGGCCATTGCCGGAGACGGCTCCAGACATGGCCTTCGATATGGGCAGCCTCGCACCCGTCATCGCACGTCCCGGTTGTCGTCGATCCAGTCGACCAGGCAGAAGGGCCGGCCGTCGCGCGGGTGCGGCACCACGTCGACCTTGCAGCCGAAGGCTTCCGAGAGGAGGGCCGGCGTCAGGGTTTCGGCCGGCGTGCCGATGGACAGCACCTCGCCCTTGCGCATCAGTACGACGTCGTCGGCCAGGTCCATGACCTGGTTGAGGTCGTGGAGGACGGCCACGATCGTCAGTCCCTCGCGCCGGTTGAGGCGGCGCAGCAATGTCAGTAATTCGGCCTGGTGGCGAATGTCGAGAAAGCTCGTCGGCTCGTCGAGGAAAAGCAGCTTCGGCTCCTGCGCAAGCGCCATGGCCACCCAGGCGCGCTGGCGTTCCCCGCCGGAAAGCGTGGCGATCTGGCGTTCCCGCATCGCGCCGAGATCGACCCGCTGGATGGCGGCCTCGATGGCCCCGCGGTCCCGCGCGGTCAGGCGCCCGAGCCAGGGGCGGTGCGGATAGCGGCCCTGCTCGACCAGTTCCTCGACGTTTAGCCCTGCCGGCGTTTCGGGATTCTGGCTGAGCACGGCAAGCTGGCGGGCGATATCGCGGCGGGAAAGCTCGACGAGGGGCCGGCCGGCCAGCGTCACGACGCCACTCGTCGGCGTTTCCAGTCCGGCGAGGCATTTCAGCAGCGTGCTCTTGCCGGAACCGTTGGCGCCGCAGATGGCGGTAATGTGGCCGGGGCGTATCGAGACGCTGACGTCGCGAAGCGCATGGACCCCCTCAAAGACCATGCCGACGCCTCGCGTCTCGGCAACAGGAATCATGCTCATGAAAGAACCTCGCGCATCGCCTTGCGCAGTGCCGAAAGGCTGCGGTAGCCGACATCGACGGCGGCCTCGTCGAGGCGCGCGCCCTCCGCCCGCCGGCGCATGACATGGGCCATGCGCATGCGCCGGCGCCATTCGGAAAAGCTCATGCCCGTCTCCGTGCGGAAGCGGCGGGTCATGGTGCGGCGGCTCATGCCGAGCCTGTCGGCCCAATGGTCGATGTCGAGATCGATGGAGGGCGTTTCGGCAAGGTCGTTGCACAGTTTCTGGAGCCGCCTGTCGGTCGGCATGGGCAGGGCGAAAGGGCTCTCCTCGGCGCTGGCGATCTCCTCGAGGATCAGCGCGACGAGATGGCCGCCACGCCCCTCCACGTCATAGAGGACGGGCTCGCCGAGCAGGGCCGAAATGGTGGCGGAAAGCAGCGCCGACATCGGAATGACCCGGATGGGCTCCCAATTGACCTGCGGCGTATCGTTCGCCTCGATATAGAGCGATTGCATGGCGACGCGGCCATGCGCGGTGACGGCATGGGGCACGTTGGGCGAGATCAGCAGGCCGTAGCCGCTTGGGACGATGAAGGAGGCGGAGGGGATTCGGGCCGTCATGAAGCCGTCCTTGATCAGCAGGAGCTGCCCGCGGCGATGGCTGTGCCAGCCGGAATCGACGCTGCCCTGATAGACCCGTGCCATCGCGGCCATGGGGCGCGGGACGTTCTGAAGATCGATGGCTTGCGGCCGCCTCATATCGCCTCCATGCTGCGCGGGACGCTTCGTTTCCCCTGCAGAAGGGGCGCTGCCGCCTTCCGCGGCGGGAGCCATAGTCTGAACGAGACGATTTTTCAAAAGCATGGATTGGCCCGTTTTCGGCGAAAATGGAAAGAGGGTGCGAGTGGGCCGGAACATGGCCCGATCGCGCCCAAATTTGACCTGACAATATTGAGTAAAAAAGTCTACTTAAATCGTGAAAATCGGTGGGAATGCTGGAAAGCCAGTACCGGCTTGCACCGCTCCCGCCGCATGCCTTCATGAAACGACAGGTCTGCCCAATGATGAATTCCGTTCCCTTCCCCCGCGAAATCCTTTCCCGGCATCGCGGCGAGGCAAGATATGCCGCCCTGGTTTCGGGCGTGGCGCTGCTGACGCTTTCCGGCGCGGGCGCGCTCGCGCAGGACAGCGCCGGCGTGACGCAGCTGCAGGCCGTCACCGTCGAGGGCGGCAACGCCAGGAAGGGCGCGCGCCTGGAGCAGCGCGGCTATGTGGCGCGCGACAGCGCATCGGCCACCAAGACCGCCACGCCGGTCAAGGAAACGCCGCAGTCCATATCCGTCATCACGCGGGGCGCCATGACGGACCGCGCCGTGCAGACGGTTTCCGACAGTCTCGTCTACAGCGCCAACGTCAACGGGCAACGCTATGGCAACGACACGCGCTCGGAATATTTCACCGTCCGCGGCTTTCCGGCCGACCTCTATCTCGACGGGCTGCGCATTCCGCAGATCGCCAACCAGCCGGGCGGCTATGCGGGCTTCCGGGTCGATCCCTATTTCCTCAATCGCGTGGACGTGCTGCGCGGCCCGAGCTCGGCCCTGTTCGGCCAGACGAATGTCGGCGGCGTCATCAACATGGTCAGCAAGGATCCGTCCGAGACGCCCGGCACGGAGGTCTACGGCCGCCTCGGCAGCTTCAACCTGAAGGAGGTCGGCTTCGACACGACCGGGCCCCTCGGCGAAGACACCGGCATGAGCTACCGGGTCGAGGGTATCTATCGCGACAGCGATACGCAGGTCGATTTCGGCAAGAACGACCGCTTCGCCATCAGCCCGACTATCCGGTGGTCGCCGGACGAGGACACAAGCCTGACGGTCTACGGCGCCTATATGAAGGACGATGCGGGCCAGACCGGCGCGATCATCCCCGCCGTCGGCAGCGTGCTTCCCAACAGCCTCGGCCTCACCATCCCGCGGGATTTCTCCGACGGAGACCCCTCGCTCGCCATCTATGACAAGGAAACGGCCTATATCGGCTACCGTTTCGAGCATGCGCTGAACGAAGACCTGACCCTGCGGCAGAACTTCCGCTATTCCTATCTCGACACCAACTACCAGAACCTCTTCACCAGCGGTTGGGTCCTCGGTTCGCAGCAGACGATCACCCGGACGGTCTACAATGCCCAGCCGACGCTCAATGCGCTGGCGCTCGATACCAGCCTGGAATACCGCTTCGACACCGGACCGGTGCAACACACCGTTCTCGGCGGCCTCGACCTGCAATGGCAGAAGCTCGCCAACGATACCGGCTCGCGCGCGGGGCCGACACAGGATGTCTTCAACCCAATCTACGGCCCTGCCGTCATGCCCGCGACGCTGACCGACCATCTCGACCAGGTCCAGCGACAGGTCGGGATCTACGCCCAGGACCAGATGGAGCTGGGCAACTTCCGCCTCACGGTCGGCGGGCGGCAGGACTATGTCAGCATCGATTCCGACAACACCAAGCTGGCGACCGGCGTGACGACATCCTATTCGCAGGACCCCAGCGCCTTCACCGGCCGGGTAGGCGCGGCCTATGTCTTCGACAACGGCTTCGTTCCCTATGCCCTCTATTCCAAGTCCTTCCTTCCCGTGCTGACGCTGGCGCCCCAGCTGCTCAAGCCGACGACCGGCGAGCTGAAGGAAGTCGGCGTCAAGTACATGTCGCCGGACGAGGACTTCTCCGTCATGCTGTCCGGCTTCGAGGCGACCCAGCAGAACGTCGTCCAGCGCGTCGCCACCGTCTACCACCAGACGGACGAGATCCGCGTGCGCGGCGTCGAACTCGAAGCCACAGCCAATCTGTGGGACGGGCTGAACATCATCGCCGCCGCAAGCGTACAGGATCCGGAAATCACCCGCAGCCAGACGGCCTCGCAGGTCGGCAAGATGCCCTTCACCGTGCCGAAGCAGCAGCAATCGCTGTTCATCAGCTACGAGGTTCCGACGCCCGACGGCTGGGACGGCAAGCTCACGGTCGGCGGCGGCGTGCGCCATATCGGCAAGACGGCGGGCGACAGTACCAACAGCTTCTTCGTACCGGGCTACACGCTGGTCGATGCCTTCGCCCGCTACGAGCATGACCGCTTCGCTTTCCAGCTCAACGGCTATAATCTTGGCGACAAGACATACGTCGCGGGATGCGCCACGGCCACGCAATGCTACTATGGACAGGGACTGACCGTCGTGGGCACGGTGAGCGTCAAATGGTGATCGGCACGAGCCGCAGGGCCTTCCTCGCCGGCGTGGCGGCGCTGCTCGCCGCGCCGCGTCTGGCCAGTGCGGCCATGGCGACAAGGGTCGTCACGCTCGAATGGACGGCGACGGAGATCGCGCTCTCGCTGGGGCTGCGCCCCGTCGGCGTCGCGGAACTCGACGCCTATCGCAACTGGGTCGCGGTGGAGAATGAAGGGCTGGCGGCTGCGGTGGATGTCGGCCGGCGCCAGCAGCCGAGCATGGAGGCGATCCGCAAGCTTTCACCCGATCTCATCCTCTCCTCCCGCTTCCGGCATCAGGCCCTGCGGGAAAAGCTCGCCGCACTCGCACCGACGGAACTCCTCGACGACCAGCCGGCGGACGGCGACATGCTGGCGGCCGTCTATGCCGGCGTGCGCCAGGCCGGCAAGGCGCTCGGCCGCGAGGATGCCGCGGCAGCGCTTCTTTCCGGGTTCGATGAACGCGTGGCCGCGTTGAAGGACAAGGTGCGCGCCGGCAATGCCGGCCGGAAGCTCGTCGTTGCGCAGCCCCTGCCAGGTACCCCTCGCCTTCGCGTCTTCTCGTCCAATGCCGCCATCGCGCAGCTTCTCGACAGGATCGGCTTTCCGCCAGGCCTTTCCCTGCCGCCGCAGCCCTTCGGCTTCACCGCGATCGACCTGGAGGGCCTCGCCGCTCTCGACGGGGAGACGATTCTGGTCCTGCTTTCCGACAGCGTTCCACAGGAACTGGCGGAATCCGCGCTCTGGCCGATGCTGCCGGTCGTCGCCGCCGGCAAGGTCATCACGGCGGGCGCTGCGAACTGGCCCTTCGGTTCCGTCGCGGCCCTCACCCGGATGATGGACACCATCGCCGGAAAGCTTGCCTGAGAAAGCGGGACGCGATGCAGCAGCCGGATGCCTTGAAGGCCTTCCTCGCGAAGATGTCCGCCTTCGGCGTGCAGACGGCGCTCCTCCCGCTCGCCCATGACAGCCTGCCCTTGTCCGCCCTTCTGGAAAGGGACCGTCTTGCGGAGACGCTCGGCAGATACGGCCGTCGCTACGGGCAGGGGCAGGAACGCCGCGCCGTCGCCACGCAATGGTCGAAGCATTATTTCCTGCAGGTCGTGACGCCCGTTCTCGCCGCGGCAATCCTCATCGACTGGCGGCTGCCGCTTCCCCTGGAGACGACAGCGCTGGATATCAATGCCGAAGGTGCGATCATGGCCCTTCGCGTTTCGTCCTACGGCAAGGCTGTCGCCCCCTCCCCCGGCACCGACCGTTTCTCGTTCCTGACGCAGGCGCATCTGCCCTTCGTCGTCGATGCGATCAGCCAGGCCAGCGGGCTTTCCCGTCATGTCCTATGGAGCAATGCCGGCAATCTCTTCGAAGGCGTTGCACGGCGGCTGGAGGCCGTTGCCCCGGAAGGCTCCGCCGGCATCCGCGACGCCAGGGCCCTCATGGAGACCAGCCATCTGGAGGATGGGACGCGCAATCCGCTATACCGCCCCATCCTCTATCTCGATGAAGCACAAACCATCCGCAAGCGCCGCGTCTGCTGCGCCCGCTACCTCATTCCATCTCTCGGCTTCTGTCGAACATGTCCAAGTCCCTTGATGCAGGAAAACGCTGCCGGACATATCGATGCCCGCTCGTAGTGGCCGCTTCTTCAAGAAGCCCTACCCGGTCCGCTGCGCCGTCGGCATCAGCGCCCTCGCCATCGAAGGCATGCGCGTCGAGGTGACGGCGATGGCGATGGCGATGAAGATCGCTGGTTGAAGGGTTTTAACAGATCCTTCGCCCCGAACGGCCAGCGGTGCCAGCCATCGCGCTGAGGGATCGGTTACTTCTGCGGCATTACATGATGCAAAAGCCCCGAGACCCATCGGTTCTCGGGGCTTTTTTTGTTTTGGTTGCAGGAAGGGAGAGAGGCATTTTCCGGTTGACAAGCCGGGGCAAATCGCCGCTTCGATGACTCATTATATTCTTCAAAATATAGCGATGGTAATGTTTCGACCTATCGAAATCATACTCTCCCAAGGCAGGATCGGCGACCGCACCAGCGGGGCGATACCGGGCGCGGCGGCGCTTGCCCATGCTCTCTCCCATAGACACACATTGCCGATGACGACGCTCGGCAACCCGGCGCCGCCGTGCATCGACAATTGGGACCGGGCCCTTGAAGGGGCAGAACAGACGCTGCATGAGCTTGCTCATGCCGTCGAGCAGAGCCTGTCGGCCAAGCGGCTGCCGCTTGTTATTGCGAACACGTGCTCGGCGAGCCTGGCGACGCTGCCGGCCGCGACGCGCCAGCTCGATAACCTTGCGGTGCTCTGGATCGACGCGCATGGCGATTTCAACACCCCTGAAACGACGGCATCCGGTTATCTCGGTGGAATGGCTCTCTCAGGGGCGAGCGGCATCTGGAACACCGGGCATGGTGGCGGTGTGACGCCCGAACGCACGCTTCTGATCGGAGCGCGCGATATCGATCCTTCGGAGGCCACCCTGCTTCAAACGGCGGGGATACGGGTCATTTCGCCCACCGAGGCCATCGGCGCCGATATCGCCCGACGGATCGGGAGCGCCCCGGTCTGGATCCACATCGACTGGGATGTCCTTGAACCCGGCTTTGTTCCTGCAGCCTATCGAATTGAAGGCGGCTTTTTGCCCGACGAATTGCAGGCCATTCTCGCCACGATCCCGGCATCGCAAATCGCGGGAATCGAGTTGGCGGAACTGGAGTTGCCGGACGATCCCGTTGCGGCGGAGCGAGCCGTCCACACAGCCATGGCAACTGTTGCCACGCTGTTCGGCTGACCCTCATCGATCAATCAGCAAACCGCCTGCACCGTCCCCGTTTCGGTGCGGCTGTCGAATGCCACTTCGATCCTGCGTTCGATATCGGCTTCCATGGCTGGCACCCCTTGCATCAAAGTCGGCACAAGATCGCGCATCCTGCTGCGAACGGGGGGCTGTCATTCGATGCGATGCACCAACCGCGATCGTTCACTTCTCGATCAAATCGCGGATACGTTCAAGAAGGACCGCGGAAACCGCGATGCCTTCCCGGTCGCTCGCCTCTCGCATGCGATAACGCCGATCGCCCGGCAGACGCGCATTCTGGTCGGAAAAGCCGGAAAACAGGGATTCCGCACCTTCATCAGCGGCAGCGCCGCCGATGATATCCGGCGAAAAGGCCAGCAGAAGCTCACCATGACACGGCGCGGCATTGGCACCCTGATCGAAATGCTGCGATTGGCGGCTCGTGCGATCACCGATCAGGGGACCGGCCATCAGCTCAATCATGGTCGCGATTGCAGACCCCTTGTGACCGCCGAAGGGAAGCATCGCCCCCGCCAGAACCTCGGCCGGATCGGTCGTGGGCTCACCCTGCAGGTTCACGCCCCAGCTATCGGGAATCTCCTTGCCGGCGTTGCGGTGCATGGCGATATCGGCACGGGACGCGGCGGAGGTCGCGAAATCGAAAACATAAGGCGGCCTGCCCTTTCGCGGCCAGGCGAAGGCCAGCGGATTGGTGCCCAACAGTCCTTTCGTTCCGCCTGCCGGCGCGACCCAGGCGTGGGTGGGGTTCATCGAGAGGCCGACGAGACCGGCCTCGGCGACCCGCTCGACCAGCGGCCACAAGGCTGTCGAATGGAATCCGTTCGTGACGGCAAGCAAACCAATTCCGACCTTGCCGGCCTTTTCGATCAAGGCCTCGATCCCTCTTTCGGCAGCCAGGCACGAAAAGCCGAATTGAGCATCGATCCGAACAACCGCCGGAGAAACGCTCTCCGGGGCGGGGTCGGCGTGCTTGTTGAAACGCGGATGCATCATCGTGTCCAGCGTTCCCGGCAAGCGCTGCAGGCCGTGAGACAAGCTGCCATCGCGCTGGGAAGCCGCGAGAATCCCCGCCAGACAATGGGCCTGTGGCGCATTGAGGCCATGGGAGAGTAGAAAGCCTGTCGCCAAAGCAGCCAGGTCGTTTTCCGGTAGCCTGATGTCGCGTGGCATCTTGTCGTTTCCTGCATTCGAGACGGTCCATTCGACAACAGGTCGAGCGGGGTTTCGTCGGTGTACTCGCCGAGGCGGACAATCTCCAGCACCGAAATCCTCGCCTCCACGCCGATCACGGCTTTTTCGGTCCCCGGCGTGATCCGGGGGACCGCCCTTCCTGGCCTTCATCGATGACGACGAGGCCATGCAGACAGAGGTCGAAGCCGTCCGGCGCGCGGTCACCTTCAAGCGAGCCGGACGCAGTCCCGTCCTTCCGCCTTCGCTCGGTACAGCGCTCGATCGGCGCGGTTCAATAGATCGACCAGATCCTCGCCAGTTGCCGCAATGGCAACTCCGAAACTCGACGTCGCACCATGCCCGTCCGGGAGCATGTCAAGCGCCCCGTCCTTGAAACTGGACCGAACGGTCTCGGCGAAATCATGCGCGGCGGCGGCTTGCACCGACGGGAGCAGTATCACGAACTCCTCGCCGCCATGGCGCCCGATGATCGCTCCCTCGGGAGCTTTCGCTTTGAGGGTCTTGGCGAAGGACTGGATAACCCGATCGCCACTTCCATGCCCGAACCGGTCGTTGATGACCTTAAAATGATCCAGATCGCCGAGGATCAGCGCGACCTTCGTCTGGGTCGTTTGCCGCGCAAGCGCATCACGCGCGCGAAGTTCAAAACCTCGACGATTGAACAGCCCGGACAACGCATCGGTCTCCGCCTCAGCCCGAATTCCATCCATGACATCGACAGCGATGATCGCGAAAATCGCGACCCCCAACGTGGAGCAAATGAGTGCATCCGAAATCGACACGATCAGCCAGTATGTGCTCTCAACCTCCAGGCTCGCAATGCCGGGAATCTGGAACGCAAAAGGCCGTGAAAGGAAAATCAGGCAGGAAACAGAAACGAGGCCAAAAAGCAGTTGCTCAACCGGCGTCCGCGCAGGCCGCCTGGCAACATCGACCAGCATCAAAAGGCAAATCGCCGCTGCTCCCCAATTGAGAATGACAGCCCTGGCCTGCAGGTTCGGCTCTACGAACAGGAAGAAGTACAGCACGGCAAGCGTCACCACCCCGATGAGAGTTAACGCGCCGTACCAGGGCGTTTGCGCATAACGCCGGGAAAGCGCGATGGACAGCAGCATCATCGACAACAGGATCAGCGCATTTGCAACCTGCCGCAAAACTGGTGCCTGCTCGGAAAAGGCGAAATAGAGTGCGCCAAAGCACAAAACCCTCACCGCATATGCAAGAGCAAAAATGGCGATGTAGTCGAGCTGGCGCTGACGCCGCCACAGCACGAGCAATGACATGCAGTATATTGCAGACATTGCCGGATTCAGAAGTGCGATAACGCTTTCGTAGCTCATATCTGGACGACCAGAGCAGCCAATTCCCCACTCCCCGCTTCAAAACAAGGTCATACTGCAGGGATTTGGTAAACCGCCGGTGAGCGTCTTCTCAACCACATTTTTTGCTTCACCGCGTGTCGATCAGCGGGCGGTATAGCTGATGCTCATTGTCGTGCCGGCAAGCGCACGCTGCGCAAGCTTCTGCGGCTCCAGATCGCCAAGCTCAAGAGGCAGCGGCGTGTCGAAATGGACATCCATCGTGAAGAAGCCGGTGGGGTTTGGCATATCCTGCACGAAACGAAGCAGCGCTTTCCTAGAGCCGGCATCGATCTGGCTGTCCGGCAGCGCCTCCACGGCTTTTCCCGCGATATCGCGCAGACGCGCGATATCGACTTCCGGATCGCTCTCGCCGGTTTCAGACGGTTGTGCTGCATAATTGGCGAGGGTTGGCAGGGCCACGCTTTCCCACAGGCCCTGATTATCCAGGCGCAAGCGCAGATGCGTGAGCGTTGCCGTGGGATTGGCTGCGAGCGTGGCAACCGACGAGCCGACCGGCACATTGATTTCAGCCGAGAAGGAAGCCTTGCCGAGTTTGGTGCTGCTGATCTCCGCATTCTGTATGTGCAGGTAGCCAGTCTGTGCATTGAAGCGATAGGATGCAGCGAAATCCAGCGGCCATTGCTGGACGGAACTGATGTAGTTCGACATCTTGCTGCTGGTTTGCAGCGCCAGGCGAGCGCCATCGACCACGATGCGTCCCCATTGCGGCGGACTGCCGCTCAGGTCGGGCGCGTCGGACAAATAATCCTGCAATCGGTCGAGTTCGATGACAAGCCGCTCCGTCTTCCAACCCATCATGCTCATGGCCTGATAGACGCTGTTCGAAACGATGCAGCCGTCCGGTATTTCCCTTACGGCGAAGCCTTCACCGGGCTTGAGAATATCGATTCCCTTCAGGAACTCCTCGCACCGATTGAGCGGCATATCGTCCGAAACCGGTTCCGGTGCCTGGGCAAATGCCGAAGTGGCGGCGATACAAACAAGAGCGGAAGAAAGAACGGAACGCATTTTATCAGGTCTCAAAAAATCATCTCCATAAAGGTGCGGGACCGATTTTACCCGAAGGATGTGCCGCGACGAAAGACGAGCTCCTGATTTTTGCTGGATTGCTCCCCTGATCAGAAATTACGTGGCCCGCGCCTTGGATGAGGGGCACCGTTACAGGGAGACACCTGCAGGGGACGGGTATCGAGGAGAGTTGGACGACCATGAACGCCAAGCCAGCGCTGGCGAAGCGCGGGACGGGCGAAACGATGTGGGCCTATCAATGGCCCAACGCCTTCACGCGCTGCTCGGCCGTGTCACGCTACAACCCGATTGCGCAGCCCGCCGAGCCCCGCGATCGTGATTTCCACGACGTCTCCCGGAACGAGGCGCCCCACTCCGGATGGCGTTCCCGTATAGACGAGATCGCCGGCCTTCAGTTCGACCAGGCGGGAAAGCGCGGCGATGATCTCCGGCAGGGTCCAGATCATCTGTAAAACATCGCCGGACTGGCGCAGCGTTCCATTGACGTGCAGACGGATGTCTCCGCTCGCCGGATGACCGATGCGCGCAACAGGGTGGATAGGGCCGCAAACGGCGGAGCCGTCGAACCCCTTGGCCATCGTCCAGGGGCGACCGAGCTTCTTGGCCTCGGCCTGGATGTCACGCCGGGTGAGGTCGTTGCCGATCGCATAACCCCACACGCGGTCCAGCGGCGGCCGCATCGATATTGCGGCCGCCGCTGCCGAGCGCTGCCACCAGCTCCGCTTCGTGCTCCAACTGCCCGGTGCAACTCGGATAGGGAATGTCCGCTTCTCCCACGATCAGGGCGTCCGCCGGCTTGTCGAAGAAGAAGGGCGGCTCGCGGTCGGGATCATGACCCATTTCGCGCGCATGGTCGGCATAGTTGCGCCCGACGCAGAAGATGCGCCGCACGGGAAAGTGTGCCGTGGAGCCGGCAACGGGCAGGCTCACCACCGGGGGCGGGTCGATGACATAGTCGCTCATGGTTTTCTGCCTCAGATATTGCGCAGCATGCCGCCGTCGACGCGCAGGCTCGTGCCGGTGATGTAGCCCGCACGCCCCGAGCAGAGGAAGCACGCCGCATCGGCGAATTCGCGCGGCGCGCCGTAGCGCCCCATCGGGATCGTCGCGCGGGAGGCGGCGGCGACCTCCTCCGCCGTCTTGCCGGTCCGCTTGGCGGCGGCGGCATCCAGTTGGTCGACGCGGTCGGTGTGAATGCGGCCGGGGATAAGGCCGTTGACCGTCACGCCGTCGGCCGCCACTTCAGCGGCGAGCGTCTTCGCCCAGCCGACAAGGGAAAGGCGCAGCGTGTTGGACAGGCCGAGATTGGGGATCGGCTGCACGACGCCGGAAGACAGAAGCACGAGAATGCGGCCGAAGCGCTGCTCGCGCATATGCGGCAGAAGGGCCGTGGCGATGCGGATCGGCGCCTCGACCATGGCGCGGAACTGCGGGACGAGGCTGTCCGCCTCCAGCGCGGCCATAGCGCCCGGCGCGGGGCCGCCACCGTTGAGCACGAGGATGTCGGGCCTGTCGCCGGCCTGTAGCTCTGCAATCGCCTGCTCCACGGCCGCCGGATCGGCAAGGTCCGTAACGAGCGTGGAGATGCGACCCGGTGCGGACGCCGCAATGGCCGAGCGCACCGGCTCCAGCCGTTCGGCGGAACGGCCGCCGAGAATGACATTGGCGCCTTCGGCGGCGAGGCTTTCCGCGATGGCCCGGCCAAGGCCGCCTGAAGCGCCGAGCACGAGGGCGGTGCGGCGGCTGAGTTCAAGATCCATGGTTTTCTCCTGTCAGGCCCGACGGGCGCGGGCGGTTCTTGCGGCTTCGGCCACGAAGGCGCGAAGAAGTGGGTGCGGATGCCCCGGGCGGGACGAAAGCTCGGGATGCCCCTGCATGCCCATGTAGAAGCCGTCTGTCGCCTCGATCGCGTCCGCGATGTCCTGGCCCGGCTCGCCCCCGAGCGCGCTTACCAGCACGCCCCGGCTTGCCAGCCCTTCATGCAGGGCGGGGGCCAGCCTGTAGCGGTGATTGCAGGCGATTTCGCTCTCGGCCCCGAGAAGCTGCCGAAGGCGGCTGCCCGGCATGGACCGGGTGATGCGCCGGCCGAGCCTGTATTCGCCTGTCTCGATGCGGATGAAACTGTGACGGGCGGCGGCAGGAGCCGCCTCCGCCATGTCCGTATCCTCCCAGCCGGAAAGCTCGCGGGCGACCGCTGTCGACATGCTCTGCATGCCGAGGCAGAGGCCCGCGATCGGGGTCCCGCCTGCCCGCGCGGCGCGGGCAAGCGCGATCTGCCCCGCCACCGACGACATCTGCGATCCGCCGGGAAGCAACACGCCGTCGACACCGGCGAGCGGATCGGCCGGCAGGTCGCGCGGATCGAGGAAACGCAGCGCGGCTCCCGGCGCCTCGGCATCGATGGCATCCCCCAGCGCGGCAAGCGGCGCCGGGCAGGTTTCAAGAAACTGTTCCACCGGCCCCGCAAGCGCGAGGACGAGGCCGGACGGCGCGACGGCGGCCGGCTCGGCGGGAAGCACCCGGCCGAACCGGTCCCGCCAGCCGATCACGCGGCCGTCGGCGTCGAGGAAGCGGTTCTCCTCCAGACGGACGGTCCTGTCTTCCGCCCCCGCTGCGGCAAGCCGCGACACGGCATCGCCGTCGGCAAGGAAAGCCGCATGCACGGGCACGACGGCCACCGCCTCGTCCGCAAGCTCGGCGAGAGGGCGGGCGCTTCGCCCGGTGAGGCGATCCGCCCAGATCAGGCCGCTCGGGATGAGAGCGCCTTCATCGGCGACATGCTGTTCGGCATCGGGATGGCGATCAAAGTCGAATTGCGCCGCCGGCCAGAACAGCCGCCCGCCCTCGGCAGCCGCGACGAGCGCCGCCGCCGCACCGTAGAGCGCGGGATGATCCGTTTCGTGCCGAACGAGGATGATGCGCCCCATGACCTCTCCCGAGAATCCACCACATGCACTTGTTGAATGGAAACGTACAATCTTACTGCGCTATTTTTCCCATACTTATCCTCCTTATCGGAAAAGTTTCAATCCAAATATTGTATTTTTTTTATCATTATAGACAATGCAGGGATCGTAACGGAGGTAGCATCCATGAATTCCAGACTCTCGCCCCGCATGGCCGTCGTCGGCGCGTCGCCGACCGCGGAAATATCGAACAAGCTGCGGGCGCTGGCCGCCCGTGGCGCCGACGTCATCAACCTGGGCGAAGGGGAACTGGACTTCGCGACCCCTCGCCATGTCTGCGAGGCCGGCATCCAGGCCATTCGCGACGGAGACACCAAATACACGGCCGTCTCCGGCACCGCCGCGCTCAAGGCGGCCATCGCGCGCAAGTTCGAACGGGAAAACGGGCTTCGCTACGCCCCCTCCGAGATCATTGCCGGGACGGGCGCCAAGCAACTGATCTTCAATGCCTTCCTGGCGACCCTCGGCGAAGGCGACGAGGTGATCGTGCCCGCGCCCTATTGGGTGAGCTATCCGGACATGATCCGGCTGGCAGGTGCAAAGCCCGTCATCGTGCCGTGCCACGCGCGGGACGGCTGGAAGCTGACGCCCGAGGCACTGGCGGCCGCGCTGACCCCGCGCACCCGCTGGGTCATCCTGAACTCGCCGAACAATCCGACGGGCGCGGTCTATGGCCGCTCCGAACTCTCGGCGCTGGAAGAGGTGCTCGCAGGACATGACGCCCTCGTCATGGCGGACGACATCTACGAGCATATCGTCCACGATGGCAGCTTCGTGGCGCCTGCGGCCGCGATGCCGCGGCTGGCCGGGCGCGTGCTGACGATCAACGGCGTCTCGAAGGGCTATTCGATGACGGGATGGCGGCTCGGCTATGCCGGCGGGCCGGAATGGCTGATCCGCGCCATGGACGTGCTGCAATCGCAGAGCACGTCCAATCCCTCGACCATCTCGCAGGCCGCGACCATCGCCGCGCTCGACGGAGACCTCTCCTTCCTGGACGGCTGGAAACGGACGCTGCTGGCGCGCCGTGAACAGGTGCTCTCCGCCATCGCGGCGATAACCGGCCTCTCCGCGCTGCCCACGCCGGGCGCCTTCTACGTCTTCGCCGACTGCACCGGCCTCTTCGGCAGGCGGACACCGGCAGGCACCGTCCTGGCTTCGGACCTCGATGTCGCCGGCTATCTTCTGGAGGAGGCTCATGTCGGCATGGTGCACGGCTCGGCATTCGGCATGCCCGGGCACCTGCGCATCGCCTATGCCATCGATGACGGAAGGCTCGCCGAAGCGCTGTCGCGCGTGGCCGCAGCCCTCGGCAGGCTTGCCTGACCACTGGCATGCGAAAGCCCCCGCCGCGACCGCGGCGGGGGCTTTTCGTCGAAACGCGATCTCAGGCGGCGAGCTTGAGGCCCGTGCGCGAATCCGCGGCGAGCCCTTCCATGACGGCACGCAGCTTCGGCTGGACGGCGGCCGGGATATCGCGCAGCGGCAGGCGAACGGACCCGCCGTCGAAGCCGCGCAGGTTCATCGCCGCCTTCACAAGCTGCGGCTGGCCATGCGCGCGGGCGAGCGCGCGATAGTCGTACCAGAGCGCGTGCAGGTCGCGGGCCGTCGATGCGTCGCCGGCTTCCAGCGCGCGGTAGGTCGCGAGGATCAGTTCCGGCAGCGCGCCGCTATTCGTCGTCGAAAAGCCGTCGAAACCGGCCATGACGGGGCCGAGGAAGGCGAGGTCCGAGGCGCAGAAGGTGCGCACGCGGCCGCGCAGGTCGTTCGCGATGCGGTCGATCGCCGTCGGGTTGAGGTCGCCCTGCTTCAGGCCGACCATGCCGTCGATATCGGCCAGGCGGCTGATCAGGGCCGGCGAAAGCGTGATGCCGATGCCCGGCGCGTTGTAGATGATGATCCCCGTCTTGGAGAGCGGCGCCACGTCGCGGAAGAAGTCGACGATCTGGTCGTCGGTGATCTCCGAAACGTAGGGCGCCGTCACCATCGGCACGCCGCCGAGATCGCCGGCAAGCTTCGTCAGCTCGTAGACGTCGCGCGGGTCGGAGCCGGCCGAGCAGAGCATTGCCGGAATGCGATCGCCGATCACGTCCATGACATGCGTGAAGACCTCGGCGCGCTCCGCCACGGTCATGGTGGGAAATTCGCCATAGGTGCCGCCGATGAGCACGCCGTCATAGCCGAGGGCGATGACGCGCTCGACGTTGCGGGCGAGCCCCGCCTTGTCGAGCGCACCCTCCCTGGTGAAAGGCGTCATGGTGATGTTGAAGATGCCTTTCAGGCGCGCCTGCGCCTCCTGACGGTCCTTCATTCGTATTCTCCTTGCAATTGGTTACGCGTCGATGCGGGTGAGAGCGCGCGGCACAGTGCCGAGCTGGTGCCAGCCCGTTTCCGTGACGACGATGGTTTCCGAGACCCCTACGGTGAAACGTCCGTAGATGCGGAGGGCGGGCGGCAGGTGGAATGTCATGCCCGGCTGGAGCGCGGTCTTGACGCCGGCATTCAGCGAAAGGATCGCCCCCTCGCCCCAGTCCGGCGCGAACGAAATGCCGACCGAATAGCCGAGGCGCTTGCGGAAATTGTCCGTGTAGCCGGCGGCATCGATGACCTTCTGGCAGGCGATGTGCGGCACCTCGCAGGCAACGCCGGGCCTGATCTCGTCCAGCGCGGCGGCGAGCGCGTCCTGGCAGACCTTCATCATGTCCTCGGCCTCCTGCGGCACCGGACCGACCCAGGCCGAGCGCATCAGCGCGGCGTGGTAGCGGTCGTGCACCGCAGCCATTTCGAGGAAGGCGGGATCGTTCGCCGAAAGGGCCGTGCGCCGCCATGTCCCGTGCGGCACGCCCGTGCGCCGGCCGGTCGAGACGAGCGGTTCCATGCCCATATATTCCGAGCCCGCCCGGATGGCGGCCTCCATCATGGCCGCGACCAGGTCGTTGTCGGAGGCGCCCGCCCGGACGGCGGCAAGGCCGGCCCGCATGCCCGCATCCACATAGGACGCCGCCTTTTCCAGCTTCTCCACTTCGAGCGGCGACTTGACGGCGCGCAGCGCCTCGACGATGCCGGCGCCGTCGTGAACCGTGCCGAGGGCCGACTGGAGGGTCTCGTAGACGGCGATCGGCAGGAACCAGCCGCGCTTGTCGATGGCGACGCGCTTGCCGGAAAGGCCCTTGCGCGTGATCACCTTCATCAGGAAGCCGATCGGATCCTCGCTGTCCTGGTAGACCTCGGCGTCGGAGATGAACGTGTTGGCGATGAAGTTGAAATATTCGAGCTGGCGGATGACGAAGACCGGATCGCCCTCGGCCGGCAGCACCAGCGCCTGGAAGGTATAATAGCCCGGCGTCTGCTGCCCCGTCAGATAGAAGATGTTCTCCGGTCCCGTGATGACCAGGGCATCGAGCCCGGCCTCTGCAAGGCCGGCCCGCGCACGCGCCTGCCTCTTCTCGTATTCGTCTCTTGGAAAGGCCGACTCCTGGCCCAGCACGACACCTGCGCTATCCATCTCATTCTCCCAGGGATAGGGGCGCGGAAGGCGCCCGGAAATTCAGCCCGAGGCCGGGCTCATGGCGGACAGCGACCTTGCCGTCCGCATAGGTCAGGCCGTCGGCCGGATCGTTGACCAGCCCGTCCGCGCCGTAGAGCTCGGCATGGAGGGGCCGCGTCGCCACAGCGAGGTGAAGCGCGGCCGCCGTGGCGACCCCGCCCTCGTTCATCTGGCCGATCATGAAGGGAATGCCCGCCGCGGCCAGGGACCGCGCGGCCGCAAGCGCGGGTGTCAGCCCGCCGAGCTTGATCAGCTTGAGGTGCCCCTGAAGCCGGCCGGCCGCCGACGGCGCGCGCGCCACCAGCGTCTCGACGTCGGCGCCGGAGGCAAGGCTCTCGTCCAGCATCACCGGCATCGGCGCACCGGCGGCAAGCCGCGTCATCGAATCCCAGTCCCCGGCCGCGATCGGCTGCTCGACATAGGCGAGCCCGAAGCGCGAAAGCGCCGCAAGCCGCTCCGGCGCTTCCGCCGCCGTCCAAGCGCCGTTCGCGTCGGCGGCAAGCTTGACCGTTTCGCCATGGGCGGCGCGGATGCGCGCATGGCGAGCGCAATCGGCCTCGACATCCTGGCCGACCCGCAGCTTCAGGTCGCGAAAACCGCGTGACAGGTAAAGCGCCACCTGGCGATCGAACGCCTCGTCGGTGGACAAAAAGAGCGTCTGGTTCGTGGCATGCGAAAGCGTCCGTGCCTCGCCGGCGAGAAGATGCGCGAGCGGCAGGCCAGCGCGCCGGGCATCGAGGTCCCAGAGCGCGATGTCGAACAGCATGCGCACCGGCGCCGGCAACGGGCTTGCGGCGACGGCGGCACGAACCGCATCCGGCGGTGCCTGCCAATCGAAGCCGCCGATCGCCGCGCGGGTGCGCCGCAGCAGATCCTCCGGCTCGTAGCCGTTCAGATAGGTGCAGTTGATGCGCACCTCGCCGATCCCGCGATGCCGCCCGTCATCGAGCTCAAGGTAAAGCGTGTCGAGACCGGGCACGGGCCCGGAACTGGCGGTGTGCACCGTCAGGCCCGCATAGGTCAGCAGAGAGCGGTAGAGATGGATCCGCATCGTCACGCCGCCAGGATGCGCCGCGCGATGTCGGCATAGATCGCAGCGCTCGCGACGAACTCGTCCGCCGGCACGAATTCATCGGGACGATGGGCAACGCGAATGTCGCCGGCGCCGATCACCACGCCCTCCGCGCCCGCCTCGATGAAATGCACGAGGTCGCATGCCCCCTGGAAGCCGAACGGGCCGGCTTCGGCAACGCCCGCCGCCCGGCAGGCGGCGACGGCGGCCTGCACGACGGGCGCGGTTTCCGGCGTGTCGGTCGCCCCGCCCGTGGTCGCGTGATAGCCGACGATTTCGGCGCGGATGCCGTGCGTCCTTTCCGCCTCCGCCAGCAGCGCGCGGATTTCCGCCTCGGCGCTCGCATCCGTCTCGCCGGGGATCAGGCGGCGGTCGAGCAGCAGCTCGCATTCGGCCGGGATGACATTATCGGCATGCCCGCCCTTGATGCGCGTCACCGTCAGGCTCGGATTGCCGACGAGCGGATGGCTGCGCTGCGCCAGGACATCGTCATGGAACGCGGCCAGCAGCGGCATGAGCTGGCCGGCGCGGAAGATGGCGTTGTCGCCGAGATGCGGGCTGCCGGAATGCGCCGCCTTGCCCGTTATCCGCACGACGGGCCGGAAAGACCCCTTGTGCGCCGAAAAGCACGCATTGCCGGTCGGCTCCCCGACCACGACGGCATCGATCTCCGGCCGCGATGCCGCATAGTGGCGTGCGCCGGCGCTCGCCACCTCCTCGTCGCCGGTGAAGACCACCATCAGCGTGCCGGACCATGCCTGCCGCTCGGCGACCAGCATGCGCGCCGCCTCGATCATGGCGGCCAGCGGCCCCTTGCAATCGCAGCTTCCCCGGCCGTAAAGCCGGCCGTCCCGCTCGGTGAGGGTGAAGGCATCGGAGGTCCAGCCGTTGCCCGCCGGCACCGTATCCATATGGGTGTTGAACGCGAAGACGGGGCCCGGCCCGTTGACCAGTCGCGCCTCGACATTGAAGCGCGCGGGGGCATATTCGATCAGCTTCACCTCGAAGCCGAGCGATGCGAGCCGTTCGCGGGCCCACTGCGCCACCGCGCCCTCCCCGCCCGGCGGGTTTTCGGAGTTGATGGCGACGAGTTCACCCAGCTCGCGCTTCATGCGAGCGGCATCGGGGCGGATGTTCATATCGGACTTCCCTGAAAAGGCACGAAGTTCAGTGCAGGATCTGGTTGAGGAACTGCTTGGCGCGGTCGCTGGCCTCACCGCTGAAGAACACCTCGCTCGTGGCGTTCTCGATGATCGAGCCCCGCTCCATGAAGATGATCCGGTCGGCCGCACGGCGCGCGAAGCCCATTTCGTGCGTGACGCAGACCGAGGTCATCCCATCGGCGGAAAGCTCGGTCATGACGTCGAGCACCTCGCGGATCATTTCCGGATCGAGCGCCGAGGTGGGCTCGTCATAGAGCATCAGCTTGGGTTTCATCGCCAGCGCGCGGGCGATGGCCACGCGCTGCTGCTGGCCGCCCGACAACTCGTCCGGCAGGTGATCGGCACGGTCGGGAATGTGGACCTTGTGCAGGAGGTCGACCGCCAGGTCATGGGCGTCGAGACGCGAATAGCCGAGCACCTTCATCGGTGCCAGCATGATGTTCTCGACCGCGTTGAGATGCTGGAACAGCTCGAAATTCTGGAACACCATGCCGATCTGCGCGCGCAGCTTGTGGGCGTTGCGCAGGTCGCCGGTGATCTCCCGGCCCTCGAAGGCGATCGATCCCGCGCTCGGCGGCTCCAGAAGGTTGAGGCAGCGCAGCAGCGTGGACTTGCCCGAGCCTGAGGGGCCGATCAGGACCACGGTCTGGCCCTTGGTCACGGAAAAGGAGCAGTCCTTCAGGACATGCAGGGAGCCGAAATACTTGTTGACGCCATTGACTTCGAGGAAAGCGGAACCGGTCATCGGATGGCCTCAATTATTCTCGGCAGCAGGCTGCAGCAGGATGGAAAGGACGGAGCGCTTCGGCGCGCGGCTGCGCTTGGGTTCGAGCGAGCGTTCCATCCAGTACTGGCCGGCCATGAAGATGGTCGTCAGTGCGAGATAGTAGATGCCGGCCGCGCTCAGCGCCTCGAAGTAGCGGAAAGTTGCCGATGCGGTCTGGTTGGCCACCAGCAGCAGCTCCTCCACGGCGATGACCGAGACGAGGGCCGATGTCTTGAGCATGCCGATGGTCTGGTTGCCGATCGGCGGCAGCATGATGCGCGCGGCCTGGGGCAGGACGACATAGCGCATCACCATCAGCTTGGTCATGCCGAGCGCCATTCCTGCCGTGCGCTGCCCGCTCTTGATCGCCTGAAGGCCCGAACGGATGATCTCGGCCATGTAGGCGCCTTCGTTGAGCGACAGCGCGATGACACCGGAAGCGAACGCGGTCAGGCGGATGCCGAAGGTCGGCAGGACATTGTAGATGAAGATGATCTGGAAGAGGACCGGCGTGCCGCGGAACAGCCAGAGATAGAACACCGCGATCAGCCGGACAGGCAGGAACTTCACCTGATTGACGAGCGCGAGCACAAAGCCGGCCAGCAGGCCGAAGACGAGAGAGCTGACCGTGATCAGCAGGGTCATGGCCGCACCGTGGAAGAAGGTGGGCGAGAGTAGATACTGGAAGACCAGATCAAGTGACATCAGTCAGCTTTCCCTGTTTTTAAAGCGGAGCGGAGACCGCATGGAGTATCGGCGCGAGGGGACCGGAGGCGCCCGGCGCCTCCGGTCGGCGAGGCTCAGTCGAACAGCGAAACCGACGGCGGCAGCTTCCACTTGGCGATCAGCTTGTCATAGGAGCCGTCCTCGGCCATGGCCTTGATGGCCGCCGCAAGCGCGGCCTGCAGCTCGGTCGCGCCCTTCGGCGTCGCGATGCCGATCTGGGTATCCATCTCGAAGGGCTCGCCGGCGATCTCGAAGACGCCCGGCATCTTCTCCAGCGCCATCACCGCGCCCGGCGTGCTCTCGTAGTTGGCGTCGGCCCGGCCCTGGCTCAGGGAAAGCGCGCTGTCCTGCGCGGTGGGCAGCGTCAGCACCTTCACCTCGCCGAGGCCCTTGGCCTGGCAGCGCTCGTTGTCGGCGCGCGCCTGGCTTTCCGAAATGCCGCCGAGCGTCACGGCGACGGTCTTGCCGCAGATCGTGTCGTCCCGCCCGGTGATCCCCTTGGGATTGCCGGTCTGGACCATGACGTTGTTGCCGATCTCGAGATAGGGCACGAAATCGACCTGCTCGGCGCGGGTCGGATTGATGTACATGGCGGAGTTGATGATATCGATGCGCCCGCCCTGAAGCGCCGGGATGAGGCCCTTGAACTCCATGTTCATCGCCGCCGGCTCAACCTTGAGCTTTTCGGCGAGCGCCTGAAGGAAATCGATATCGAAGCCAGTGAGCTTGCCCTCGCTGACATATTCGAACGGTGCGAAGCTGGCCGCCACGCCATAGGTCAGCTTGCCCGCTTCGACGAGCTTGACGCCGTCGAGGGACTGGGCGGCGGCAGCAGCGCCGCAAACGGCAAGCGGCGCTGCTGCGAGAAGAAGAATGCGAAGAAGACGGTTCATGCGGAGTTCCCCATTCGTGTTTGCAGAATTCGAATTTGCAGACCGTGCCCCTTGATGGAGCCTTATTGTTTTTAATTTATCAACTTGTACAATTTGACCGACACCCCGTCAACCCATATTGCGATGGAGAGCACTCGCGAAATTTGCCGACAAGACGTGTTTGCGAAACGCAATTTCCTGAATATCCGCGGTTCCGCACCTATTTTACGGTGCAAAATCGTGCAGAAGCCGCAACGAGAAGTTTGAAAAACGCACAAGCTGCCTGTATGATAGGCAAATAACAGTACAATTTTCTTTCGGGCTATGGACAAAAATCCCCGTCAAAACCGCTACCTCCTGGCAAATCGCATCGTCGAATTGGCGCGCGCCTCGCGTTTTCAGGTGGATTATCACCTGCGCGAGCAGCAGCTTGCCGACGTGCTGCAGGTCTCCCGCACGCCGATCCGCGCGGCATTGATGCTACTGGCGGAAAGAGGCGTGGTGGAAGCCCGCAAGAACAAGGGCTTCTTCATGAAGATCGGCGCCGAGGCGCTCGGCCGGACGGAAGTGGAGGTCCCCAGTTCGCCGCAACAGGATCTCTATGCCCGCATCGTCGAGGACAGGCTGACGCACCAGCTTGGGGAAACGGTGGGGCAGGCGGAAATCTCCCGCCGCTACGGCGTCGAGCGCAACGTCCTGCAGAAGACGCTCTCGTCCCTGATGGCCGACGGACTGATCACGCGCGGCCCGGGGCGCAACTGGACCTTCCAGCCGACCCTCGACAACAAGTTCGCGCTGGACGCCAGCTATGAATTCCGCTGCGTCATCGAGCCGTCAGGCATATTGATGGAGAGTTTCCGGGCCCATCCGGCCGCGCTCGAACATATCCGCCTGGAGCATTTGAACCTCCTCGCCCGGCCGGATTTCAACAGCCTGCCGGCGCGCCAGCTCTTCGAGCTCGATGCCAGCTTCCACGAGACCATCGCGGAATGTTCCGGCAACACGTTCCTGCTCCAGTCCATCCAGCACCAGAACCGCCTTCGCCGCCTGCTGGAATTCGCCAGCTACACCAATGGGCGGCGCGTGCGTGAGTGGTGCCAGGAGCACCTGCGCATCATCACCGCGCTCCAGGAGGGTGACCGCGCGCGCGCGGCCGATCTGATGAAAGGCCATCTCGAAAGGGCGAAGGCCAGCGCCGAGCGGACGAAGCGCGAAGGCGCCTGACCGGACGCGGCATCGCAAAGGATGGGGAACGCACCCTATCCGAGCCGCATCCCGCTCATATCGAAGACATGCCACGCCGCCCTTCGGAAGGAGACGCGAACTGTCGATCCGATATCGGCATCCGTTCGCTCGCGCATGCTGGCGAGGATACGCTGTCCGGCGACGAACCGAGACCGGCGCGACCTGTTTCACCCGGCCTGTGAAAGGATACGAGCCCGCGCTTCATGAATAAGGCCAAAGGCAGAGACGAGAGGGCTCACTGATTTTTAAAAGACATGTCAGGTAATGACACCGGCAATTCAGCCGCAGGCGCGCCATGCCGGATCATGTCCAACGCGCTTGCCTGCCGGGAGAGTTGATTGAAGGTGACAATGCTCCATGATGACATCTGCCTGCTCTGAGATGGACAACTGAGCGGTCGATGTATCGGCGCTGATCGCGGGACCGCGCAGCAGCGGAAGGGGAGGCGGGCCGCCTCCCCTTCGATGTCCTAACGTGCAGGGTTAGTCGCCGTCTAACGGACGTAGAACGTAAAGCCGCCATCGGCCGCTTCATCGACGGCAACCACGTTGCGCAACTCGACATCCTGCGCCTTCAGCGCTTCCGTGAGCGCCTTGTTGCCGGCGATAGCCTTCTGCAGCGACTTGGTATTGGCTGCGTAGCTGTCCGGATTGGCCATCGGGTCGCCGTTGTCGAGGGTGCTGATGTCAACGACGGTGAAGTTCTTTCCCTTCAGCGCCTTGACGGCGCTGTCGAGATGCGACTGCTGGATATCCGCGCCGGGCCACATTTCAGCACGAGCGACGCCGGCCAGGGACGAGAGAGCGATGAGCGAAATGCCAACTGCGGATGCAAAGCGGTTCATAGTGATCTCCATGCGGTCTCCAGATCCGGTATGAATCTTCATCGTGACCGTGAGGAGATCATGCGGCGCCGAATTTGCATGAGCTCTGCGCGAACTTTACATCTGTGTAAGTTTCCGCCGCCCCAAGTCCCGCCCGCGAACGCCAACGGCCGGGAATTCCGTTCCCAGCCGTTGCCATGCGATCTTGATTGTGCCCGGCCTATTGTTGGCGGACCGGAATCCCGTCGGTGTCATAGGCCTCGACGACGACGGAATCTTCCACGGCTTTCAGCGCCTGGCTAGCCTCGTAATACTTCCGCACATCGAGCAGCCGCGCAGCGGCCTCGACAGACCGCAGGCTGGCATTTGCCGGGACAAGCGTCGCCGAGACCGTAATGCCGATATCGGCAGCTTTCAGAACCGTGATCGCCAGTCTGTATTCACCTTTTGCAATATACACATTGGCCTTATCGACCGACGCCCGCGTCTCGTCCGTCGGCTTGAAGCCTTTCGACAATACGAGCAGAACATCGAGGGGGATGTAGGCGTCTCCTTCTTGCGCCCGCTTTCCAACCGGCACGGCGAGATCCGTCGCGTGGCGCTGCACGACCTGCATGTCGGTCTTCGCTTCGCTGACGAGGGCTATCGCCTTGTCGGGCGCGCCATCGAAGATTGCCTGACGCGCTTCGCGGATTTCCCGCACGGCCCGGTAGGCTTCATCGATGGGCCGGATCAGGCCGGCACTGTCCCTGGCAGAGGCTCGAACCGGGGCGGCATGGGCAGGCGCGAGCGCATCCACGCTGAGAAGGACGATCGAAAGCGCGGTGATTGCGGTATGGAGATGAAGGGGCATGGTGCACTCTTTCTCCGGCCGCTTTCCGGGCGGCGCCGGCATGAGGCAGAATAGACCCGCATGTTCGCGCGGGGCTGGCGCGAAGCTTACAGAATATTGATTTTCGCCCGGGGCGGAAACCGGATCGAAACCGCAAGGCCGGGGCCATTGTCCGACAGGGCGAGTGACGCGTCATGCCGGACGGCGACAGCGCTGACGAGTGCAAGCCCGAGCCCGGATCCCGGCGCGGGCTGGCCGCCTTCGACCCGGTGGAAGGGCAGGAGCACGTCGCTGCGCCGGTCGGCGGGAATGCCCGGCCCGTCGTCGCAGACCCGCAGCACCACCGCCCCCTCCCCGTCCTCCGCCGCATCCAGGGTGACGGTGGTGCCCGGCGGACAATGCCGGCCGGCATTCTGGACGAGATTGGCGAGAGCCTGCCGCAGCATGGGGGCATCGCCGAAAACGGCAAGCCCCCGGAAAAGGTCGGCATCGCAGACCAGCCTTTGCCCCATGTCCTCCAGCAGCGGCGTGAAGGTCTCCTGCATCTCGGCCAGCAGCTCCGCGACGAACACCACCGAAAAGTCCGCCTCACCCGCCGAAGCCCGAATGCGGGAAATGCGCATGATCGCATCGAACGCGCCCGTGACGCCCTCCAGTTCCGCAAGGACGCTCTCCATTCTCTCCTGCAGCCGGGCATCGCCGGTCGTCTCGACCATGGCCTGCTGCACCTCCAGGGAGATCCGGCCGAGCGGCGAGCGCAGGTCGTGGGCGATCGTGTTGACCGTGTTCCTGGTAATGTCGGACAACACCGCAAGCCGATCGATATGCGCGTTGATGCGCTGCGCGATCCTGTCGATCTGGTCATTCAAGGACGACACGGGGATACGTACCGCCATATCCCCGCGCGACACGGCTTCAAGCGTCTCCGACATCGCCTCCAGCTTGCCGAACATCCGTCGGCTTACCGCATAGCCCGCCGCTATCGATGCAATCGTCACTGCGGCACCGGCGAGCAGCAGCGAATAGAGCAGTTGCCATTCCGTCCGTTGCAGTACCCGGATATTGTACCCGACGACGAGTGTCGCCGCCCCGTCAAGCGGAGTGGTACTGCTGGCATGAAGACGATAGAGCCCGTTCGGGCGCGGCAGGAGCTGGTTGAATTCAAGCGTCATCCAGCCTTCGGAAAGGGGCAGGGTATCGAGATTGCCGGCGAGCCGCCGCCCGTCTGCATCGAACAGTCCAGCCACCCGGCGACCGGCCACCGCGGGCGTCTCCATCTGGCCAATGGCGTCGACAAGCGCCTGCTGGCCGTATCGGTCATATATCTGCAGGAAGAGCTGCTCCTCCTCCAAGAGCTGGTTGTCCACATCGCGCTCCATGGCGCCGCTGAGCACGATATAGAGGATAGCACCGAGCGCCAGCAGCACGGCCATGAAGGCGCCAAGCGAGAGCAAGGCGGCCGTGAAGGCGCCGCCCGAGAGGATGTTACCGCGGCGCATGGATGCAATAGCCGACATTGCGCATCGTGTGGATCAGGGCGACCGCGAAGGGCTTGTCGATCTTGGCGCGCAACCTGCTCATATGCGTCTCTACCACGGAGGTCTGCGGGTCGAAGCTGAAATCCCAGACCTTCTCGAGCAGCATGGTCTTGGTGATCATGCGGCCGGCATTGCGCATGAGCGCCTCCAGAAGAGCAAACTCCTTCGGCTGCAGGTCAATGCTCGTATCGCCGCGCCGTGCCGTGCGCGAGAGAAGGTCGAGCTCGAGATCATGAACCGTCAGCACAAGCGCCGCCCCCTTCGCCGCCGTCGGACGGCGGGCAAGGACCACGATGCGCGCGAGAAGTTCCGAAAAGTGGAACGGCTTGGTGAGGTAGTCATCCGCGCCGGACATCAGGCCCTCCACCTTGTCGCCGACATCGGACATGGAGGTCAGGAACAGGACCGGCATCGTCTTGCCGGCCGCACGCAACGCCTTCAGCACCGCCATGCCGTCCATGCCGGGCATCATGCGGTCCATGACGACGAGATCGACCTCGTTATAGAGACAATGGCTCAGGGCGTCGCGACCGTCCGCGTAGCATTCAACGGAATATCCTGCCTGTGACAGCCCCTTGCGCAGGAAATCGGAGGTCTTGCTGTCGTCTTCTGCGAGAATGATCTTCATGGGCGGCTACCGGCAATCCCTAGTCGTCCTTTTTGCCATAGGACCGGCGGCGGCACAGCTTAAATCTTTGTCATCTTGGGTCTCGCGCGGCAGGCCGCTCCGGCGGCGCCATCGTCAGGACTGGCGCTCCGGCACGTGGACGACCAAACCGTCGAGCGCGTCGGCGATCCTGATCTGGCAGGAGAGCCGCGAGTTCGGGCGGACGTCATAGGCAAAGTCGAGCATGTCCGCCTCCATAGGGCCGGGCGGACCGACCTTTTCCTGCCAGGCGTCATCGACATAGACGTGACAGGTCGCGCAGGCGCATGCCCCACCGCATTCGGCCTCGATGCCCGGCACGGAGTTGCGCACGGCGTTCTCCATGACACTCGTTCGGGACTCGGCCTGGATTTCGAATACGGTGCCATCCTTTGCGACGATCGATATTCTGGGCATGGAAACACTCGAAGATTGGTTGCCGACTACTGACGTGAGTGGCCGCAGGCCACGGGACTATTGAAGCAAAGCCTTGAGGTCGGTCGCGGGATCGCCGACGATAACGGCGGAAGGCGACCTGCCGGCTTCGATCAACCTCTTGGCGACCATGTAGACCCGCGGGTCGTTCATCGCGTCGACCGCAAGCAGCTCTTCGCCGCGGTAATACCAATAGGACACGCCGCCTGCCGCGCCGGGGCGCGTCGTCACGGTATCGTAGCCAGCCGAAAGCCCGGCGATCTGCAGCTTCACCTCATACTGGTCGGACCAGAACCACGGCTTTGCATCATACCGGCTGGGCGCTCCCGTCAGGGACCACGCCACGGCCTCCGCCTGCTCGATGGCGTTGCCGACACTTTCCAGACGAATCCGGCCGGACCGCCAGGGAAACGAAGCGCAATCGCCGGCCGCGTAGATCTGCGGGTCGGAGGTCCGGCAGTTCTCGTCCACGGCAATGCCGTTGTCGATGGAAAGGCCAGCGGCTTGGGCCAGTTCGACATTCGGGACCACGCCCACGCCGGCAATGACGAAATCGACCGGGATGACCGAGCCGTCGGCAAGCCGTGCGGAGCGGACATGCCCCTCCTCGCCCTGCAGCGTCTCGAGCGCCGCGCCCTCCAGCAGCGTGACGCCTTTCCGGTCGTGCAGGTCTCGAAAATAGGCTGCGGTTTCCGGACACGCGACGCGCTGGAGGATGCGCGGTGCAGCTTCGATCACCGTCACCTTCAAGCCCAGCTTGGCGGAGACGGCCGCCGCTTCGAGACCGATGTAACCGCCCCCGACGATAAGCACACGCTGGTCCTGACGGAAATGCTCCGCCATGGCGTTGATGTCGGCGAGATTGCGGACGCAGAAGACGCCATCGAGATCGCCCCCGATCTGCGCCGGCAAGGTCCTCGGGCGCGCACCGGTGGTCAGGATGAGGCGGTCGTAGGGGACGGTGGCGCCATCGGCGAGCGCAACGACTTTCCGGTCGCGGTCGATGGCCGAGGCCATTGACGAGAGCCGGAGGTCGATGGACCGTTCCTCATAGAAGCTCGGCGGGCGGAAATAGAGGCGATCCTCGGTGATCTCGCCAAGGAGGTAGCCCTTCGACAAGGGCGGCCGCTGGTAAGGCGGATGCGCTTCCTCGCCGATCAGGGTGATCGGCCCCTGATGCCCCAGGTCGCGCAGCTTGGCGCAGGCGGTAAAGCCCGCCTGCCCCGCCCCGATCACCACGATGCGGGCGCAAGGATCGATCGGCTCGTCACGCATGGGGCACCTCTTTCCGTTTCAATTCGCGCGAAGCGGCGCCATCGCCTTCTGGATGCTGGCGATCAAGGCGTCGCGGCGGGCGGAGAGATCCGCCGGCGTCTGGCCATTGGCTTCCTCGGTGACGCCGGCGACCAGCGTCTCGGCGATCGCGGGGTCGAGATGAAGGACGCCGAGATCGTCCCACCAGCGATTGAAGCTGTCGGTGTAGCGCTCGCAGAAGGCGGCAAGGCCGCCCTCCCCGGCGCCGAGATGGAAGAGCATGGTCGGCCCCATGGCCGCCCAGCGCAGGCCCGGCCCTGCCCACATCGCCTTGTCGACATCCTCGACGCTGGCGACGCCGGATTTGACGAGATGGATAGCCTCGCGCCAGACAGCCGCCTGAAGGCGGTTCGCCACATGGCCGGGCACCTCGCGGTTGACGCGGATGGTGACCTTGCCCACCGCCCCGTAGAAGCGCTCCGCCGCCTCGACGACACCCTCCGCCGTCCGCTCGTTACCCATGATCTCGACCAGCGGGATGAGGTGCGGCGGATTGAAGGGATGGCCGAGGACAAAGCGGCCGGGCTCCTTCCAGCCCTCCTGCATCTCGCTGAGCGTGAGGCCGGAGGCGGAGGTCGCGACCACGGCGTCGGCACCGAGCGAAGCTTCGATTTCCCGGTAGAGAGCGTGCTTGATTTCGATGCGCTCGGGCACGTTCTCCTGGACGAAGGCGGCGCCCTCGACGGCCTCGGCGGCCGACTTGCAGAAGCGGACACGATCCTGGCTGCCGCCCTTGACGAGGCCGAGGCCTTCAAGGGTCGGCCAGGCGCGGGCGACATAGTCCCGGACGGTCTTCTCGACGGTCGGCGAATTATCGTAGACCGCGACATCGCGGCCGGAGGCGAGGAAAAGCGCCGTCCAGCTCGCACCGATCACACCGGCGCCCAGTACTGCGGTTTGCTTGAATTCGGTCATCAGAATAATCCTGGTTGAAGGGGTGATGCGGCGGTCAGCCCGCCGTCGATGGTGATGCAGTGGCCGGTGACGAAGGCGCTTTCGGTGGAAACCAGCCAGGCGACGACATTGGCGACATCCTCCGGCTTGCCGAAGCGGCGGGCCGGATGGCGGGCGATGGAATCCGCGCGCGCCTTTTCCGGGTCGCTTGCCAAGGCGAAACCGCTTTCCGCCATCTCCGTCATGATCCAGCCGGGGCTGACGGCATTGCACCGCACCTTGGGGCCATGATCGACGGCAATGGACCGCGTGAGGCTGTGAACGAAGCCCTTCGAGGCATTGTAGATCGCCATGGACGGATCGGCGACCATGCCGGAGATCGAGCCGAGATTGACGATATCCCCGCCGCCTTCCGCCATCAGCGGGATGACCGCGCGGCACATGTTGAAGACGCCCCGACAATTGACGCCGACGAGTTGGTCCCACTCGGCATCGGTCGTCTCGGGCACCGTCTTTTCGATCTGGATGCCGGCATTGTTCACGAGCACGGTAATATCGCCGTGCTGCGCGGCCGTGGCAGCGATGCGACTTGCATCTTCCGGGCGGGAGACATCACCTGTCACCCAGATGATATCCGCCGGAAGATCCGCCGGGCGCTCGCCGCGCCCGCAGGTGACGACGGTCGCCCCGTCCCGCCGCAGGCGCTCGACGATGGCGCGGCCGATGCCCCGGCCTCCGCCCGTGACGATCGCGATCTTGTTTGCTTCTGTCATTTCCCTGCCCCGCTACCCGTGAGAGACCATGACGTGGCGGACCGACGTATAGGCATCCAGCGCATGAATGGACATGTCGCAGCCCGTGCCCGAACCTTTCATCGCGGACCAGGGCATTTCCGGCGTGGCGACGCCATGGGTGTTCACCCAGGTGAAGCCGTAGCGAAGGCGGCTCGTCACATCCATCGCCCGACCGACATCGCGGGTCCAGACGGACGAGGCAAGGCCGTAGCGGCCGGCATTGGCGATGGAGAGCGCCTCGTCGGCATCCGAGAAACGCGAGATCGTAACGACCGGACCGAAGACCTCGTTCGTGGCGATCTCCGCATCGTTGTCGACATTGGCGATCACGGTCGGCTTGTAGAAGAAGCCCTGACCCTCGCCGCGCTCGCCGCCGACGACGACCTCGCAGCTCCGGCGGGCGCGCTCGACGAAGCCGGCGACGCGATCCACCTGGACCGCCGAGACCACCGGCCCCATCTGGGTGCCCTCGGCCTTCTGCGCGCCGATGCGGATCTCCCCGACCTCGCGCGCGGTTGCGGCCACGAACGCGTCGTAGACGCCGTCCTGCACCATGATCCGGCACGGCTGGGCGCAATCCTGGCCGGCGTTGAAGAAGCTGCCATAGCGGATCGTCCGGGCGACCGCATCCACATCCGCATCGTCGAACACGATGACCGGCGCCTTGCCGCCGAGTTCCAGATGGACGTGGCGGATCTGCTGCGAGGCCGCCCGCATTGCCGCCATGCCGGTCGCGGGCGACCCGGTCACGGCGATCGCCTCGATCTGCGGCGCGTTCATCAGCCTGTCGCCGATGGTCGCACCGCGGCCATGCACGACGTTGAAGACCCCCTTTGGAAGGATGTCGGCAAAGAGTTCCGCCACCTTCAGCGTGGAGAGCGGGGTGATTTCCGAAGGCTTGAGGACGATGGTACAGCCGGCGGCGATGGCCGCGGCGATCTTCCAGGCCGCCATCATCAGCGGATAGTTCCAGGGGGTGATGGCGGCCACGGGGCCGACAGCCTCGCGGCGGATCATGCTGGTATGGCCGGAGACATATTCTCCGGCGACCGGCCCCGTCATCGTCCGGGCGGCGCCGGCGAAGAAGCGAAACGTGTCGATGGTCAGCGGCATCTCGTCATCATGGGCTGACGGCCACGGCTTGCCGACGTCGAGGCTTTCGATTTCGGCCAGTTCAAGGCTGTTCCGTTCGAGAGTGTCGGCCATCTTCAGAAGAAGGCTGGCGCGCTCGGAAGGCGTCGTGCGGGAAAACCTGTCGAAGGCGGCGGATGCGGCGGCCACCGCGGCATCCACCTGCCCGGGCGTCGCCTCGTTGACGGCGACAATCTCGCTGCCCGTCGCGGGATCGAGAACGGGAAGCGCCTCGCCGCCGCCGGGGACAAAGGCGCCGTCGATGAAGAGGTTCGTCTGCATCAGAACCCCACCTTGTCGCCGCCCTTGAGGCCGAGCCGCTCGCGCGCTTCGGCGGGCGTCGCAACGGTCAGGCCGAGCCTTTCGACGATCTCACGGATACGGCGGACCTGCTGGGCATTGGAGGTCGCAAGCTCGCCCTTGCCGATGAACAGGCTGTCCTCGAGACCGACACGCAGGTTGCCGCCGAGCAATGCGCTCTGCGTCGCGAACGGCATCTGGTGGCGGCCGGCCGCCAGTACGGACCATTCGTAGTTTTCCGGACCGAAGAGCCGGTCGGCGATCTTGTGCATGTGGACGAGGTTTTCGAGGTCCGCCCCGACGCCGCCGAGGATGCCGAACACCATCTGCACGAAGAAGGGCGGCTTGATCAGGCCCTGATCGATGAACCACTTGATGTTATAGAGATGGCTCAGGTCGTAGCATTCGAACTCGAACTTCGTGCCGTGCGCTTCGCCGAGATTCTTCAGCGCATATTCGATGGTCGCGAAGGTGTTCGGGAAGATGAAGTCCCGCGTCATCTCCAGGAATTTCGGCTCCCAGTCGTGCTTCCATTCCTTGTACTTGCCGAGCAGCGGGAAGATGCCGAAATTCATCGACCCCATGTTGAGGCTCGCCATTTCCGGGCTGGCCGAGGTGGCGGCGAGAAGGCGCTGGTCCATCGTCATCCCGAGGCCGCCGCCGGTAGAGATGTTGATCACCGCGTCCGTGGACTGCTTGATGACGGGCAGGAACTTCTGGAAGGTTTCCGGGCGCGGATCGGGCTTGCCGGTCTCGGGGTCGCGGGCATGGAGATGGATGATCGATGCCCCGGCTTCCGCCGCCTCGATGCTGGCCGTCGCGATCTCGGCCGGCGTGATCGGCAGATATTCGGACATGGTGGGCGTGTGGATGCCGCCGGTCGGCGCGCAGGTGATGATGACGGATTTCGACATGTCAGAGCCTCATTTGCTGGACCTGAGCGGAAAGACCGCCGTCCAGCACCCATAGTTGTCCGGTCGCGTAGCGGGCCTCGTCGCTCGCCAGCCAGTTCACGAGATTGGCGATATCGTCGGGCGTGCCGTAGTTGCGGATCGGGTGGACGTTGCGGACCGCCTCCTTGAGGCTGTCGATCGTCCCTCCCCCGCCGCCCGAGCCGGCGCCGGAGAAGAAGCCTTGCAGCATGGGCGTATCGACATAGCCGGGGCAGATCGCGTTGACGCGGATGCCCTCCGGCCCGTGGTCGACGGCCATGGCGCGGGTCAGCGCATGCACGGCGCCCTTGGTGGCGCAGTAGGCCGCAAGGCCCGGATCGGCGATGAAACCGTCATAGCTGCCGAAATTGATGATCGACGCGGTGGTTCCGCCGGCCGCGGCCTTGCGCAGCAGGCGAAGGGCGTGCTTAGAGGCGAGGAAGGTGCCCGTCACATTGACGGCGAAGCTGCGGTTCCACTCTTCGAGGGTCGTGTGCTCGATCGTCTTCTCAAGCTCGATCCCGGCCGCGTTGACGAGGATATCGAGCTTGCCGGACGTCCGCTCCACTTCCGCCATCGCAGCGATGGCCTCCTCCTCGGACGTCACGTCGAGCCGGACGAAACTGCCGTTATTGGCGAGCGCCGCGCCCATGCTGCCGGCATCGGAAAGGTCCGCGGCGTAGACCGTCGCACCCTCCCGGACGAACCGGGCGCATATCGCCCGGCCTATGCCGCCGCGCCCGCCCGTCACGAACGCAACCTTTCCTTCAAGACGTCCACCCATCGTCATGTCCTCCATCGTCGTCCGGCTTACGCCGCGGTTTTCGCATAGGCGTCGAGGACGAGGCCGTGGAAGTGATGCACGGCATGTTCGGACTGGCCCGATCCATCGGGATCGTTGACGATGCGGCCCTGCGTGAAGGCGGGCGTGCTCATGCCCTTCTGGACGCTCTCGACGATCTTGATGTCCTCGACCTGCAGCACCTCGTCGAGATACTTGATGGTCTGGAGTTCCATCTCGTTCGGTTCGGTGTCTTCCAAGAAGAAGTCGTAGGTCTCGAGCGTGCGGTTGGGGCCGGCCGGGATGATGTTGAGGATGATCATCGAGGAACGGCCGGGGTAGCGCATGATGCAGGTATTCGGCCACAGCCACCAGACGGCATGGGTGGTGACGGTGGCGTTCGAGACGTCATAGGCGCTGTTGGCATTCTTGCCGGCATCCGCCATATGGCTGGAATAGATGCCGTGCGTCGTCACCTTGTAGGTGTCCATGTCGACGAGCGTGCAGAAATCCTTGTGCGCCGTCGGGCAGTGGTAGCATTCGAGGAAGTTGTCGACGACGTTCTTCCAGTTCGACTTGATGTCATAGGTCAGGCGCCGCGCGAAGGTGAGCTTGTCGATATCGGGCGCCCAGTGGCGGATCTCGGTTTCGAGATCGCCGGTCTGCGACTTCAGCGACGACGCATTCGGATCGAGATTGACATAGATGAAGCCGCAGAACTCTTCGACCTGCACCTGGTCGAGACAGATGTCCTTGGTGTCGAACTCCTCCAGCGTCTCCGTATGCGGGGCGCGCACGAGCTGGCCGTCCAGGCGATAGACCCAGGCATGATACGGACACATGATGCGGGTGGACTGGCCCTCGCCCTCGAGAAGCGCATGGGCGCGGTGCTTGCACACATTGTAGAAGGCCCGCAGCACGCCTTCACGGTCGCGTACCACGGCGATCGGCTGGCCAGCGATCTCGACGGTCACGTAGGAGCCGGGCTCACGAACCTTCTCGACATGACAGACCCACTGCCACGTCCTGGCGATGATCTCCTGCAGATCGACCGAGTACCAGCGCGGATCGGTATAGGCGGCGGCGTTCAACGACAGCGAACGCGAGGCATTCGGCGAATAGCCCTTCTGGATGGCGGCGAACTCGTCCTTCGACGGAAGCAATGTCATGGCGGCGTCTCCCAGGTCCAAGGCAACGTGCTGTTGCCCTTCACGATGACCTAGCTTCCCGCCAACCAGAGCCCCTTTCTATGCGCGGTACGCCATCGATTTAGCTTTTTTCGCCGCCATCAATTGCTGCCGGATTTGCGGTGCATGGGCCATGCGCGGAACTCGAAGGGAATGCGGCCGTCGACCCGGTCGGTACGCGGCGACAGGCCGAAACGCTCCCGGTAGGCGCGGCTGAAATGCACCTGGCTCGCAAATCCCGACGCGATCGCGATCTCCGACATGGGCATGTCCGTCTGGGTGACGAGGCCGCGGGCGCGATCCAGCCGGATATCGCGATAGTAGATGGCCGGCGATTTCCCGACATAGCGCATGAACAGCCGGTTGAGCTGGCGATGGGATATTTCCACCTCGTCCGCGATCTCCGGGATCGAGAGCGCATTTTCGAGATGCTGCTCCATGACGATGATCGCCTGCCGGATCGTGTTGGGCACATGCGTGCCGAGCGGCTCCGAGCTCGCCGGGTTCTGCGACGTTCCCGCCGGGCGCAGGGACGGATGGAAGATGTAGCGGGCCGAGGCATTGGCGAGCGCATCGCCGGATATCGCCCGGATGATGTGCAGCGCGATATCCGAAGAGGCGATGCCGCCCGAACAGGTGAAACGCTTCTCGTCGCGGACGAAGATATCCTCGGAGACATCGACATCGCCGTGCAGTTCCTTGAACGCGTCGATATGCTCGTAATGCACGGTCGCCCGATGGCCGCGCAATAGCCCGGCATCGGCTACGATGAAAGCGCCGGTATCGAGCGCGCCGACGATGCTGCCCGCGCGGGCCCATTTCCGGAGCGCCGCGAGAAGCTGGGGCGTCTTGCCGGTCTCCGGCGTCCAGCTCGCCGACATCACGACGATGTCGGACGGGTCGTTCTGGATATTGGCGAGCTTGTGCGTTTCCACCACGAGACCGTTGCTCGCCTGGCAGGGACCGCCCGGCGCGGACGCCAGCATCCAGCGGAAGCGGGTGACGCCTTCGAGATAGTTCGCGGCGCGGAACGGATCGATGAAAGCCGTCGTCGCTGCCAGATTGAAATTCGGCGTGACGAGGATGTGGATCTGGATCGCAGGTTGGTCCATCGGCAGGCCGTCCAAATATGTAAAATCGATGGCGTAATTAGTTAAAACACGCCTTCGCTTTGTGCAACACTTTCATCGGGAACTAAAAAACCGGGAGAGTGACAATGCGAAATATCTACAAGCTCGGCATCTCGACCTGCCTCGCGGCACTGTCCGCAACCGTGCTCCATGCTGCCGAACTCGGCGCCAAGGACGAGCCGATCAAGCTCGCCATCAACGAATGGACGGGCCAGCAGATCACCACCCGCATCGCCGGCCACATGCTGGAAACGGCAGGCTACAAGGTCGAATATGTGACCGCCGGATACCAGAACATGTGGCAGGCCGTTTCCGAGGGCCAGCTCGATGCCGCGATGGAAGTGTGGGGCTCCAACGTCACCGACCAGTATCGCCAGCTCAACAAGGCGGGCAAGGTCGAGGATCTCGGCGAGCTCGGCCTCGTCGCGCGCGAAGGCTTCGTCTATCCGCCGCATGTCGCCGAGCTTTGTCCCGGCCTGCCGGCCTGGGAGGCGCTGAAGGATTGCGCGGCCGCCTTCGCCACCGCCGAAACCCTGCCGAACGGACGCCTCGTCGATTATCCCGGCGAATGGGGCACGCCCGGCGCCGACCGCATCAAGACGCTCGGCCTCCCCTTCAAGGCGCTTCCCGCCGGCTCGGAAGGCGCGCTGGTCGCCGAGTTCCGCGCCTCGGTCGAGCGCAAGACGCCGCTCATCGCCGTGTTCTGGCAGCCGCACTGGGCAATCGCAGCCTTCGACCTGAAATTCGTCGAACTGCCGAAGGGCACGCAGGAATGCTACGACGATCCGGCCTACGGTCCGAACAAGGACGTGACCGGCGACTGCGACTTCATCCCGACGCGCGTCTTCAAGGCCGCCTGGCCGGGCTTGAAGGACAAGTGGCCGGCCGCCTACGAGATCATCAAGAACTTCACCCTCACCACCGAGCAGCAGCAGCCGCTGATGGGCGCGGTCGATGTGGACGGCAAGCCGACCGAAGCCGTCACGGCCGAGTGGCTGAGCGCCAATACCGACACATGGAAGCCGATCGTCGACGCCGCGACGAAGTGAGGAGGCGTCCATGTCCCAGCCCTCACCCCACGCCGCCATCTCCTGCAAGGGAGTCTGGCAGGTCTATGGCGCGGATGCGCGCCAGCAACTGAAACGGGCGCTTGCGGAAACCGGGAACGACGCGCGGGCAGCAGCCACATTGCTGCGCGAACGCGGTCTCGTGCCCGCCGTGCAGGACGTCACCTTCGACGTCCGCGAAGGCGAGGTCTTCGTCATCATGGGCTTGTCCGGTTCGGGCAAGTCCACGCTGATCCGCACGATCTCCCGCCTTGCCGAGGGAACCGCCGGCTCGATCCTCATCCATGGAGAGGACATCCTGACGGCCGGCAAGCAGCGGCTGATCGAGCTCAGGCGGAACAAGCTCGGCATGGTCTTCCAGCATTTCGGCCTCTTTCCGCACATGACCGTGGCGGAGAATGTCGGCTTTCCGCTGAAGATGCAGGGCCTCAACCGGCCGGACCGGCGCAAGCGCGCGCTGGAGATGCTGGAGCTTGTCGGCCTTGCCGGCCGCGAGGACGCCTTTCCGCGCGAGCTTTCGGGCGGCCAGCGCCAGCGCGTCGGCATCGCCCGGGCGCTCGCCGTCAATCCCGACCTGCTCTTCCTGGATGAACCCTATTCCGCCCTCGACCCGCTCATCCGTCGGCAGCTTCAGGACGAATTCCTGAAGCTTCAGGCGGGTCTCCAGAAGACCTCCGTCTTCATCACGCACGACATCACGGAAGCGCTGAAGCTCGCCGACCGCATCGCCATCATGCGCGATGGCGTGGTGGTCCAGATCGGCACGCCGGACGAGATCATCGTCAATCCGGCCGACGACTATGTCCGCGAGTTCACGCGCGACGTGCCGAAGGGCCGCTACTCGCATGTCAGCGCCATGATGAACATGCCCGAGACGCTGCCAAAGATGCCCGACGATCCGAAGATCGAGGAGGACATGACCATCGATGACGCGCTCGCCTCCTGCATGGCGCTCTACCAGCCCGTCCCGGTCTGGGGTCGTGACGGCAAGATGGCCGGCATCGTCCATCCG
The DNA here is from genome assembly GCF_033705735.1 of Shinella zoogloeoides. Taxonomy (NCBI): domain Bacteria; kingdom Pseudomonadati; phylum Pseudomonadota; class Alphaproteobacteria; order Hyphomicrobiales; family Rhizobiaceae; genus Shinella; species Shinella zoogloeoides. The sequence continues at coordinate 1,468,791 of NZ_CP131131.1, forward strand.
AGCCAGTTGGCCGGCGCGCTGCAGGCGGAACGGACATGATCGAGATCAGCGCAAGTGGGACCGTGGGTTTGGCCAGCAACAGAATTGAGATCGAGAAGACGCGCATGAATGGATTGACGCCCGGCGTGCGCGTCGCGCTCCTCTGCGTGCTCGTCGGCGCGGCCTGTCTTCTGCTCGCCCCCAGTCAGGCCTGGATCAGGACCTGGCCGCAGGCGCTGACGCTTCCCGCGACGGCGTGGATCGGCAGCGGCCTGACGACGGCCTTCGAATTCCTGAAACCGGCCGCACGCTTCGTCGCCAAACTGCTGGAATATCCGATGGTCGGCGCGAACCGGCTTCTCGTCGGATCGCCCTATGCCCTGACGATCGGCGTCCTCGCTGCGCTCGGCTGGCACATCGGCGGCAAACGCATGGTCGCGCTCGTGCTGGCCGGCCTCGGCTTCGTTCTTGCCAGCGGGTACTGGGTCGCCAGCATGAACACGCTGGCGCTGGTCTTCGTCTCGGTGCCCCTCGCGCTCATCGTCGGCGGCCTGATCGGCGTGTTCGCCTATGAGTTCCGCGCGGTCCGGCGCGCGGTCGAGACCATGCTCGACATCATGCAGACGGTCCCCACCTTCGCCTATCTCACGCCGCTTCTGCTGCTGTTCGGCTTCGGTCCCGTGGTCGGCCTCATCGCATCGGTGATCTACGCCGCCCCGCCGATGGCGCGCAACGTCCTTCTCGGCTTGCAGCGCGTCGAGCCCGATATCCGCGAAGCCGCCATCATGAACGGCGCGACGCGCGCCCAGCAGCTCATCCTCGTCGAGATCCCCTCGGCCGCCCAGCAGATCATGGTGGGCGTAAACCAGACCATCATGGCCGCGCTGTCGATGGTCATCATCGCCGCTGTCATCGGCGGCTTCAACGATATCGGCTGGGAAGTGCTGCTGACGATGCGCAAGGCCGCCTTCGGCCAGAGCCTGATCGCCGGCGTCGTCATCGTGATCTTCGCCGTCCTCGCCGATCGCATGAGCAGCGCCCTTGCGCGGGATCGCAAGCGGCACTCGTGGAAGGTCACGGCTGCGATCCTCCTGCTCGGCATCGTCATTGCCGCCCTTCAGGGCTCGCTGCTTCCCGCCGCGAACGACTTTGCGGCGTTCAAGGGCACGACGGCCGTCATCGATCGCTATCTCGGCGCCTTCACCGCCGCGAACGGTGCCGTTCTCGAGGGCCTGAAAAACACCACGATGTTCTTCGTCCTCCTACCGCTGCGCATCGGCCTCGACGAGGCCGTGCTCCCCTTCACCTGGGGGTTCCAGTGGACTACCGGCATCAGCATCGCCGTCTTCAGCGTGGCTGCCGCCGCCGCGGTCGTGCTGGGCTTGCGCAATCGTGCGCTTGCCGGCCTGTCGCTGCTGGTTGCCACCGGCATCCTCGTCACCGGGATCGCCAACCTGCCCTGGCCCTTCGTGCTCGTCGCACTCGGCGGCCTTGGCTGGCTTGCCGGCGGGCCGAAGCTCGCCGCCTTCGCCGTGCTGATGGTGGGGGCCGTCCTCCTGATGGGGCTTTGGGAGCCCGCTCTCCTCTCGCTCTATCTCTGCGCGGCCTCGGTCCTCGTCTGTGTGGTCGCTGGCGGCGGACTGGGATTGCTGTGCGCCGTCAGCGAGAACGCCTGGCGGGTCATGCGCCCGGTCTGCGACTTCCTCCAGACCATCCCGCTCTTCGTCTTCCTCATTCCCGTGCTGATGTTCTTCCAGATCGGCGAATTTTCCGCCTTCCTCGCCATCTGCGCCTACGCCATCGTCCCGATGATCCGCTACACGCAGCACGGCCTCACCTCCACGCCGGAGGAGCTGATCGAGGCCGCCGTCGCCTCCGGGGCGGACGAATGGCAGGTCATGCGCGAGGTCAGGATTCCCTATTCCGCGCCGACGATCCTGCTCGGCCTCAACCAGACGATCCTCTACGCCTTCTCGATGCTGGTGATCGCCGCGCTGATCGGCACCACCGACCTCGGCCAGCAGATCTATCTCGCGCTCGGCCAGGGCGATGTCGGTCTGGGCGTCGCGGCGGGCGCCGCGATGGCGATCCTCGCGCTGGTGGCCGACCGCCTGATCCAGGGCTTCGCGGCGCGACAGCGCCACGCCCTCGGGCTCTGAGGAGGAAGAGACCCATGAACGCCGCTCCCGGGCCGAAGAGCGTCTTCTACTTCTACATCACGCCCGAATTCACCATGCTCGCCTTCACCACGGCGCTCGAAACGCTCCGTCTCGCCAATCAGGTCCTCGGCCGCGAGAAATACGCGTGGAGGATCGTCTCGTCCGACGGCGGGCCCGTGCGGGCAAGTTGCGGTCTCCAGCTCGGCGCCGACCTGTCGCTCGATGAAGCCAGGGGCCAGACGCGGGCCGCCGCCACGCGAATGGTCGTCATATGCTCCGGTCAGAACGTCGAGCGATACGCCAGCCGGAGCCTTGCGAGCTGGCTGCGCGAATGCCGGAAGGCGCGCATCACGCTCGGCGCCGTCTGCACCGGCGCGCACCTGCTCGCCCAGGCCGGCCTGCTCGACAGGCGCCGATGCACGATCCACTGGGAAAACCTCGCCGCGTTCTCCGAGCGCTTTTCCGACGTCCAGCCGAGCGCCCAGATCCTTGCGGTCGATGACGGAATCTACACCTGCGCCGGCGGCACCTCCTCGCTCGAAATGATGCTGGAGATCATCGGGCGCGAGGAAGGCAAGGGCACGGCGGCCGCGATCTGCCAGCTCGCCATCGTCGCCAGCCTCCGCGACGGTTCCGAACGGCAAAGGCTGCCCTACATGCTGCCCCTCGGCGTCGACAATCCGAACCTTCGAACGCTCGTCGGGATCATGGAGGAGAACATCGCCGATCCGATCGCGCTGAGCCTCGTCGCGATCAGGGCCGGGATTTCACGGCGGCAGATGGAGCGCTATTTCCGCGACACATTCGATTGCAGCCCGGGCAAATATTACATGCGCCTCAGGATCGAGCGCGCACGGTCCCTTCTGCGGCAGACGACGATGCCGGTCGTCGAGATCGCCATCGCCTGCGGCTTCGTTTCCGCCTCCCATTTCTCGAAGATGTACCGAAGTTTCGAAGGCATGTCGCCGCATGAGAGCCGGGCGCTCAGGAAGCAATGGCTGGAGCCGGCGCCCATCCCGCCGAAGCCCTTGCCGCCTGTGGGACAGGTCACGCCCCATTCCTCTCTCGCTGCCTGAAAACCTATCCCGCTGATTGCGCGGGCGCCCACTGTTCGCCGACCGGTCGCACACCGCGATCTGGCCGGGGTCCACCGCTCGGTTCGGAATCGAGCCATGTCCGGATTCCTCAAAATCATGTCCAGAATAGTCATGTCACGCCCGGCAGACATGCGAGCCTTCAGTGCTGGCCCGGCGCTGAAACTGCCGCGGCGTCCCGGATGGAAAAGGGGCTGCCGACGCTGGGAGGCCAGCTTGGGAGGAGGAACCGATGTCTGACGAATTGAAGTATCTGGCCAATCTGGTCGCCCGCGGAAAGATGGACCGCCGGTCGTTTCTGGGCCGCGCCGCAATGCTGGGCGCCTCGGCGCTCGCCTCCGGTCTTCTGACCAGTGCCGCGCGCGCCGAAGGGCCGGTAAAGGGCGGCACGATGCGCGTCGGCCTTGGCGGCGGCCAGACGACGGATACGCTCGATCCCGCTTTGGCGGCGAGCGAGGGGCCCAATACATTGATGGCGCAGTTCGGGGAAAAGCTGCTCGAAGTCGATGCCAAGGGCGAGATCGTTCCGCGCCTGGCGACGGAATTCGGCTCCTCCAAGGATGCCAAGACCTGGACCTTCAAGATCCGCGAGGGCGTGACCTTCCACAACGGCAAGTCCGTGACCGCGAACGACGTCGTCGAGACGATGAAGCGCCATGCCGACAGCTCGAGCAATTCCGCCGCGCTCGGCCTGATGGCGGGCATCACGAAGATGACGGCCTCCGGCAACGAATTCATCGCGGAACTCGCCGATCCGAATGCCGACTTCCCCTATATCATGGCGGACTATCACCTTCTCATCCAGCCCGACGGCGGTCGCGCCAACCCGGCGGACGGCATCGCCGCCGGCCCCTACAAGGTCGTCAGCCAGCAGCCCGGCGTGCGTTACGTCTTCGAGAAATATGCCGACTACTGGGATGACAGCCGTGGCCATGCCAACACGCTCGACGTGACGATCATCAACGACGACACCGCCCGCATCGCCGCCGTGCAGTCCGGGCAGGTGGACATGATCAACCGTGTCGCGCCGAAGGTAGCCGAACTCGTGGCGAACCTGAAGACCGTCGCGGTCAAGTCGGTCCCGAGCCGTGGCCATTATGTCCTCGTCATGCGCACGAACGCCAAGCCCTTCGACAACAACGACCTGCGCCTCGCCCTGAAATACGCGATCGACCGCCAGTCCCTTCTCGACCGGGTGCTGCTCGGCCACGGCACGCTCGGCAACGACGTGCCGATCAACAAGTTCTACCCGTTCTTCGCCGACGATCTTGAGCAGCGCGCCTATGATCCGGACAAGGCGAGCTTCCATTTCAAGAAGTCCGGCCACGAGGGCCCCGTCCTGATCGAGACCTCGGAAGTGGCGTTTCCCGGCGCGGTCGATGCGTGTCAGATCTTCCAGCAGAGTGCCGCCGCAGCGAACATTCCGCTGGAAATCAAGCGCATCCCCGGCGACGGCTACTGGTCGGACGTGTGGAACAAGCGCCCCTTCTGCGCCTCGTACTGGAATGGCCGACCGACGCAGGACATGGTCTATTCCACGATCTACACGACGGGCGCCGCCTGGAACGAATCCGCCTTCTCGAACGAGGAGTTCGACAAGACCGTCGTCCTCGCCCGCGGCGAGCTCGATGCCGGCAAGCGTGTCGATCTCTACCGCAAGCTCGCCCTCACGATCCGCGACGAGGGCGGCACCATTGTGCCTATGTTCAGCAACTTCATCGACGCCGTCGGCCAGAATGTCGGCGGGTGGACCGACGATCCGAACGCACCGCTGATGAATGCGCTCGCCCCGGTCAAATGCTGGCTGACGAACGTATAAGGCGGCCCAAAATGCGGGCGGCGGCGATGCCGCCCGCATCGTCCTCTTTCTGGAGATAGCAGCATAATGTCCGCGCCTCTCACCGTCATGATTACCGCCGCCGCCTCGGGGATCGGCCGCGCGGTCGCCGAAGCATTCGCGGCCGCCGGCCACCGTGTCTTCGTTTCCGACGCCGATGCCTCAGCGGTCGAAACCATGTCGGCGGAAAATCCCGCCATCAGGGCAAGCCGGGTCGATGTCACCTCGCCGGAGGAAATCGAGGCCTGGTTTGCCACGGTGAAGGCCGAGGCAGGCAGCCTCAACGTCCTCATCAACAATGCCGGCATTGCCGGCCCGACCGGGCGGCTGGAAGACATCGCCATCGACGGCTGGTACAAATGTATCGACGTGTGTTTGAACAGCCAGTTCCTGACGAGCCGATGCGCGATCCCCCTCATGAAGGAGAAACGCGGCGGCAGCATCATCAACCTGTCGTCCACCGCCGGCCTGTTCGGCTACGGACTGCGGACGCCCTATGCAGCGGCGAAATGGGCGGTCATCGGCCTCACGAAGTCCATGGCCGTCGAGCTCGGCGACTGGGACATCCGCGTCAACGCGATCTGCCCCGGCTCGGTCTCCGGCGACCGGATGGACCGCGTCATCGCCGCCGAGGCCAACCTGCGCTCGACGTCGCCGGACGAAATCCGGCGTGAATATACCAGCGGCCAATCCATCAAGCGCTTTACCGAACCGAAGGAGATCGCCGACCTCTGCCTGTTCCTCGCATCGCCGGCCGCCGGCATGATCAGTGGGCAGGCCATCGCGGTCGACGGACATACGGAAACGTATCACATCTAGGACCAGCTTCCCGGGCGGCTTCTGTCCATCTGGACTTGCCGCCCTTATTGGTCTATTTCTCATACCATGAAACGTCTCCTGAAGAAGTCGATCCTGATCACCGGCGGCGCGAAGGGTGCCGGGGCGGCGAGCGCGAAGCTGTTTGCCGAAGAAGGTGCGCGCGTGATGATCGCGGACCGGGATGCGGAAGCCGCCCGGCATCTGGTCGAGACGCTTTGCGCCCGCGGTCTCGACGTCGCCTTCGTCCATGCCGACGTGTCGCGCCCGGAGGAAGCGGAGATCGCCTATTGGGCGGCGAAGGACGCCTTCGGCCAGGTCGACGTCCTGTTCAACCATGCCGGCATCATCATCGTGAAACCGTTCCTCGAATGCACGCTGGAGGAATGGGACGAGCTGATGGACAACAATGCCAAGTCGGCCTTCCTGATGACGAGGCTCGTGCTTCCCGAAATGCTGGAGCGGGGCAAGGGCGTGCTGGTCTTCACCTCGACCACCGGCGTGCGCGCGGCGACCCATCTCGAGGCGCTCTATTGCGCCTCGAAATCCGCCATGCATCAACTTGCGCGGGCATTGGCCGTCGAGTATCGAGATCAGGGGATCCGGTCCAACCTGATCTGCCCGAGTTTCGTTCGCACCCAGCATGGTGAACATGAGATCGAACAGTTGCGCGGCTACGGGATTTTCGCGTCGGAAAACGACGTCAACGCCATGCAGGGCCGCATCTGCGAGCCCGAGGAGGTCGCGGAAGTCGCCCTGTTTCTCGCCTCGGATGCCTCGAGCTTCGTCAACGGCGCGGAAATCTTCGTCGACAATACATTCACAGCGGTGTGACCCGTGCTCTGGGGCCTGAGACCTGTCGAGCCGCAGGCGGCGCACGGGCTCGCCGTCGATCTGCTGCGCCGGCAGATCCATTCAGGCCTCCTGCTGCCCGCCGAGCGACTGCCGGCCGAGCGCCAGCTCTCCGACAGGTTCGGCATCAGCCGCGTGACGCTGCGCGAAGCGTTGCGCGTGCTTGAAACCAACCAGTACATCACCGTGCGCCGCGGCGCCCAGGGCGGGGCCTTCGTCACCGATGAGGATCGCCTGACCCAGCTTGCGCGCCGACGGATGTCGCGCGCACCGGCCGCCGCCATGCGCGTGGTGGAATTCCTGACCGTCAACCAGCTCGCCGCCGCGCGCCTGGCCGCCGCCCGGCGCGGCATGGCCGACCTCAAGCGCCTGCGCCAGGCGACGGACATGATGCATGCCGCCGGGACCGCGCCACAGCGCAAACAGGCCGAGGCGCTGTTCCTGCTCGCGCTTGGCGACGCCTCGCAGAATCCGCTGCTGGCCCGCGCCATCGAGGACGGCCTCGCCGAACTGTTTTTGCCCTTCGAAGGCGCATTGCCCGACAGCTCCGCCTCCGAGGCGGTGCGATCCTTCGAAGGCCTGTTGCACGCTCTGCAGAGCGAAGACGCCGAAGCGGCCGAAGCCGCGATGGCCGACCTGCACGGCATGCTCTGGGCCGCGATCCGCCGCATGACCCGGTCCGCGGCCTGAGACATTCCGGCAGAACAATGCGGCAAGCCGCTTTCCCGATTGGGAAAATCCTAAATTTCACGGCTGCCTAAATAGACGCTTGACAACTGCGCTCCGATTCATTGGTATTAAGTCCATACCAATGATCCATTCGGGAGGAACGCCATGAACATCGCGTCGAAGGTCGTCGGACGAACGGCCGCAACAGGGCGGCTCGAGGGGAGGACGGCGATCATCACCGGCGGCGCCAACGGAATGGGCCGCGCAGCGGCCCTGATGTTCGCGGAAGCCGGGGCGCGGGTGGCCATCTTCGACATCCAGGCCGCCGCCGGCGAAGAAGCCGCCGCCGAAATCGAGGCCGCGGGCGGCGAGGCGGTCTTCCTTAAGACCGATGTGACGGACACGGCGGCTGTGCGCGCCTCGTTCGCCGCCGTTACGGCCAAGTGGGGGCGCGTCGACACGCTGTTCAGCCATGCCGGCACGATCATCGTCAAGCCGCTGCACGAAAGCACGGATGCGGATTACGACCGGCTGATGGACATCAATGTCCGCTCGGCCTTCGTCGTCTGCCGCGAGGCCGTGTCGCACATGCTGGAAAACGGCGGCGGCTCGATCGTCATCACCTCCTCGATCGGCGGGGAGAAGGGTTTTGCGCTGGAAAGCCTCTACTGCATGACCAAGGGCGCGGTTCTCCAGCTCGCCCGCTCCATCGCCATCGAATATCGCGATCGCGGCATCCGCGCCAACGCCGTCTGCCCCGGCTTCGTCAAGACGGCGCATGGCCTGCGCGAGATCGTCGAGCTCGACGGCCTCGGCCAGAACTGGAACGAGGCCGATCTCAACGCCGTGCAGGGACGGCTCTGCGAGCCGGAAGAGGTGGCCGCCGCCGCCCTGTGGCTGGCCTCCGACGATGCCAGCTTCGTCAACGGGCAGGCGCTCTATGTCGACAACGGCTGGTACGCCAAGGGCTGAACATCACCATAAACAAGAGGGGTATGACCATGAAACGACTGATAGCATCCGCAATGCTGGCGCTCAGCCTCGGGGCCGCGGCACCGGCCTCGGCCTTCGAGCCGGAATCCACCGATACGATCAAGCTGATGGTGGCCGACTGGTCCTCGATGCTGATCGACACCGAGATCCTCAATATCATCCTGTCGACCTATGGCTACAGCGTGGAGACGGTCGTCGCCGACGACAGCGCCCGCTATCCTGGCTTCGAGACCGGCGACCTGACCATCGCGCTGGAAACCTGGCAGACGACGCAGGACAAGCCCTTCACCAAGTCGCTTGCGACCGGCAATGTTCTCGACATGGGCGAACTCGGCCCGCACGCCAAGGAAGAATGGTGGTACCCCTCCTACATGGAGGAAAAGTGCCCCGGCCTGCCGGACTGGAAGGCGCTGAAGAACTGCGCCGAAGCCTTTTCCTCGCCGGAAACCGCGCCCAAGGGCCGCTATCTCGGCGCGCCCGTCAGCTGGGGCGGCTTCGACGAGGAGCGTGTGAAGGCGCTCGACCTGCCTTTCGAGGTCGTTCATGCCGGCACGGAAGCGGCCATGTTCGCCGAACTCCAGTCCGCCTACGAACGCAAGGCGCCGATCATCCTTTGGGTCTACCAGCCGCATTGGGTGCCGTCGGTCTTCTCCGGCTCCTTCGTCAAGTTCCCTCCGTATGAGGAAGCCTGCTACACGGATCCGTCCTGGGGCGAAAACAAGACGGCGACCCATGACTGCGGCAAGCCGGAAGGCTGGATCAAGAAGATGGCCTGGGCCGGCGGCGAGAAGGTCTGGCCCTGCGCCTACGATATCGTGCGCAAGTTCACCCTCGACGGCAAGGAACTCGGCGACCTCGTCTACGAGGTCGATGTGAAGGGCCGCGCCGTCAACGAGGTCGCCATGGAATGGGCGAAGACCAACGAAGCCAAATGGCGCTCCTGGGCGGCCTGCGCTGAAAAATAACCGGATGGCCGGGGCTGGCAAATCCGGCCCCGGCCAAAACATCCACTCTGGGAGGAGCATGACATGGCGGATGTCCTGGCAAGGCCGAAGGATGCGACAGGCGGGCACGGCCTTTGGATTGGCCTTGCGCTGACGCTGGTCGTCGTCGCTGCCAGTCTGCTGATGCCGGCGTCCTTCACGCATCTTTCCGATCAGGCACTCCTGCCGGTTTCCGACTGGGTCGGCGCGGGCATGAACTGGTTTGCCCGCGATGCGGCGATCTTCGGCGTCAAGATCGCCGATCTCACCCGCGCGCTGGCCGCCGCGGCGCAGATGCCGATCGACTGGCTGAAATTCATGCTGGCCGACGGCTGGGTGAAGGGGGCGGGCTTCAACAAGGTCCATCTCGCGCCGCCGCTGAGCTGGCTCGGCGTGATCCTGACCGCCGCGCTGCTCGGCCTTCGCCTTTCCGGCCGCGGCCTTGCCGTCCTCACGCTTCTCGCCGGCGCCTATCTCGTCTTCTTCGGCCTCTGGGCTTCGGCCATGACGACCCTCGCCTCGGTCGTCATCTGCGTCGTCGCGGCCCTCGTTCTCGGCCTTGCCATGGGTATCTGGGCCTATCGCTCCGCCCATGCGGAGATCTGGCTGCGGGCGATCATGAACGTCATGCAGACCGTGCCGATCTTCTCCTACCTGCTGCCGACGCTGCTGCTCTTCGGCTACGGCCCGAGCGCCGCGCTTTTCGCCACCGTCGTCTATGCCCTGCCGCCCATGGTGCATGCCACGGTGCTGGCGCTGCGTTCCGTGCCGTCCGAAACGCTGGAGCTCGCCCGCATGACCGGCTGCAGCCGGGCGCAGACGCTGTGGAAGGTCGAGCTGCCGGTGGCCGCGCCGCGCCTTGCCATCGGCCTCAACCAGGTGGTGATGATGACGCTCAACATGGTGATCATCGCCTCGATGATCGGCGCAGGCGGCCTCGGCTACGACGTGCTGAGGGCACTGCGCCGCCTCGATTTCGGTGCCGGCTTCGAGGCCGGCATGGGCATCGTCGCGCTCGCCGTGGTGCTCGACCGCCTGACGCAGGCCGCCGCGCACAACCAGTCGACGGGACGGCAGGGCCTGTGGAGCCGGCGCGACACGCTGATCGCCGCGCTCTTGCTCATCGTGCCGACCGTTGCCAGCCTCGCACTGCCCGCGCTTTCGGCCTGGCCCGGCGCCTGGACGCTGACGACCGCTCCGTTCTGGAACGGCGCCGTCAGCCTGATCAACCAGAATTTCTACGAGCCGCTGGAGGCGATCCGCACCGGCATGCTGCTCGGCGTGATGAACCCCTTCCGCAATCTACTTCAGTCCGCACCCTGGAGCTTGGTCCTCGCCGCGCTGGCGCTGGCGGGCTATGCCCTGGGCGGCATGCGCACCGCGCTCACCGTCTTCCTGCTGCTGCTCTTCGTGCTGGTCACCGGCTATTGGCAGGCCGCCATGTCCTCGATCTATCTCACGGTGCTCTCGGTCGCGCTGGCGCTCGCCATCGGCCTGCCCTTCGGCATCTGGGTCTCGGGCCATCCCCGCCTGCACCATCCGGTGCAACTGGCGCTCGACACGCTGCAGACCCTGCCGACCCTCGTCTATCTGCTGCCGGCCGTCATGCTCTTCCGCAATGGCGACTTTTCCGCGCTGATCGCCATCGTCTCCTATGCGGTGGCGCCGGCCGTGCGCTACGGCATGGCCGGCATGGCGCATGTGCCCTCCGAACGCATCGAGGCCGCGCTCATGTCCGGATGCACGCCCTGGCAGTCCTTCCGCTTCGTGCGCCTGCCCGCCGCCCTGCCGACGCTCATTCTCGGCGTCAACCAGACGGTGATGATGGCGCTCTCGATGCTGGTCATCGCCGCCCTCGTCGGCACGCGCGAATTGGGGCAGGAAGTCTACACCTCGCTTTCCCGCGGCGAGACGGGGCCGGGCATCGTTGCCGGCCTCTGCGTCGCGGCCATCGCGCTCGTCGCCGATGCATTGCTGAAATCCGGCGCGCTGCGCGCTGCAAGACACGAAGGAGAGGCCCATGCCTGACGCCGCACCCGATCGGAATGCACCGGCTGCAATCGACGCGAAGGGCATCTGGAAAGTCTTCGGCCGCGATGCCGGCGCGTTCCGCCGCCTGCCGGCAGAGGCGCGCACGCCGGAAGCGCTCGCCGCCGCGGGCCTTGTCGGCGCGGTACAGGACGCCACCTTCCAGATCGGCCGCGGCGAGGTTTTCGCCATCATGGGCCTGTCGGGCTCGGGAAAATCCACGCTGCTGCGCTGTCTGACCCGCCTCATCGAGCCGACCGCCGGCGAAATCGCCTTCAACGGCCGCGACGTCCTGAAACTCGGCGACAAGGAACTGGTCGAGCTGCGCCGCCAGCGCATGGGCATGGTGTTCCAGCATTTCGCGCTCCTGCCCAACCGAACCGTCGTCGGAAATGTCGCCTTCCCGCTCGAAGTGCAGGGAATGCCGCGCCCGAAAGCCGAGGCCCGCGCCATGGAGCTGATCGAGACTGTCGGGTTGAAGGGCCGGGAAACGCGCTTCCCGGCACAACTCTCGGGCGGCCAGCAGCAACGCGTCGGCATCGCCCGCTCGCTCACCACCAATCCCGAATTCTGGTTCCTCGACGAACCCTTTTCGGCCCTCGACCCGCTGATCCGCGCCGACCTCCAGGCCGAAGTGCTGCGGCTCCAGAAAACCCAGACCCGCACCGTCGTCTTCGTCACCCACGACCTCGACGAGGCCATCCGCCTCGCCGACCGCATCGCGATCATGGAAGCCGGCCGCATTATCCAGATCGGCACGCCGGAAGAACTGGTGACCGAGCCCGCCACCGACTATGTCCGCCGCTTCGTCGCCAAGGTCCCACCCGCACGGGTCGTCAAGGTGGCATCGATCATGACCCCCGACACCGGCCCATCGACATCCGGCGTGAACGCCGGTGCCACGATCGCCGAGATCGCCCCCGACCTCGTGGCCGCGGAAGGCCCCCTCCCCGTCGTCGAAGGCGGCCGCCAGATCGGTTGGCTCGATCGCTCGGCCGCGCTCAAAACGCTGGCCGCACAGGTCTAGGCGGATCGGCGGGAACGGCTTCGAGCCTGCCGCTTGGAGGAGGTCTCGTTTCCTGAGGCCCCATCGCGTCGTTCCCGTGCCACGGCCTCCGTTCCGGGCCTTCCCCATTCGGAGGCGAGGCAGCCCAGCCCTGACTCCAGCATCACCCCGTGGCGGCTGCGAATCTTGCGGGGCGGCACTCTCCCAGCTGCAAACATATACCTTGGTATATCCCAGAGAAGCGAACGTATAGCGTTCAATCCCCATGGATGCTGGCGTGAGCCTGCGGACAGGCGTAAGCCAGCAATCGTCAGCCGGACGGGTTCTCCCCGGCCGGAACATTGGAGAAAGACCGAACCATGCCAAGCGACAGTAGTCGAGAAAGCACGCCGTTGCGGCCGGCCGGTCGAGCCTGACATGTTCAGCCTCACCCCGGGGCGCCGCGACGGCCCCGCGAGGTGAGACATGAAGATCAAGAACCCCTTCCACTGCTGGGCCCATATCCTGGCGCGCCTGCTGCCCGGCGTTCCGGCACGGCCGCGGACACGGACCTCCCACCCGTCCGCGCCTCGGCGCGGCCCGACCGCACGCTGGCGGACGAACCCGGTATCCGGCCGGCTGGAATGCCGCTGGATCATCGCGGACGTGTCCACGCCATGCCGCGATCCGTTCGCCAAACGCGCGGCCATCCGCCATATGCAGGACCAGTTCCCGTGACCGGTCCTATCCCCGTTTACCCGCGCCCGCCGCGACGAGGCCCGTCCGCCGCTCCCTGACAGACGGGCGCGGCGGACGCTCTCCCCAACCGACTTCGCAGAAACCGGCCGTGATCGCACCGCACGGCACGAACCCGCTCGTCCACACGCAGGCGAACGATACGAGGAGCAAGACGATGAACATGATGATGAAGGGCAAGGCCGCTGCCGCGCCGCGCAAGGAACACAGGGCGCTTTCGATGCAGGCGGTCCTTGAAGCCCGCAACGACATCCAGACCACGCTCGCCAATTTCAGGGGCCGCCTCGACGGCCTGACCGACGCGGAGGCAGCAGAGCGCCTTGCGTCGGACGGCCCGAACGAGGTCGCACATGACAAGCCGCCGCACGCAGCCGTGCAGTTCCTGCTGGCGTTCGGCAATCCGTTCATCGCCGTTCTGGCCGTCCTCGCCGCGATCAGTACGGTCACGGATATCATCCTGCCGCTGCGCGCCGGCGAGGATGCCGATTATGTCGGCGTGGCGATCGTCGTCATCATGGTCTTTCTCAGCGCGTTGCTGCGCTTCTGGCAGGAATACCGTTCGAGCAGGGCGGCGGAAGCGCTGAGGGCCATGGTTCGCACCACGGCCACGGTGCTGCGCCGACCGACAGCGGAGGCCACGCCCGAAATGTGCGAAGCGCCTATGGCGGGAATCGTGGCCGGCGACATCGTGCGACTCTCGGCCGGAGACATGGTGCCGGCCGACATCCGCCTCATCGAATCGCGCGACCTGTTCGTCAGCCAGGCCGCCCTGACGGGCGAGGCCCTGCCTGTCGAGAAATACGACGCGCTCGGCGCCGTTGCCGGGAAATCCGCCGACGCGGATGCCGTCACCGCACACCAGGCGGATCTTCTGGACCTGCCCAATATCTGCTTCATGGGCACCAATGTCGTCAGCGGCACGGCGACGGCCATCGTCGTCGCCACCGGCCCGCGCACCTATTTCGGCTCGCTCGCCAGGGTCATCGCCGGCTCCCGGGCGGAGACCGCCTTCGACCGCGGCGTCAACAGCGTGAGCTGGCTGCTCATCCGCTTCATGCTGGTCATGGTCCCGGTCGTCTTCGTCATCAACGGCCTCACCAAGGGCGACTGGATGGATGCCTTCCTGTTCGCGCTCGCCGTCGCCGTCGGCCTCACCCCGGAAATGCTGCCGATGATCGTCTCGTCCAACCTCGCCAAGGGGGCCGTGGCGATGGCGCGGCGCAAGGTCGTCGTCAAGCGGCTCAACGCCATCCAGAATTTCGGCGCGATGGACGTGCTGTGCACCGACAAGACCGGCACGCTGACCCAGGACAGGATCATCCTCGAGCATCATGTCGACATCCACGGCGAGCGCAATGACGGCGTCCTGCAACTCGCCTGGCTGAACAGCCGGCACCAGAGCGGCGTGAGAAACCTGATGGACCAGGCCGTCCTGCGTTTCGCCGGACCGGCAGGAGAACCCCTGCTTCCGCACTATTGCAAGGTAGACGAACTGCCGTTCGACTTCGTGCGCCGCCGGCTGTCGGTCGTGGTCGAGGGAGAGCGGGGCGAGCATCTGCTCGTCTGCAAGGGCGCCGTCGAGGAGATGCTGGCAATCTCGGCGCACGTGGAGGAACAGGGCGTGTTGCGCGATCTGGACGAGGCCGAGCGCAAACGGCTGACCGCGCTCGCCCGCGCCTACAATGCCGACGGGTTCCGCGTTCTGGTCGTCGCCACGCGCACGATACCCGGCACCGAAGCCAGAACGCGCTACGACATCGAGGACGAATGCGGCCTCGTCGTCCAGGGCTTCCTCACCTTCCTCGACCCTCCGAAAGAGACCGCGGGCCCGGCGATCGCCGCCCTTGCCGAGCATGGCGTGGCGGTAAAGGTGCTGACCGGCGACAACGAGGTCGTCACCGCGAAAATCTGCCGCGAGGTCGGCCTCGAACCCGGCCAGCCCGTCATCGGGCGCGACATGGAGGCCCTCGACGACATGGCCTTGCGGCAGCTTGTCGAGGAGCGCACGATCTTCGCCAAGCTCACGCCCCTGCAGAAATCGCGCGTGCTGAAGGCGCTTCAGGCGAACGGCCACACCGTCGGCTTTCTCGGCGACGGCATCAACGACGCGCCGGCCCTGCGTGACGCCGATGTCGGGATTTCCGTCGACAGCGGCACCGACATCGCCAAGGAATCCGCCGACATCATCCTGCTGGAGAAAAGCCTGATGGTGCTCGAAGAAGGTGTCGTCAAGGGGCGCGAAACCTTCGGCAACATCATGAAATATCTCAACATGACCGCGAGCTCCAACTTCGGCAACGTGTTCTCCGTGCTGGTGGCCAGCGCCTTCATCCCCTTCCTGCCGATGCTGGCGATCCACCTGCTGATCCAGAACCTGATGTACGACATATCCCAGCTTTCCCTGCCCTGGGACCGCATGGACAGGGAATTCCTGAAGACGCCGCGCAAATGGGACGCCCGCAACATCGGCCGTTTCATGCTCTGGATCGGCCCGACCTCGTCGATCTTCGACATCACCACCTTCGCGCTCATGTGGTACGTCTTTTCCGCCAACGCGCCGGAACACCAGTCGCTGTTCCAGTCCGGCTGGTTCATCGAGGGCCTGCTGTCGCAGACGCTGGTCGTGCACATGCTGCGCACCCGAAAGATTCCCTTCATCCAGAGCACGGCGGCACTACCCGTCATGCTGATGACAGGGCTCGTCTGCGCGCTCGGCATCTATATCCCCTTCTCGCCGCTCGGCGCGATGGTCGGCCTGCAGCCGCTGCCGTGGGCCTATTTCCCCTGGCTGGCCGCGACCCTCTTCTCCTACTGCGTCGTCGCCCAGACGATGAAGACCATCTACATCCGCCGCTTCGGCCAATGGTTCTGAACGCGGCCCGCAGCCCCGATCGGGCGGCCGAAGCCGCCCGATCGCAACCTCCATTCCGCGATGCCGAGGGGAGATCCGATATGCCCGTCGATCGTTTCATGCCACGCCCGTCATCCGTTCCTCCATGCGGCAAGAAAGACCGCTCCGCGCCGCATCCGTCATCTCGCGGGCCCGCGCGGCAGGCGGAGGCTGTCGACCGCTGGCTCTGCTGGGCCTTCGCTGCCGCCGGCGCGGTGCTGTTCAGGTCGGCCGTCCGCCTTTCCCGTCACGGCCTTCTGAACCGGCGGCAAACGCTGCGGCTGGTCCGCTGGTCGACCCATCTCCACCGCGTTGCCATACGGCTGCTGCGGCAAGGCCGATGGTAGAGGCCGCCCTTTCCCAAAGGACCACCCGAGATGAAATTCCTGCAGACATTCGATCTTCTACCCTTTCTCGACACGGCGGCCGCCTTCACCGCCGCCTTCCTCCTCGGCACGCTGATCGGTGCGGAGCGCCAGTATCGGCAGCGCACGGCGGGGCTGCGCACGAACGTCCTCGTCGCGGTGGGAGCCGCCGCCTTCGTCGATCTCGCCCAGCGGATCGCCGGCACGACGGAAGCGGTCCGGGTGATTTCCTATGTCGTCTCCGGCATCGGCTTTCTGGGCGCGGGCGTTATCATGAAGGAAGGCATGAACGTGCGCGGGCTGAACACAGCCGCAACGCTGTGGTGTTCGGCGGCGGTCGGCGCCTGCGCCGGCACCGACATGCTTGCCGAGGCGGTGCTGCTGACCGTCTTCGTGCTTGCCGGGAACACGCTGCTCCGTCCGCTCGTCAACATGATCAACCGCATTCCCATCGACGACCGCACGACGGAAGCCACCTACGAGGTCAGCGTGATTTCGAGCCGCAAGGCCATGCCCGAAATGCGCGACCTGCTGGTGGAGCGGCTGGAACAGGCGAACTATCCGGTCAGCGATGTCGAAGTCGCCGATCGCGGAGACGATACGGTCGAGATCGTGGCAACACTCGTTTCCACCGCGGTCGATCCGCGTGAAATCGAGGCTGTCACCGCCTTTCTGGAAAGGCAGGCGCCGGTCTCCGACGCCTCCTGGGACGGAAGCACCAGGGATTGAGGTCCGATACAAGCGGCGCGCGCTATGATATTCCCGAAACGAGCACAACTGGACGGCCGGCCTCAATGACAAACAGCGGAAAATTCAAGCTCGAACGCAGGCTGGTGCTCACCATCGTCCTGTTGCCTGTCGCCATGGTCGTCATCTTCGTGGGCGATACCGTAACCGACTATGCGATTGCGGCAGCCGTCTTCTATACGCCCGTCATCCTCGTCGCGACACGCCTGCTTCCGGCGGGCACCGTCGTGGCTCTCGCCTTCGCCTGCGTGGCGCTGACATTGCTGAGCTTCGCCCTCACCCATTCAGGTGCCTACGAGGTGGGGATCGTCAATACCGGCATCAGCATCGTGGCAATCGGCGTGACCACCTATCTTTCCCTGAAACTCGTGGCCGCCGAGGCAGCCGCCCATGAAAGCCGGGAACGATTGCTGCGCATGGCGCGCATCACCAGCCTCGGCGAGCTGACGGCATCGATCGCCCACGAGGTGAACCAGCCGCTCGCAGCGATCGCCACCAGTGCCGGCGCGTGCCGGCGATGGCTGGCCCAGGAGCCTCCAGCCATCGCGAATGCGCAGCGCGCGGCGGACAGGATCGTAGAGGATGCGAACCGCGCCAGCGCGGTGATCGCGCGGGTGCGCGGCCTTGCCAGCGGCAAGGCGCCCCACAGGGAGCGGTTCGATTTCAACGCCCTGGTCCGCGAGGTCGTAGCGCTTGCGGGCGAACGCGGTGAGCGGAGCGGCATAACGGTCCGCCTCTCCCTTCAGCACGACCTGCCGGCGATCCTCGCCGACCGGGTTCAGGTCGGGCAGGTCGTCGGCAATCTCCTGCTGAACGCCGTCGAGGCGATCGAGGCGAAAACAGGCGGCGCGAAGACGCTGGAAATCGTCTCGGAGACGGAAGACGGCAATCGCATCCGCTTTTCCGTCATCGACAGCGGCGCGGGTTTTCGCCAGGGCGAGCTCGAGCACCTCTTCGATGCCTTCTGGACCACCAAGAAGGACGGCGTCGGCCTCGGCCTGACCATCAGCCGCTCGATCATTGAGGCCAATGGCGGCCGTATCTGGGCGGAGACCGACAAGGATGGCGGGGCGATCGCCCGGTTCAGCCTGCCGGCGGGGATGGGAGCAATCGAATGAAGCCGCAGCTGCCCACGGGAAAGACGGCAGACCCCACCGTCTACATCATCGATGACGACCGCTCCGTCCGCGCGGCACTGGAAGACCTTCTCGCCTCGGTCTCGCTGCGCGCCAAATCGTTCGCATCCGTCCAGGACTTCCTCGCTTTCGATTTGCCCGGCGCACCTGCCTGCCTCGTCCTCGACGTGCGCATGCCGGGCCAGAGCGGCATGGATTTTCTGGAACACATGACCGAATACGGGCTGCACCTTCCCACCGTGATGATCACCGGCCACGGGGATATCGCCATGGGCGTCAAGGCGATGAAAGACGGGGCAATCGAATTCCTGACCAAGCCGTTCCGCGATCAGGACCTGCTCGACGCTGTCCATCGCGGGATCGAGGCCGACCGCACAAGACGTCTGCGGGAGGCGGCGAATGCCGATGTCGCACGACGCTGGGCCTCGCTTTCCAGCGGCGAGAAAGACGTGGCGCAGCTGGTCGCGACGGGCCTCCTCAACAAGCAGATTGCCGCGGATCTCGGTGTCAGCGAAATCACCGTGAAGGTGCGCCGCGGTCACCTGATGCGCAAGATGAATACGCGCACGCTGGCCGACCTCATCCGCTTGCTGGACCGCATTCAGCCGACATGACCGCTTTTGAGGTCTATGACTGCGGCGTGGCGCCGGCAAGCTCGCAAAGCGCCAGGAAGAGCACGTCCACTCCCCTGGCGAGCTGGTCGTAGCCGGTCCACTCTTCCGGCGCATGCGAGATGCCGTTGCGGCTCGGCACGAAGACCAGCCCGGTAGGAGCGAAATCGGCCATGATCATCGCATCATGCCCCGCCCCGCTGACCATGGTGCGGCGTTTCAGGCCGAGCGTATCCGCGTGACGCGACAGGGCTTCATGCAATTCCGCCGAAAGCGGAACCGGGGGAAGGAATATCTGCTCCTCGACATCAACCCCCAGTCCGTTGCCGCCCACCCGTTCGATTACCGAACGGGCCTGATCGATCAGCGTGCGGACGACCTCTTCCCCGGGGGCGCGGATATCGACGGTGAAGGATACGAGATCGGGGATCACATTGGCCCCACCCGGACGGACATCCATCTTGCCGACGGTCAGCACCGCATCCTGATCGATGGCGCGCGCAAGGTCCGGCAATTGCGACAGCGCCGCCACCGCGCCGACAAGCGCGTCACGGCGCACGTTCATCGGCGTCGTACCGGCATGGCCCGCCTGACCTCTGAACGTCGCCCTGATCTGGCCGAGGCCCACGATACGGTCGACGATCGCAACATCGTCGGCATGGGCTTCCAGCACGGGGCCCTGCTCGATATGCAATTCAAGGAAGGCATATACGGAACCGGCCTCGCGCACAGCCAGAGGCGCCTGTGCCGGTTCCAGTCCGTAAGCCTGCATCGCATCCGCGACCGTGATCCCCGCATCGTCGGCAAAGGCGAGGAACTCGTCCATATCCACTTTGCCGGTCATGACGCGCGAGGCCAGCAGTCCGCCGCCGAAGCGCGTGCCTTCTTCCTCGATCATGGCGACGAATTCGATGGAACGCTCCGGGACAAGGCCCCGCTCCTTCAACAGGAAGGCGATCTCGATACCGGCAATGACGCCGGCCGGGCCGTCGAACTTGCCGCCGTTCGGCACGGAATCGAAGTGAGAGCCGATCATGACCGGGGCAAGAGCAGGATTATGTCCGACGAGGCACCCGACGAGATTACCGATCGCGTCCTCGCGGACCGTAAGCCCGGCGGCCTCCATCTGCCCGCGCAGATAGTCGCTGGCCTGGCGGAACTCCGGCGTGTAGGTCAGCCGCGTCGTGCCCTTGCCCGGAGTGGCGTTGAACCGGTCCAGCCCCTCGATCAGTCGTTCAAGACGCTGCGGATCGGAAAAACGTGTCATATCAATATCCTGAAAAGCCCGACGGCAAGATGGGAGCCATGTTGGCGGCGAAGCCGGCTGACCATGCCGGAACGATGCATAGGTCTGCTTGTTCTCGCATGCGAATTCAAGGACATCCTGTCGCCGAGGGAGTTTCCCCAACGTTTTCCCGGAAGCTTCGACGGGATTGATCTCATTGCCTCGATGTGAATGGTTGAGCAGTTCATTGGAGACCGGCGAATCGATCCGGGAATATAGTAAGGCGCACAGTGACGTTCGAAGCCCTGTTTGTCGTGATGGCGCTGGCATTCACCGCCGGCACCGCCCTTTCGGTCTGGCTCTGGTTTCAACCGGTGCCCCGAAGGCTCCGCCTGTTCGCGCTGATCTGGGCGTTTGCGGGAGGCGCCGGAATGCTGCTCAGCTACGGCAAATCCGGCATCATTCCCGACCGCAATGCCCTTCGTGCCTGTATAGAGAGCGGCCAGACCTGGGACTATCGGAGCAATCGCTGCCTCCCATAAGAGGCTACTGCCGCACGCGCCGCTTTGCGCGGAGGACAAGGCTATTTTCAGGGAAAGCAAGGATCGTCGATGAGCACCTGCGGCGCAGAGGGAGCGCGCAGCAATTTTTCCGGGAAACGGTCACAGCTCCGTCATAATGCATCTGTTTTGTGGCGAACGATCTATCTGTTCTGGGGAGTCGTTCTTGCTGAAGAAATTCATGGTTGTCGCCACGCTTCTGTTGCCCGCCGCCGCCTATGCCGAGGAGCACAACTTCACGATTACCGGTGGTCAGGCCAGTGTTCCTGTCGGCCTGACGGTACAGGTCAAGACCGTTACTGTCGGCCAGGATGCGACAACCGTCCGGTTGCTGGCGAGCTTCGACAGCCACGTTACCAACAGCGTCAACATGAACGACGACGAAAATGCCTATCTCGCATGGGGAGAGGGCGAGCAGGAACGGCTGCATCTGCGCCAGATCGCCGATAACCGCTGGATGCGGATCGGCAACGGGCAGACGATGGAGGGCGACCTGGTCTTTCCCGGCGTCATACCGGCCGGCGTGACGAAAGTGACCCTCGTCTTCAATCCTGCACATGACGGAAACGACAGCAGCGCGCCGGGCGTGACCATCCCCCTGGAACTGGCTCAATGAGAAAGGGCGCCCTTCTCGCGCTTTCTCTTTTCCTTCCTGCGACGGCATCCGCCTATACGGTGACGACGGGCGCCGGCGCAGTGGGCGAGCGGGCATCGACATTTGCCGAATTCACACTGCCTTCGTCCCGCTTTGCCGAGCGCAAGGAGGAGAGCGGCGCATCCGTTTCCTCCGGAACGTCCACCTTCGGATTGAAGAACATGGATGCGCAGACGCGGACGCGGACGGAAACTGCGCTTTCCGAACTTGGCGCACGGCGGGAGGGCGAGCGCATCATCGTGAACCTGCCGAGCGATATATTGTTCGATTTCGACAAGTCGGACATCCGCACCGACGCGCGCCCCGTTCTCGCCCGCCTCGCAGAGGCACTTCAGGCGCTGGCGGATACCCCGGTCGCGATCATCGGCCATACGGATGCGAAGGGGTCGGACGCCTATAACCTACGTCTGTCGGAACGCCGCGCCGCCGCCGTGCGGCACTGGCTTTCCGACAGCGGCGTAAACGCCCGGATGACGACGTTCGGCAAGGGCGAGAGCACGCCCGTCGCGCCGAACGAAAATGCGGACGGGTCCGACAACCCCGCAGGCCGGCAGCAGAACCGGCGCGTGGAATTCATCATCGGAGGGGGCTGAAATGGCGCTCGTCGCATGCCCTGAATGCACTGGCAACGTATCCGACAAGGCATTTTCATGCCCCGCCTGCGGGTATCCGCTTGGACAGAAGGACGGCAATCCGTGGCCGTCCGTCCTCGGCGGCGTGGCGGGCACTTATATTTCGGCCAAGGCGGTCACCAGCATCCTTCTCGGCAGCGTCATGTTCCTCGCCTTCGCGGCGATCATGATCGCCCTGATCCTGAAATGAGGCGGCATTGCCGGGATACAAACGGAAAGACAGGCGGTTTTGCATGATGAAGATGTTTTGCGCGATGCCGGTGGCGGCTACCATCCTTGCGGCCTTGCCGGCGGCAGCGGCCGATGATCCGTTCATGATCACCTATCACGTCGAGAGAACCGCATCGGATGCGCTGAGCCTCGATGCCTGCACGGACCTGATCGAGCAGCAGGCTCAGGGGGCGGGCTACCGCGTTATCGTCAACCGCTTCGAAGGCCAGCTCGGCGTCATCAGCGGCGGCCCCGCCGCGGGCGGATCCTTCATCTCGCACTGCATATCCGTCGACGACAAGACCGTCAGCGTGATCCAGGGACTGGACTACAAATCCACCAAGGGACCGGTCGGTGATTTCGCCGACCGTGTCCATCGAGCCCTGCTCGACGCCGCGGGGAAGTAGATGCCTGGATGGCGCTGACAGGCACATAATCCCCTTGGCTGGTCACGTCTTCCTCAGTTGCCTGATGTACCAGACCATGATCAGCGACAGGCTGACGAAGACGGCGGCCGCGAGGATGACGGACGCCACCGCAAGCCGCGGCGTGCCGGCCGAGCGCAGGCTCAGCCACATCAGGACGGGAAGCGTCTGCGTATCGCGCGTCGTCAGGAACAGGGCCATGACGAATTCGTTGAGCGATATCACGAATGCAAAGAGCGCCGACGAGATGATCCCGGTGGAGACGGAGGGCAGGACGATTTCGAAGAAGGTCTGCACCGGCCGGCCGCCGAGATCGTAGGACGCCTCGACGATGCGGTGATCGACGGTCCGGAAGGTCGCCTCCATCAGCATGAAAACCAGCGGCATCGCCCAGAGAGAATGGGCAAGCATGACCAATACGCGCGACCCGTAGATATTGACGCCGAACAGCGACACATCGCCGAACGCCATCGCAACGCCAAGGCCCAGCACCACCCCCGGCATGAAGAGCGGCAGCATGATCAGGAGGTAGACAACCGGCTTGAAGGCGAAGGTGAAGCGCTCGAAGGCCCAGGCGGCAAGAACGCCGGATACGGTGGAAATGACTGTCGTGCCGAGCGCGATAATTACGCTGCTCTTCAGCGCGTCGACCCATTGGGGGCTGCCGAAGAAGTCGCCGTACCATCGCAGCGACCACGCCTTGATCGGAAAGCGGATCACCGACGCGTCATTGAAGGACATGACGAGCGTCACGATCACCGGGATCGCGATATAGGCGATGATAAAGACGGTGAAGGCCAGCGCCAGGACTCGCAGCATCACGGCGTCCATTCGCCGCCTCGCGACCGGGGCAACAGCGATATCACGCGTCGGGAGCATGGACGTATCAGCCATTGAGCGCCGTCCGTTTCGAGGTCAGCATGCGGATGATCATCATCACAACGGCAACTCCACTCGTCAGCACGATCGAGAAGGCGGCGGCGCGGGGCCAGTTGTGCTTGCCCAGCATCTGTTCCTGGATCAGGTAGCCGATCGTCCAGAGCGTATCGGGCCCGAGCGCGGACGGCGTCGCATAGGTGCCGACCGCCCAGATGAAGGACTGCGCGAAGGAGGCGGCAATCCCGCCCTTGGTGAGCGGCAGGAGCACCTCATAGAAGGTGCGCACGGGCGAGCCCCCGAGGTCCGCGCTCGCCTCCAGCACCTTCTTGTCGATGCCGTCGAAGATCGACAGCAGGATAAAGAAGCAGAATGGCAGGGTGACATAGGTGAGGCCGACAAAGGCTGCGAATTCGGTATACATCAGGCTGATCTTGTCCGTAATCAGGCCGGAGGAGACGAGCGCATAGCTGAGCAGGCCATTCTTCGGGAAGAACATCCACCAGCCGAAGATGATGGAGATTTCCGAGATCAGCAGCGGGCAGAGCGCAAGCGCGATGAAGGCCAGCCGCCAGCGTTTCGGCTTCAGCCAGACCAGCATCGCGAAGACATATCCGATAGCGACCGTCACGATGGACGAGATCAGCGCCAGCCGCATCGTCGTCCAGAGCGCCGCGCTGAAGGTCGGATCCGTGAGCATGGCCGCGTAGTTGTCGAAGGTGAAGCCCGGCACATAGAAGCGCTGGTCGACATGTTCGTTGAAGCTCATGCGCCCCATGAAGGCGATCGGCAGGCCGAAGAAGGCGATGGCGATGAGCAGCGCCGGCGACATCAACAGCCAGGGCGTCAAACGCATGCGCCAGCCGGGGCCCCGCGGGCCGGAAGGCGCCATATCCGAAGCGCCCGCGCTCATTGATAGGCCATCATGTCGGCCGTCTGCCAGCCGATATCGACGGCGTCGCCCGGCTTGTGGACGACGGAGCCGGGGTGGTCGACGAACAGTTCCAGTTTGCCGGCCTTGAAATGGTAGCGATGGACATCGCCCAGGAATTCGGTGAAATCGAGCCGTGCCTTGAGGCCGTTCGGCATGTCGGCACGGCCAAGATGCAGCCGGCTTGGCCTGATGTAGATGCGCCACGCGCCCTCGCCGAGCGGCTGGGCGAGACGCAGCTCCAGCGGCGCGCCGGCGCTGTCGGCGGCGGCACCGGCGGAAACCTGCGCCCTGAGGCAGCAGCTCTCGCCGATGAAGGTATAGACGAATTCGCTGGCCGGCTCGGCAAAGACCTTTTCCGGCCGGTCGATCTGCTCGATCCTGCCGCTGCGCATGACGGCGACGCGGCTCGACATCGCCATCGCTTCCCCCTGGTCGTGGGTCACATAGATGGCGCTGAAACCGATCTCGTCATGCAGCCGCCTGATCTCCGCGCGAAGCTGCAGCCGCAGCGACAGATCGAGCGCCGAGAGCGGCTCATCGAACAGCAGGATCGTCGGGCGCACCACCATCGAACGGGCAAGCGCAACGCGCTGCTTCTGGCCGCCGGAGAGCTGGGCCGGATAGCGCTCCTCGTAGCCGGAGAGGCGGACGACCTCGAGCGCCTGCCTCACGCGCGGCGCAATGTCCGCTTTGGCGACACCGCGCATGCGCAAGCCGTAAGCCACATTTTCAGCCACCGTCTTGTGCGGAAAAAGCGCACCCGTCTGGAAGATCGTCGTGGTATCCCGCTGGTAGGCCGGCAGGTGATCGACGCGGCTGCCATTGATGCGGATCGCACCGGCATCCGGCCTTTCGAACCCGCCGATCAGCCTGAGCGTCGAGGTCTTGCCCGAGCCCGAGGGGCCGAGCAGGGTGACGAATTCGCCGCGCCGCACGTCGACCGAGACATTGTCGACCGCGACGACGCCGCCAAAGACGCGGCGAAGGCCGTCGAGCTCCAGTGCATTGGTGTCTGCCAAAACAATCAACTCCGCATCGAAATACGCGAAGCGCCGCTGCGGACGCTTCGCGGAAGGGCTGGGTCAGCCTTCGGTCGTCCTGGTGATGGTTTCCTTCATGCGGACGCTGTAGGCGTCCCAGTTCGGACCGAACTTGTCCCAGCCGTCGATGCCGAACAGCTTGTAGGTCTTGCGCAAGCCTGCCTCGTCGCGCGGATAGCTCTGCCAGTGTGGCGGCGCCTCTAGGCCCTGCAGGGACATGAAATCCGTCGAGGCATTGAGGAAATTCTGCTGGGTCTCCTTCTCGAGCAGATAGCTCATGAAGAGATCGCTCAAGTCCGAATGCCGGGTCCCGCGCACCTTCATGAACCAGTTCGTGTAGGAGGCCGTGCCCTCCTCAGGGATCGCGGCTTCGAAGTCGTCGCCGTATTCCTTGATGAAACCGTAGGCGTCGGCGGAATACATCATCGCCACCGCCGCTTCTTCCTGGGTCATCAGGTTGGTGAGCTCTGCGCCGTCCTTGTACCACTTGGCGACCTTCAGCTTGTCGAGTTCCTGGAAGAGCAATTCGACGTCGGCGGGCGTACCGAACACTTCGTCGATACCGGGCTTGGCCGACGAGAGCAGCGCGGGGATGCACAGATCCCAATAGAATGCGGAAGCGTCCAGCGTCGCCTTGCCC
The DNA here is from genome assembly GCF_033705735.1 of Shinella zoogloeoides. Taxonomy (NCBI): domain Bacteria; kingdom Pseudomonadati; phylum Pseudomonadota; class Alphaproteobacteria; order Hyphomicrobiales; family Rhizobiaceae; genus Shinella; species Shinella zoogloeoides. The sequence goes on from NZ_CP131131.1 coordinate 1,494,888, forward strand.
TTCGCCTTGTCGTCCCAGAACCCCTTCCAGCTCACCGGCTTCAGGCCGCTCGAATTGGCGGTCAGCATCCAGAGCGAGCCTGTGCCGAAGGGCACGCCGTAATCCCTGGCCGGGCCGCGGTTCTCGTCGAACCACGGATAGACATTGGCGTTGCCGGGAATCTTCGACCGGTCGACCTTGGCGAAGACATTCTGCGCCATGCCGGTCGTGGTCGTGTATTCGTCGGCGATGGTGATGTCGAAGGGCGGATTGTCGGCCGGCGCCGCCACGATCTGGGCGATCATCTGGTCCCAGCCGCCGACGGTCTCGACCTGCGTGCCGTACTTTTCGTTGAAGGACTTGACCACCGTTTCACGGAAGCTGAGTTCGTGATTGCCCGACCAGGAAACGACGATCAGCCCTTCGCCGGCGAAAGACGTCTGTGCGGAGGCGACGCTTGCGCGCCCCAGAATGGTAGGCGCACCGATCGCCGCCGCCGCGCCAAGCGCGAGCTTCATCACGCCGCGGCGGCCGATACCGTTTTGGATTCCTTCGAAAGCCATGAAATTCCCTCCCGTTTGCTTATCCGGGACTGCCGGCTTTCTGCCGATCGAGCCCCGTTCACCCGTTTAATCCCTATCCGGCCGGCACGCGCTTCGCCTAGAGTGCGGTCCCGACCTTCAATCCCTCGTAGACCGCCTCCTCCGCGGTGCGTGGCGCAAGGCTGTCGCCGATGATGTGCAATTCCTCCACGCTGTCGGCCAGCATGGCGCTCAGTTCATCCACCGGCTCGTGGCCGAGACAGAGCACCAGCGTATCGACATTCTCGAAAAGGATCGGCTGCTCGCTGACGGAATGCTGCATGTAGACGATGCCGCCATCGCAGCCGTAAAGGCGCGCATAGGGGGTGACACGCACGCCGATCTTGTGCAGCTCGGCCGCGAAATTGTCGCGAACGTAAAGCGGCAGCAATTCCCCCGGATGGGTGCCGTTGACGGCGAGATCGACGCTGCAGCCTTCGTTGACCAGCCGTTCGGCAATGCCGGGGCCGATCCAGTCGCAGCGCCAGTCGGCGACCACCACGCGGCTGCCGGTCTTCACCTGGTTCCTCAGAAGCTGCCATGCATCGACGACCTGCACGCTGCCGTCATCGGCGATTTCGGGCAGATAGGGCTTGGCGCCGGTGGCCAGAACGACGGCGTCCGGCCTCTCGGCGGCAACCGACACCCGATCCACCCGCACACCCTTGACGACGCGGACCTGCGCCAGCTCCAGTTCGCGCGAAAGGTTGGTGACGATGCCGCCGAACTCCGCGCGGCGCGGCAATTGCTGCGCCAGCAGCGCTTGCCCGCCCAATTGGCCGGATGCCTCGTAGAGCACGACCTGATGGCCGCGCGCCGCCGCGATCGCCGCGGCCTTCATGCCGGCCGGACCACCGCCGACCACCATCACCTTTTTGGGGCGCGTTGCGGGCACCAGGGTGCCGAATTTGAGCTCGCGACCGGTTTCCGGATGCTGGATGCAGGAGATCGGCACGCCGCGATGGAAATGGCCGATGCAGGCCTGGTTGCAGGCGATGCAGGCGCGGATATCGTCCGTGCGGCCCTGTTCCGCCTTTGCCGGCATTTCGGGATCGCAGATCAGGGCGCGGGTCATGCCGCAGACATCGGCGGAGCCCTGCGCCAGCACCGTTTCGGCCTCATGCGGCTGGTTGATGCGTCCGGCGACGAAGACGGGTATGCCCAACGCCTTGCGAAAGCGGGCGGCATCGCTCGCGAGATAGGCGTTGCGATAGGCCATGGGTGGAACGATGTGCACTGCGCCGCCCTGCGAGGCCGACGTGCCGGCCGTGACACTGACGTAATCGAGCAGGGGCTCCAGCAACCGACAGCTTTCGAGCACCTCGTCCATGGCAAGGCCATGCTCGTCGCGCTCGCCGCCACTGATGCGCATGCCGATGACGAAATCGTCCGATGTCGCCGCCCGCATCGCGGTCAAGGCTTCGACGGCGAAACGAAGCCGGTTCTCCAGCGACCCGCCATAGGCGTCGGTGCGGCGATTGACGCGCGGATTGAAGAATTGCGCCGGAAGATAACCATGGCTGGCGACGAACTCCACGCCGTCGAGCCCCGCTTCGTGCATCCGCCGCGCCGCTTCGCCGTAGCCGGTGACGATCTCGTCGATCATGCGCTTGTCGAGCTGGCGCGGCATGACGCGAAAGCGCTCGTTGGGCGACACGGACGGCGCATAGGCAACCGTCAGCAGCCCGTCGCCGCCCTCCATGATTTCCCGGCCGGGATGGAATAGCTGCGAGACAATCCGGCAATCATGCGCATGACAGATCTCGGCCAGCTTTCGGTAGCCTTCGATACACGCGTCTTCCGTCGCCATCAGCATATGCGAGGTATAGCGCGCAGTCTCATGAACGCCCGCCACCTGACAGACGATCAGGCCCGCGCCGCCACGCGCCCGCGCCTCGTGATAGGCGAGCAGCGCCTCGTTGACGAGACCATCGGTGGGCAGCGTCGTGTCATGCCCCGTCGACATGATACGGTTCTTGAGACGCACGCCGCGGATCTGCAGGGGCTGGAACAGGTGTGGAAACGCGGAGGTCGTCATGGATTGGAAACGCCGTTCGGTTGCGGATTGCACGGTCAGGCCCTGATTTCACGCGTGCGCCAGTCGACGGGCGCGAGCGCGTAGAACACCGTCGCGCGCTCCCCCTCATAGGCGAGCGCGGTCCCCTTCGGCACCCAGAGAACGTCACCCGGTACGGTGTCGAACACCTCATCGCCGACGCGCAGGCGGAACTTGCCCTCGAGCGTGACGATCAGTTCGTCGTAAAGAACGGTCCAGGCAATGGAGCAATCGTCGAAGCGGGCTATGCCGGCGCCCATGGTCTTGCTCGATTCGGGGCCGACCAGACGCGAAATTGTCGCGCGGCCGGAATCGTCACCGTAGGGCTCGAAGCTCCGCTCGGAGCTCTTGAAATGCGCGACGCCGGTCATTCGGGCCTCCCCACCCAAAATCAGCAAACTGAAGCCTGCATATTTTGTTATTTGTAAAAAATCGAGCGATTTTTTTACTATCGACAAAAAGATCGATGAAATTTAACTATACACCCGCCTTTCAAGGTTCTGCCAGCCGAAAAGTCGAACGCGCTTCACCCCGAAGTGGAAATTCGGCTTCGCATCTTGCGGCCCGACCATCGATCGGCAACAAGAGCAGGGCACCTTTGGCCCAATCGGATGCCGTCGCGAGACGGGAAATTCCTACGCGGAGCGAGCATGTCGTCTGGGGGCGGTCTTGGAACGGAAGCGGAAACCGCAATCGAGGATCCGGTCCTCGGCGAACGGATCCGGGGTTTGCGCAAAAGGCGCAAGATGACGCTTTCGCAGCTGGCCGAGAGCTGCGAACTCTCGACCGGCTATCTTAGCCAGATCGAGCGAAATCTCGCCTATCCCTCGATCCCCGCACTGGTGAAGATCGCCAGGAGCCTGGGGGTGACCGTGCAATGGTTCTTCGCAGGGGCCTCCCCGGTAGCGCAGGAAGAGCACGGCTATGTCGTGCGAAGCGGCAACCGCCTGAAAATCCAATACGAACACGGCATCATCGACGAACTGGTCACGCCGAAGATGAGCCTGCAGGTGGAAATGATCTATACCCGGCTGCCGCCGGGAACGGAAAGCGCCGAAAGCTACGTGAACGCTGCCGATGGCGTGGGTTTCGTCCTCTCGGGCGAGCTCGACATGTGGGTTGGCGAGCGCCATTTCCACCTTTATGAAGGCGATAGCTGCTCCTATTCCTCAGGCGAGCCGCATCGCTACAAGAATTCCAGCGAGCGCGAAGCCGTCGTGATCTGGGCGATCAGCCCTCCCAGTTTCTGAAATACGGCCTCGTCGGCGCTGCTCTTTGCTAAGCGGCGGGCGAAACGAAAACGATCTCGGGATCGCCATCATCGAGATTGTCGATGTATCCGCTCGGCTTGAAACCGCATTTTGCAAACAGCATCTGCATTGGCCTGTTGGACATATTGGTGGAGCTGAACAGCTTCGAGCCTGCCGTCATCCGCTGAAAATGAACGATGGCGAACTCTCCCAATCCCTGGCGGCGAAATTCTCGGCCGATCATCACCATCTCGATAAAGGCATGGCCGAAAAAATGGTCCGTCAGCACCCCATAACCGCAGATCCGGCCGTTTGCCTCGACAGCATAGCAACATCCTGATCCGATCCAGGCGCGTATTTGGCGACACCGCCCGCCGTCCGTCGCAGCGACCGTATCGACAGCGCAAAGCGCCTCGCTGTCCTCCGATATCGCCAATCGTATATGCACGCCCTTTCCTTTCACGTGCGGTCAAGCATGATCGAGCGCGCTGCCCTTGTGGGCGGCGATGTGGTCGGTCTTGTCGCTCTTGATCTCGTATTGCGGATCGTCGGGCGACGCGCGGTGGGTATGGCCCTTGTAGTCGAAGTCGCTGGTGTGGACGGCGATGATAGTGCCCGACACGCGGCCGGCCTCCGAGTTCCAGGCGACGTGATCGCCGATGGCAAAGCGCTTGCTCATTGCGGTCTCCTTTCCGGATTTTCGGCATTCGCGCCGGTGATCAGGCGGGCGCTGCGCTGCCCGGTGGAATAGATCCACAGCCAGCTCAGCGCGACGGCGAGCCGATTGCGCAGGCCGATCAGGAAGTAGACATGGGCAATCCCCCAGGTCCACCAGGCAAGCCGGCCCTTGAGCTTGATCCAGCCGAGATCGACGATGGCGGCCCGCTTGCCGATGGTCGCGAGATTGCCGTCGTTGCGATAGGCGAAGGGGCCTGGCGCCGGCTTTCCTTCGATGCGGGCGCGGATCACGCCGGCGACATAGCGCCCCTCCTGCTTGGCGGCGGGCGCGATGCCCGGCACGGTCCTTCCCTCTCCCATGGCGACATGCGCGGTATCGCCGATCGCGAAGATATCCGCAAAGCCCGGGACCGAAAGATCGGGCGCCACGACGACCCGCCCTGCCCGGTCGGCCGGCACGCCCAGCCACTCGGCCGCCGGCGAGGCGGCGACGCCCGCCGCCCAGAGGATGGTCGCGGCGGGCAGGAATTCGCCGCCGAGTTCGATGCCCTCGGCGCTGCATTGCGAGACCGCGTGGCCGGTGCGCACCTCGACGCCGAGCCGGGCGAGCGCCCGCTCGGCATAGGCCGAAAGATCCTCGGTGAAGGCCGCAAGGATGCAGGGGCCAGCCTCGACGAGCACCACCCGCGCCTCGCGCGTGTCGATATTGCGGAAATCGCGGCGCAGCGTCTCATGGGCAAGTTCCGCGATGGTGCCGGCAAGCTCCACGCCGGTCGGCCCCGCGCCGATGATCGCGAAGGTCAGGAGGCGGCGGCGCTCGTCGGCATCCGTCAGCCATTCCGCCTGCTCGAAGGCGGAAAGAATGCGCCGGCGGATCGTCGTCGCATCCTCCAGCGTCTTCAGCCCCGGCGCATGGGGCTCCCATTCGTCATGGCCGAAATAGGCATGGCGCGCACCGGTGGCGAGGATCAGCGTGTCATAGGCGACCCGCCGCCCGTCCTCCAGCAGCACGGACTTTCCCGCCGCATCCACGCCGCCGACCGCGCCGAGCAGGGTCGTCGCATTCTTATGGCGGCTGAGGAGGGAACGGATCGGCCAGGCGATTTCCGAAAGGGCGAGCGAGGCCGTCGCCGCCTGATAGAGCAAGGGCTGGAACAGGTGATGGTTGCGCCGGTCGAGCACCGTGATGCGGAACGGGCCGGCCGCCAGATGCCGCGCCGCCTCCAGTCCGCCGAACCCGCCGCCGACGATGACGACGTGATGCTCACCCTTATCCGTCATGCCGGCCTCCAGCCGTTTTTCTACTCCGCGGAAAGCGCCACGGCCGCTTCTGTCGTCAGCGTGCGGAAGGTGAAGCTTTCCTGCACATAGAGATCGACGGTCGTGGCGGAATGGGCGAGGTAGCCGATGGAGAAATCCTCGCCGACGGTCAGCTCGAAATCGCCGCCGCGCAGCGACAGAACGAGGCCGCCCTCGATGGCCGGCGCCCAGATGATGCCGCCGTCCACCACCCGCTCGATATGGTGGAAGACCGGGTAACCGTCGTCGCTGCCGCCGCTTGCCGCCATATAGGCATCCGCGCCGAGTACCAGCGCATAGGGGCCTTCCACGCCGGCAAGCCGGAGTTCGCCGACCGCCCGCGCCACGGCATCCGAATAGCGCTTCACGCCCGGCGGCAGCGGCACGGCCGGATTGCTCGCGACCGCGCGGATCCCCTCGATATTGGCGGCGGCATAGCCGTCGAACACCGCGCGGTCCTCGGCAAACGCGATCTTGCGCATGGCCTCCTTGACGGGCGACCAGTCGCTGTCGAGCGCGCCGCGCTCCACATCGTCGATGGCGCTGCGCGAAAGCTGGAAGGGCACGCGAAGCTCGACCAGGGCCTTCACCTCGCGCCGGAGGGACTGGATGCCTTCGTCCGGCGGCGCGATGGGCAGGACATGACCCGTACCCACCGCCGAAAGCCCGAGCCCCGACGGGCCGACCATGTCGACGACACGCCGGCCGGCGAGGTGACGCTTCAGCGTGCGCGCCGCCTCTTCCTCGATCTCGGCCCAGGCGGCTTCGGAAATGGGTGCAAGTTCGCGGTGCAGGTTATTCATGGGAAACCCCTTCTTTCAGAGAGCCTATGCCGAGCGAGCCGTCGCGGCGCGGGGGCGGATCCGTCGCCGCGGGCGTCGCGGCCGCGGGGGCGGCCGGCGCTGCATCCGGCGTCACCGCGTCGAGGAACGAAGCGGAGGGAATGAAGAACAGGGAGCCGGTGACGGCGCGGCTGAAATCCAGCAGACGGTCGTAATTGCCCGGTGGCAGGCCGATGAACATGTTCTCCAGCATGCGCTCGATACGGTGCGGCGAGCGGGCATAGCCGATGAAATAGGTGCCGAACTCCCCCTTGCCGACATCGCCGAAAGGCATGTTGTCGCGCAGGATCTCCAGCGGCTCGCCGTTCTCCTCGATGGAGGTGAGGACATTGTGTGCATAGCTCGGCTTGGCGGCGTCGTCGAGTTCGATGTCGGAAAGCTTTTCGCGGCCGATGATCCGCTCCTGCTCGGCAACCGGGACGCGGTTCCAGCCGGGTAGGTCATGCAGGTATTTCTGCACGATGACATAGCTGCCGCCGGCAAAATCCGCGTCCTCTTCACCGATGATCGTCGCCGCGACGGCCGCGCCGTCGACGGGGTTTTCCGTGCCGTCGACGAAGCCGATGAGGTCCCGGTCGTCGAAATAGCTGAAGCCGTGCACCTCGTCCTCGGTAGCGACGAAACCCGCCAGCCGGCTCATGATGTGGGTTGCAAGCTCGAAGCAGAGGTCCATGCGCGTGGCGCGGATATGGAAGAGCAGGTCGCCGGGCGTGGCCACCGCATGATGCTTGCCGCGGATTTCGCGGAAGGGATGCAGGTCCTTCGGGCGCGGTGCGCCGAAGAGCCGGTCCCAGGCATCCGAGCCGACGCCGAGCACGCAGGAAAGCCCGCCTTCAAGATCGCGGAAGCCGACGGCCCGCAGGAGGCCGGAAAGATCGGCGCAGAGCTTTCGCACGGCGGTTTCGGCCGCGTTGCCGGGCTCCAGTGTCACGACGAGAAAGATGGCCGCGCGTGTCAGCCGCGCCGCGACCGGCTGCGGGACGACGGAAGGAAGAACTGCATCCATGCATGATCCATTCGGCAAGGGCTGGAAGGCGGCAAGCCGGCAGGATGCCGGCTCAATCCATGTCGCGGAAGGCGTGTCCGTTCGCCTCCAGGGCTTTCACCACCTCGGAAGGTAGCGAGTCTTTTTCCACCGTGCCATCGAAAATCCAGTCCTTCGCATCGGCGATATCGGGAAGGCCCGCGCCGGCACGCACGTAAAGGCCGATCGCCGGCTTCTGCGGGTTGAGATAGAGATCGTAGTCTTCCATTGGAGGCACCCTGCGCTTGAGAAAACGGGGCGGCCGGAGGAAAGCCGCCCCGGACCTGGTCAGAGCTTGACCGGACGGCCGGACTTTTCCTCTTCCAGCGTCACGGCGATGTCGGCATTGGCCGACAGGCGCACCTTGTCGCCCTCGACGCCGGCCACGAAGCCCATCTCGATATAGTGGTGATGGCCCTCGTGATGGCCGAAGCTGTCGCTCTTCTTCAGCTTGATGCGGTTGCCTTCCACGCGGTCGACCGTGCCGACATGCACGCCGTCGGCGCCGATCACTTCCATGTTTTCCCTGACCTTGTCGCTCATGCCATTTCTCCCTTTCGGATGTTCAGACCGTTCGGATTTCCTGCCGTTGAAGGGAATGTCTCCCTGCCGGCGGCGGCGGCGCGAACACCCGCTCCGCCGCACACTGTGGGCAAGGATCATTTCCGCCAGCGAATCCTGTACATAGCGCTGGATCGCCCGTTTCAAAGGGCGGAGCCTCATAGGCGGGATAGGCACCTGACGAAAGCGTTGCGAGCTGTCGCGCTCGGCAACGGGAACACGGCTATGCGCTGTCGGAGCAATTGGCCGCGGCGCTGAGGACGGCCCGCACCGACGCGGTCGCGATGTCGGTATCGATCCCGACACCGAATACCTTTCGACCATCGTGGGTGCGGCATTCGATATAGGCGGCGGCCTGCGCAAAGGTACCCCGTTTCAACGAATGCTCGTGGTAGTCGACGACGTCCAGATCGATGCCGCAGCCGGTCTGCAGGGCCGACAAAGCGCTCGAGATCAACCCGTTGCCGCGACCCGTGATCGCAAGCTCCCTGCCGCGATGGCGGATGCGGCCGGCAAAGACCCGCGCCTCGCCGTTGCGCGCCGCTCTGCCGTCCTTGTAGCCCAGAAGCTCGAAATCGGCATTGCCGTCCAGATGGTAGACATCGCAAAACAATGCCCAGATCGTCTCGGCGGTGATTTCCTTGCCCGTATCGTCGGCGAAGGCCTGGACGCGGCGGCTGAAGTCGATCTGCAGCGGGCGCGGCAGCTTCAAGCCGCGGTCCTGCTCCAGCACCCAGGCGATGCCACCTTTGCCGGACTGGCTGTTGACGCGGATGACCGCCTCATAGGTCTCGCCGATATCCTTGGGATCGATCGGCAGATAGGGCATTTCCCATATGCCGTCGTTTCGGCTTTCATGTGCGGAAAAGCCCTTGCGGATGGCATCCTGATGCGAGCCGGAAAAAGCCGTGTGGACCAGTTCGCCGGCATAGGGATGACGCGGATGGACCGGCAGGGCGTTGCAATGCTCGACGGTGCGCACCACCGAACGCATCTCGGGAAAATAAAGCTTCGGATCGATGCCCTGCGTATAGAGATTCAACGCCAGCGTCACGAGATCGACATTGCCCGTTCGCTCGCCATTGCCGAAGAGGCACCCCTCCACCCGGTCGGCCCCGGCCAGCAGGGCCTGCTCCGTTGCTGCGACCGCCGTGCCCCGGTCATTATGCGGATGCACGCTTATGATCACGCTGTCGCGACGCGAAAGATTGCGGCAGAACCACTCTATCTGGTCCGCATAGACATTCGGCATGGCCACTTCCACCGTGGCGGGCAGGTTGAGGATCGCCTTGTTTTCGGGCGTCGGCTGCCAGACATCGAGAACCCGCTCGCAGATTTCGAGGGCGAAATCCGGCTCCGTAAAACAGAATGTCTCGGGCGAATATTCGAAGGTCCAGCGGGTTTCCGGCTGTTTCATGCTTTCTTCCAGCATGGCGGTCACGCCGCTGATCGCCAGATCGACGATCTCGTGCCTTTCCATCCTGAACACGACGCGACGAAAAAGCGGCGCCGTCGCATTGTAGAGATGCACGATGGCCTGGTGCGCGCCGCGCAGGGACTCGAAGGTACGTGAAATCAGGTCGGCGCGCGATTGGGTCAGCACCTGGATCGTCACGTCCTCGGGCACAAGATCGTCTTCGATGAGCCTGCGGACGAAGTCGAATTCGGTCTGCGATGCCGAGGGGAAGGCGACCTCGATTTCCTTGAATCCGATGTCCAGCAGCATTCGGTAGAAACGCATCTTCTTCTCGCCGTCCATCGGATCGGCAAGCGCCTGATTGCCGTCGCGCAGGTCGGTCGAGACCCAGCGCGGCGCCTGCGTCAATCGCCGGTCGGGCCATTGGCGGTCCGGCAACGCGATGGGAGAAATGAAGGGACGGTATTTGATATCGGGGTTCTGCATCATGGCTATGACTTCCTTCTGCTCTTGGAGCAGCGACTTCGACAACGAAAGGGTGCTGACGGCGGACTACGACCGCCGGGTCGCCATCAGGCCCAGCGGTCGCCGATAAGTCGAAGGAGAAGAAGGAGCAGGGCCGGGCGCGCGCCGTTCGACGGCGCATCGGACACCGGCGAAACGGACAGGATGGGGCGGGCGCAGGCGGACACTCTATAGCTTTCCGAAAAAATGTTTCTGCGGCCGATGATATGCGGGCGGAGGTTGGCATTCCTGCGCGCAAAGGCCATCATAAAGCGCAAAAGGGTCAACCCATGTCGCTCAACTATCCCGCACCGTCTGCGCTCGCCGTAACCGCCATCGCGCAGGACGATGTTTCCTTCGCCGGCCCGCCCCATCGCCATCAGGATGCACAGCTGATCTATGCGCGATCCGGTGTCGTGTCGGTCTCGACCAAAAGCGGCACCTGGATCGTGCCGCCCAATCGGGCGGTCTGGGTCCCGCCGATGGTGGAACATGCGACACGCAGCCACGGCCCGGTAGAGTTCCGCGCGATCTTCGTTCGCTCCGATGCCGCGGGATCGCTGCCCGGCGCCTGCGGGGTGGTGGAGGTGTCGCCCCTGCTCAGGGAACTCATCCTGCGGCTGATCGAACTGCAGGGACGGGACATTACGGATTTCAGCCGGCGCGTGTGCGAGCTGTTGCTGGAAGAACTGACGTTCCTGCCCGCAGAACCGCTCAACCTGCCGATGCCGTCCGATAAACGGCTTCGGGATCTCTGCCAGACATTGCAATCCGATCCCGGCATGGCGCTTGCCCTTGTCGATGCAGCATCGCGCACCGGCATGAGCCGGCGCAGCTTCATGCGTCATTTCGAACACGAGACGGGCATGACCTACGGCCGCTGGCGCCAGCAGGCGAGACTGCTTGCCGCCTTGCCCGCACTGGCCGGCGGGCAACCGGTTCTATCGGTCGCGCTGGACTGCGGTTATCAAAGCGCCAGCGCTTTCGCGGCAACGTTCAAGCGCAGCCTTGGACGAAGGCCATCGGATTACTTCAACAACAATGCGAAAAACACCGCGGGGTGACTCCGTCCTTATCTGAGAGTCTCGACAATCGCATCGACATCCCTGCAATCCTGGCCCGAAGGCGCGCTGCCAGCCCGTTCGTTGATTGCCGCGGCCGCCTCAATGGCTGCCTTCATCCGTGCGATGGTGTCAGGCGACTGATCCTTCATCATGATCTCGGAAGCGAGGGTCGACACGTTTACGGAGCGCATGTTGAGCTCCAGCTCGGAGCAGCTTGCGGAAGCAGGCGCGCTGCCGGCCTCGTTGGCGGCAGCAGGATCGGCTGTCCCCAGGCGAACGGTCGAGACGGCAAGGTCACAGGCGGGTGAGAAGCGCCCGGATTTATCTTCGGGATAGATGCATTCGAAATTATAGGCTTTCCCGTCGACCACCGTGAATATGTAGCGGTTGATGGCGACGTTGCTGAACCTCGCATTGGTGAACACCATGTCGATGGCAGGCTGGCCGAGCAGGGTGGTCATTGCGGTAGACTTGAGTCTGATCGAGGGCAGAACGGCGATCGCCTTCGTGAATTCATCGACGATGACATCGCGCGTTTGCTCGCTTACTTGCGAGATGCTTCCTGGGTCACGCGGCCCGAGGAAAGTGATAAGCACGTCGCCGTTACTCATCGTCGAGGCCGTAACACCCGTTACGTCACCGGTCCCGTCAGGGAACATATGGCTTAGCGTGAAGTCCACCGGGTACTGGAAGCTGTACGATCCGTCATCCGCTTCGAAGCTCTGCGTTTCCTGCGCCGCGGCCAGCGCCGGGACGATGAGGACCAATGCCAGCAATCCGGCGCGCGCAAGCAATGTCATTGCAATACCACTCCAAACAATCCGATTCGCGGACATTCTTCCTATACCGTCACCTGCCCGATTTCAGTAGCAGAAAGAACCCCTTGCGACGCAAGCGAGGACAACAAATGTGCAGCGCCCGGTGATTTCGGTCCCGTCTCATGACGCCCTGGAACGAGACGCGAGACCGATGAATCGCTTGACGCTTGCACGATCAGCGGAAGGCGACCTCGAGGTTCTGCCTGTCGCCTGAGATGACGGAGCAGGCCGTCTCAAATCCCTCCGCTTTTATCGCGAGCCGGAATTCCGACGGGATGCCGGCCGTGTTGGTGACCGTAATGCCCGCACCATCCACGCCGAGGCTTTTCACGGTGCAGTCGACCGTCGAGCGGCGATCGTTGAAGATGACACTTCCCGCCTTCAACACGCGGCGACGCGCGCCCATCCCGTTGGCGGCCTGCATCGAGGACCAGGAAACGCAGCGATTACGGCCACTGCCCTTTGCCCGGTACATTGCGGCATCCGCCTGGGCCAGCAGGGTATCGACATCCCGTCCGACGATGGACAATGCCGAGACCCCGAAGCTGGCGGTCACGGCGAGCGTGCCGAAGTCCCCGCAGATCGGCCGGGCGCAAACTTCCGCCCGCAGCTTTTCGGCCGCGGCCATCGCGTCCTCCGCCCCAATATGGGGGAGCAGGATCGCGAACTCCTCTCCGCCCAGCCGCCCGAACAGGTCGCTGGCGCGAAGGTTGGCGCGGCAGGTCGCGGCAACGGCTTTCAGCACCTCGTCGCCCGCTGCATGGCCATGCGTATCGTTGACCAGCTTGAAACGGTCGACATCGAGCAAGATGCAGGCGAGATCGTGCCTGTGGCGCAGTGCGGCGGCGATAAGCTGCTCCGCCTCCCGCTTGAAGGCGCGGCGGGTCAGTGCCTCGGTCAGGCTGTCGGTGGAGGCGGTCTGCATCAATTCGATCCTGTCCATCGCCACTCCCGCCAGTTCCTCGAGAACGCAGAGATCCCTGCGGCCAAAGGAGCGAGGCGCCCGGTCGATCGCGCAGACCGTACCGATCGTGATCCCGGCTTTCGTCTTCAGCGGCACGCCGGCATAGAAGCGGATATGCTCAGGGCCCGTGACGGCCGGATGCGCGACAAATCGCGGATCCTTCATCGCATCCTGCACGATCATCGGTTGCTCGTCGGCGGCGACATAGCGGCAGAAGGTGTCTTCAAGAGGCACCTCATCGGCAGAAAGGCCCGAACAGGCCTGATACCATTGCCGATGCCCGTCGATGAATGAAACAAGGCCGATTTCGACATCGAATATCTGCTGGATCAGCCGAACGATCCGGTCGAAGCCACTGTCACGCGGACCATTGAAAAGGTCGAGTTGCTCAAGCGCAGCCAGGCGCCCCTTCTCACGTTGAACAGCTTCCGCCGACGACTTACCGAATACCCTGGCCATCACTCGAAACTCCCCCATTCCCATTCGCCTCGACAAAGCGAATTGGACAAATCAGGTGGTTCCTTTGAACATGACGATGTCGTTCAAGCAATCGACGAAAACGGAAATGCCCGTTTTTGCCGTTTGGGCATGATCATGGAGCGTTTGCGCAGGCGCCTGGCCAGGAAGATTCACCCGGACGCAATCCATCGGGTTTGGCGAGCAGGCGGCTGCGGGAAATCCGCCGTCCTCATCAACTCGTGACGCGAGGGCTTTTTACAACCTTGATGAAAAGGGCTTTCATGGCTGCCTCGATGCCCTCCGTGGGGCTGACTTCAAAATAAAGGTCGTCGCTTGCGCATTCCTTCATCTTGCCGCCGATCTCGCTCTGGAAGGGCTTGATCCAGGAATTGTACCAATCGTTCGTCGGCAGGGGGAGATAGGTCGTATAGAGGACGGCCACCCGGATGCCGCGATCCTTCAAGGCCTTGCAATACTTGACATCGATAGGCTCCTGACAGCGATTGCCGGTGAGCTTCTTCGTGCAGCCCTTCGGTTTGTTGCTATCGCCCACGCCGTCTGCGACGAAGAAGACGATCTTCTCACGATTCGTCATGGTGGTGCCGTCGCCAGGCTGGTCGATCTCGGCATTGATCTTGGTCAGGGCATCATCGAAGCTCGTCTGCTGGTCGTTGTCGTAGCCCTGATAAGGTATGCTCATCAGCTTGATGTTCTCGGCCGCCTTCTTGATCGCGGAAAGATCCGCAGTCAGTTTCGAGACCGTGTAAAGCTTCACGTCCGTCGCCGCTTCACCGAACGTATAGGCGGCAATGCGGAACTGGCCGGAATATTTCTGCGTACTGACAGCCTCGTCCATCAGGGCGGCGGTCGCCTTCGCGACGACGTCGATGCGTATCGTCGCGCCGATCTTGCGCGCAAGATTGTAATAGCTGTTTTTATCGCTGACGCCGTTGTTGACGATATGGCAGGCGAAGGCGCATTTGTCCGAGGTGGCGTTGACGAGCTTGGTCACGTCTGCCGGAGTTGCGCCCACTCCCATGGAGGGCGTGTTGTCGAGCAGCATGAAGAAGTCGATAAAGCTGTCCGTCTGGTAGGTGGCCGTCGCTGTTCCCGAGACGGTGATCGAATTTTTCCCCAGGATCCGCATGAAGGTCGTTGGAATCTCCGCCGTGAAGTCGACGCGGGAGTTCAGGTTGCTGCCCTTCTTGAAGACCGACATGTCGACGGACAGGGTCACGTCCGTCAACGCATTGGGGCGCTGCGCCAGGAAGAACAGACGGCCATCCTCCGCAGCGATCTTGACCTCGCCATCGGCACCCATCTTGACCGCTTCGGCAACCCCTTGCGATTTTTCAGTAATCGCCGCCAGGGCGGCGGCGTCGGCAGCATCGAAAAGTTGCGACCGAATGAAGACGGCCTGGCTGAAGTCGATCGCAGCGCCGGCGGCGCCGAAAAACGGCACGCTGACCAAGGCTGCAAGCATCCCGAAATTGCCAGATTTGCTGCGTGCAAACGCTGAGAACCAACGCATGTTGCCCCCTCGGTCCAGATCGAAACAACATCGGGCCAAAGCGATAACGGGCAATTAAGAAGTTAGAAAAATATGTTCAAAAGCATGCGGTTTTCTCGAACTACCCATCTGTTCCGGTGAGTAAACTCCAGGTTATTCAATTCCGATCTGACATGCGGATCACTCGAACCAGCACATGGCCATGGGCCAACACCGTTTCGACGGCGCCTGAAAACGGTACGGGCATCCAGCCTTCACCGGATGCCCGTATATCTGCATAATTTCGGGATAATCCTGCTTCCAGCCTTATTGCGCCGGCGACAGGGCGGGCACTTCGGCCAGCGTTCCGGTGGCGCCGCCCTCCAGCGCCGCATTGAGCTTTTCGACATCCAGTTCGTTT
This sequence comes from Shinella zoogloeoides, assembly GCF_033705735.1. Classification (NCBI taxonomy): domain Bacteria; kingdom Pseudomonadati; phylum Pseudomonadota; class Alphaproteobacteria; order Hyphomicrobiales; family Rhizobiaceae; genus Shinella; species Shinella zoogloeoides. Next base: position 1,510,294 of record NZ_CP131131.1, read on the forward strand.
TCCCAGCGCGCGACGACGATCGTCGCGACGGCATTGCCGACGAAGTTGGTCAGCGCGCGGCATTCGGACATGAAGCGGTCGATGCCGAGGATCAGCGCCATGCCGGCGACCGGCACGGAGGGCACGACCGAAAGCGTCGCGGCCAACGTGATGAAGCCAGCGCCCGTGATGCCCGCGGCCCCCTTCGAGCTCAACATGGCCACGAGCAGGAGGAGAATCTGGTCGCCGATCGGCAGCGAGATATCCATGGCCTGGGCGATGAAGAGCGCGGCAAGCGTCATGTAGATGTTGGTGCCGTCGAGATTGAACGAATACCCCGTCGGAATGACAAGGCCGACGACCGAGCGCTTGCAGCCGGCCTTTTCCATCTTCTGCATCAGGCCCGGCAGCGCTGCTTCCGACGACGAGGTGCCGAGAACGAGCAGCAGCTCTTCCTTGATGTAACGGATGAGCGCCAGGATGGAGAAGCCGTTGTACCTGGCGACCGCTCCCAGCACCACGAAGACGAAGAGGAACGCGGTGATGTAGAAGGTAGCGATCAGGAAGGCGAGGTTGGCAACCGAACCGATGCCGTACTTGCCGATGGTGAAGGCCATGGCGCCGAAGGCGCCGATGGGCGCGGCCTTCATCAGGAGGGCGACAAGGCGGAAGATCGGCGAGGTCAGGGACTGCAGGAAATCGACGACGGGCTTGCCCTGTTCGCCGACCATGCCGAGCGCGATACCGAACAGAACGGAGAAGAACAGCACCTGCAGGATATCTCCATCGGAAAAGGCGCCGACGATGGTCTGCGGGATGATGTTCATCAGGAAACCGGTGATGGTCGATTCATGCGCCTTGGTGGCATAGGTCGCGACCGCATTGGCATCGAGCGAGGCCGGCGCGATATGCATGCCGGCGCCCGGCTGCACGACATTGGCGACGACCATGCCGACGGCAAGCGCCAGAGTCGAGAAGGTCAGGAAGTAGATCATCGCCTTGCCGGCGACACGGCCGACCTTCTTAAGGTCCGACATACCGGCAATGCCGGTGGCGACAGTCAGGAAGATCACCGGCGCGATGATCATCTTGACCAGCTTGATGAAGGCATCTCCGAGCGGCTTCAGGCCGGCGCCGAAATCGGGATAGAAATGGCCGACGAGCATGCCCGCGATGATGGCGACGATCACCTGGAAATACAGATGGGTGTAGAACGGTTTGGGGTCACGCGTTTCGGTGACGGCAGACGAGATATGCACGGCTTCCTCCTTTCGCACCCCCACCGATGAAACGGCTCTTCCCGGGGTGGCTTGCTGTAACTGCCGGCTAGATCAGCAAGGGGTGTGCCAAGTCGCGTGGAGGCGACTAAGCGCCGATTATTATTGATCTATTTCTTTCGCACCGAGAGGACCGAGACGTATTTGTGCGACTATCCGCACAGGCTCGATTGAATATCGTGCGATTTCATGCTCAAATTCGACGATGGACGTCACGGCCAACCGCACCGCCGCCGATCTTTCCCGCTCGACGCGGCGGCAGTGGCTTGTCTTCACCGTGCTGCTCCTCGCCCTCTCGCTCGGGGCGCTCCATGCGGCCGGCGTCTACGGACGGTCGTCCGCCCTTTCCATGCTGGAGGAACAGGGAAAGACGGAAGCCAACCTCAAGGTCGCCTTGCTGCGCGCCGTGCTGGAACGCCCGCGCGCCCTGCCCTTCCTGCTTTCGCGTGACCGGGACGTCACCGACGCCCTGACGGACAACGCACAGGCCAAGCGCCGGTTTCTCGACCGGAAGCTGGAGGAACTCGTCGCCGGCACGAGTGCGGCGGTGATCTACGTCATCGACGCCAGCGGCATCGCGATCTCCGCGAGCAACTGGCGGGAACCGACGAGTTTCGTGGGCAACGACTACACGTTCCGTGCCTATTTCTCCCGCGCCATGCAGCAGGGCACGGCCGAACATTTCGCGCTCGGCTCGGTCAGCAAGAGGCCGGGCCTTTATATCTCGCATCGCATCGGCCCGGTCGACGCTCCGCTCGGCGTCGTCGTGGTCAAGATGGAGTTCGACCAGCTCGAAAAGGACTGGCGCGAGACACAGCGTCCCTCCTATGTCGTCGACGCCCATCATATCGTGCTGATTACCAGCATCCCGTCCTGGCGCTTCATGAGCACGGAGCCGCTGCCGGCCGAGAGCCTTGCCGCCATCCGGGAAAGCCTGCAGTTCGGCGCGGCCCCGCTTCTGCCCCTTCCCTTCGAGAGGCAGGCGGAGGGCAATCTGGTACGTGCCCTCCTGCCGGGCGGCGGCGCGGAGACCTACCTGCGTATCACGGCGCCCGTCGCTTCGACGCCATGGCAATTTGAATATCTCGTTCCGGCGGGCCGGGCGGTTGCGGCCGGCATGCGTGAAGCCCGGCTCCTGACCCTCCTGCTTCTCGGGGCGGGCGCTTTTCTCGCCGCCCTTTGGCTGCGCCGGCGGCAGGTCGCACGCGCCAATGCCGCACGCGAACAGGCAGCGCGTGAAGAGCTGGAGCGTCGCGTGATCGAACGCACCAGCGATCTCAGCCGCGCACGCGACCATCTCGAAGCCGAGATCGCCGACCATCGCATGACCGAGACGAAACTGCAGGCCACCCAGCAGGATCTGGTGCAGGCGAACCGCCTTGCCATTCTCGGGCAGGTCGCGGCGGGCGTCGCCCATGAAATCAACCAGCCGCTCGCCACCATCCGCGCCTATGCCGACAATGCCAAGGTGTTTCTCGGCCGTGGCAGGTCCGAACCCGTACTGGAAAACCTGGACCATATCGCCGGCCTGACGGAGCGGATCGCCACCATTACGGAAGACCTCAAGGCTCTCGCCCGCAAGGGCCGCACCGCCGAGGAACCCGTCGCCTTGCGGGACGTCATCGACGGCGCGGTCCTGCTCCTGCGCAGCCGCTTCACCGGCAGGCTGGAGCGGCTGAGGATCGCGCCGCTGCCGGCGAACCTTACGGTTCGCGGCAACCGGCTCCGGCTCGAGCAAGTGCTGATCAACCTCTTCCAGAACGCGTTGGAGGCCGTCGAGGCGCAGGACGACGGCCGGGTCGATGTCACCGTCGCCGTAAGCGAACGCGACATCGTCCTCGATGTCTCCGACAACGGTCCCGGCCTTCCGGAGGCGATCCTCGCCCAACTGTTCGAGCCCTTCAACACATCGAAGGAAAAGGGGCTCGGATTGGGTCTCGTCATCGCCAAGGATATCGTCTCGGACTATGGCGGACGGATCGAGGTCGAGACGAACGCGTCCGGCGCCACGTTCCGCGTCCATCTCAGAAAGGCTGGAACATGAACGCGCCCGTCCTCCTCATCGATGACGACCGGCAATTGCTGCGCGCCACCGCGCAGACGCTGGAGCTTGCCGACTTCTCCGTCACGCCCTTCGCATCCGCCGCCGAAGCACTGCCACAGCTCGACCTGAATTTCGCGGGTGTCGTCGTCTCGGATATCCGCATGCCGGGCATGGACGGCCTCCAGCTTTTCGAGCGCATCCGCGCCCTCGACGCGGAGATCCCCGTCATCCTCATCACCGGTCACGGCGACATCCCCACCGCCGTCAAGGCCATCCAGGACGGCGTCTACGACTTCATCGCCAAGCCCTTTCCGGCGGGGCGCCTTATCCAGTGCGTGCGCCGCGCCGTGGAAAGACGCAGCCTCGTCCTCGAAAACCGCCGCCTTCGCGAGGCGGCGCAGCAGGCGGAGGACGACATCCCGCTGATCGGCCAGACGCCCGTCATGGAGCGCCTGCGCCAGACACTTCGCCAGATCGCCGATACCGACGTCGACGTGCTGGTGACGGGCGAGACCGGTAGTGGCAAGGAAGTCGTGGCGCGCCTGCTGCACGGCTGGAGCCGGCGTGCGAAGGGCAATTTCGTGGCGCTCAATTGCGGCGCCTTGCCCGAGCAGGTCATCGAGAGCGAACTCTTCGGCCACGAACCCGGCGCCTTCACCGGCGCGCAGAAAAAGCGCATCGGCCGCATCGAGCATTCAAGCGGCGGCACGCTCTTCCTCGACGAACTGGAGAGCATGCCGCTCTCCACCCAGATCCAGATGCTGCGCGTACTGGAAATGCGGGAGGTAACGCCGCTGGGCACCAATGAGGTGCGCCCCGTCGATATCCGCATCGTCGCAGCCGCCAAGGTCGATCTTTCCGATCCCGGGCAGCGCAAGGCATTCCGGGAAGACCTCTATTATCGCCTGAACGTCGTCTCGATCCTGATCCCGCCGCTGCGCGAAAGGCGGGAAGACATCCCGCTTCTCTTCAGCTACTTCGCCGAGCGCGCGGCGCAACGGTTCCAGCGCGCGGCACCGGCCCTTTCCGGCGATATCCTGCGGCACCTGCGCGAGCATGACTGGCCGGGCAATGTGCGCGAACTCTCGCATTTCGCCGAACGCGCCGTCCTCGGCATGGTGTCGCCCGTGGCCACGGCCGCCGCCGCCTCGCAAGCGACGGGCGCTGGCTCGCTTCCCGAGCAGCTGGACAGGCTGGAAGCCGAGATTATCCGCGATGCGCTTTCCGCTCACGGCGGCAACGTGCAGCAGACGCTCGTGGCGCTCGGCATTCCCCGCAAGACCTTCTACGACAAGCTGCAGCGCCACGGTATCGTGCGGCGGGAGTTTGTCGCCAGGGAATGAAGCCTGCGCCTCACGGGCACGGCGACATTCTCCGAATGAGAAAATCGTGAGGACGGGGGATACTTCCCTGAACAGCGCAGGATGCGTCAGCCCTCGTCGGCGAGCCTGTAGCCGACGCCGGTTTCCGTGAGGATGTATCGCGGCTGGTCCGGCATGCGCTCGATCTTCTGCCGGATCTGGCGGACATAGACGCGCAGATACTGCACGTCGGTCTGGCCGTCCCAGACCTGTTCGAGCAGGAAGCGATGGGTCAGCACCTTGCCGGCATGCTGCACGAGGATGCGCAGGATGTCGTATTCCTTCGGCGAGAGCTTTATCTCCTCCCCGGCTACCTTGACGATGCGCTTGACGAGATCGACCGAGAGATCGCCGACCTGGAAGACCGGCTTTTCCCCGTGGCTTTGCAGCCGATGGCGCAGGGCGACGCAAATTCGCGCAACCAGCTCGTTCATGCCGAAGGGCTTGGCGACATAGTCGTCCGCGCCGAGTTCCAGCGCCTTCACGATGCCGGCCTCGTCGGTGCGGCTCGACAGGATGATGATCGGCAGGTCCACCCCCTCGCCGCGCCATCTGGCCAGAAGGTCATGCCCCGGCATGTCGGGCAGACCGAGATCGAGCACGATGAAATCGGGCCTTTCCGACTTAACCAGTTCCGTCGCCACCCTGGCATTCATCGCCTCGATCACGACATAGCCCTGCGCGGAAAGCCCGACGCGCAGCAGCTTGCGGATGGGCGGCTCGTCGTCGACGACCAGAATGCGGACGCCGGCGCCGGTCATTCGTCTTCTCCCGGCATGGGCATCCCGGCCATGGCCGGCATGCGGATCGTGAAGACCGCGCCGGAGCGATCGGTGCGGTTCGCCGCGGTGATCGTGCCGCCCATCGCCTCCACGAAGCCGCGGCAGATGGAGAGCCCGAGCCCCGTGCCGGCGCGCACCTGATCCGCCTTGCGCACCCGGTAGAAGCTGTCGAAGACGCGTTCGATATCGTCGGAAGGAATGCCGGGGCCTTCATCCTTGATGCTCAGCATGATCGTATTCCCGTCCTGTCGACCGTCGATTTCGATCGATGTGCCGTCCGGCGCGTATTTGGCGGCGTTGTCGATGAGATTGAACAGCACCTGCTCGAAAAGCACCGGATCCACCCTCAGCATCGGCAAGGTCTCGGGAATATGCACCTCGACCCTGTGATGCGAAACGATCTTCACCGCCCGTGCGAGCGCCGAGCCGACGATATCGCCCGCGAAGTGCCATGCATAGTTCGGTTCCATCGCGCCTGCGCCGATGCGTGTCATGTCGAGCAGGTTGGCGATGAAGCGGTTCAGCCGCTCGGATTCGTCGATGACGGTGGACAACAGCTCGCGCCGCGTCTCCTCGTCAAGCCGGACGCCGAGATCCTTCAGCATGTCGGCCGAACCCATGATGGCGGCAAGCGGCGTCTTCAGGTCGTGGGAGATGGAGGTCAGCAGCGCCGCGCGGAGCTTGTCCGTCTCCGCGGCAAGCCGCGCGCCGTCGACATCGGAGACCAGCTGCACGCGCTCGATGGCGAGCGCCGCCTGATCCGAAAGCGCATCGAAAAGACGGCGTTGCTCGGGCGCCAGGATCGGCCCCTGCCGGTCGTTGTCGAGACCGATGACGCCGACCGCCTCGCGGCCGGTGCGCATGGGAAGGTAAAGCCGCCGCGCGCCCGGCAGCGTGTCGGCACCGCGGCCGGCTGGACGATTGTGCTCCCAGGCCCATTTGGCCGCGGCGATATCGGCGTCGACAAGCGTGTCGTCGGGCGGATAGCCGGCCTTGACGGCGACCGCCCCCGCCTCCGGCAGCAGGATGACGACCCTTACCTTGAGCATGGACGCTATCTGGAAGGCGGTCGCCCACAGCACATCGTCCAGCGTGCCGGTGCCGGCGAGCTTCCTGGAGAAGAGGTAGAGGTCCTCCGTCATGCGCGCCCGCTGGCGGGCAGCGGCCGCCTGCCGGTGGACGGCCGCGGTGAGATTGGAAGCGACGAGCGCGACGCCGAAATAGAAGAACAGCGCGACGAGGCTTTCGGGATCGCGGACCGTGAAGGTATATCGCGGCTCCAGGAAGAAGAAATTGAAGGCGAGCGCGCCGAGTATCGAGGCGAACAGGCCGGCACCGAGGCCGCCGCGCACCGAGGCCGCGAGCACCGCCATCAGAAAGACCAGCGCCAGGTTCTGGACGTCGAGCGTCTGGCTGAGCGCGACCCCGGCGAGGATCGCCAGCGCCACGAAGACTACGCTGAGCAGGTACGGCCTGATACGGAACGGCTGCAGCGCCTCGGCGCTCTTCACGCCCCTCCGCGGTTCTTCCGCCCTCGCATCACCGGAGATGACGTGCACGCTGATATCGCCGGCATGACGGATCAGGTCGTAGGTGACGTTGCCCTGCCAGAACCGCCGCCAGCCGGACCGCTCCGGGCGGCCGACGACGATGTGGGTGAAGTTGTTGGCATTCGCATAGGCGATGATCTCGCGCGAGGGGGCGAGCGCCGGCAGCGTCACCGTCTCGGCGCCCAGCTGCTCGGCAAGGCGCATGTTGGCGGCGAGCCTGTCCTTGTCCTCTTCCGAAAGGCCTGCCGACTGCGGTGTTTCGAGGTGCAGCGCTGCCCAGGGCGCCCGCAGCCGATCGGCCTGGCGCCGCGCGTAACGCACGAGACTGGCGCCTTTCGGACCATGGTCTATGCAGACCAGCAGGCGTTCGCCGGCCGCCCATGGGCCGGAAATGGCATGCGCCTGCATGTGGTTGAGCAACTGGTCATCGACCCGCTGCGCGGTGCGCCGCAATGCGAGCTCCCGCAGCGCCGTCAGGTTGCCGGGCGAGAAATAGTTCTCGATGGCCCGCTTCGCCGTCTTCGGCACATAGACCTTGCCGTCCGCCAGCCGCTTGATCAGGTCGTCGGGCGTTATGTCGATGATCTCGATGTCGTCGGCACGATCGATGATGGAATCGGGCACGGTCTCACGCACCCTGATGCGCGTGATCTGCGCCACCACGTCGTTGAGGCTCTCCACATGCTGGATGTTGAGCGTCGAATAGACGTCGATGCCGCGCGAGAGGATTTCCTCGACGTCGAGGTAGCGCTTGGGATGGCGGGCGCCGGCGACATTGGTATGCGCAAGCTCGTCGACGAGGACGAGCGCCGGCCGGCGCTCAAGGATCGCGTCGAGGTCCATCTCCTCGAGCTGCTGCCCGCGATATTCGATCTTCCGCCGGGCGATGACCTCGAAGCCCTCGACGAGTGCGGCCGTTTCCACGCGGCCGTGCGTCTCGACGACGCCGATGACGACATCGACGCCGTCCGCCTGCCGCGCCCGGCCGGACATCAGCATCTCGTAGGTCTTGCCGACGCCCGGCGCGGCACCGAGGAATATCTTGAGGCGCCCGCGCGTTTCCCGCTCCGCGCGGTCCAGGAGGGCGTCCGGCGATGGCCTGCTGTCGATCTCGCGATTGTCGTCCGGCATGAGCATCCATCCACTGTTCCCGGCCGCCCGGGAAAGCTCATTTCAGTTTACGAGGGCGCGCCGTCAAGCGCCATGTTGAGACGCAGCACATTCACGACGGGTTCCCCCAGAAAGCCGAGCTTGCGGCCCTCGACCTGCCGGTCGACCAGCGCGCGGACGGCAGCCTCGTCCAGCCCCCTCGCCCTGGCCACGCGCGCCACCTGGAAATAGGCGGCTTGCGGCGAGATATGCGGATCGAGGCCGCTGCCCGAGGCGGTGACGAGATCGATCGGCACCTCCGCCGTCAGATCGGCGGCTTTGGCCGCATCGTAGTCGGCCCTCACCCGGTCGATCAGCTTCCGGCTGGTCGGGCCAAGATTGGAGCCGGAGGAGCTGGCGGCGTCGTAGCCATTACCCGCAGCCGAAGGACGCCCATGAAAATACCGGTCGCTCGTGAAGGCCTGTCCGATGAGCGCCGAGCCGATCACCCGGCCGTCCTTCTCGATCAGGCTGCCATTCGCCTGCCGCGGGAAGACGGCCTGCGCGATGCCGGTCATGGCGGCGGGATAGAGAAGGCCGGCGATGGCGGTGGTGGCAAGGATCATGACGATTGCCGGGCGCAGTTGCTTGAACATGGTCGATTTCCTTAGGCAAGGCCGAGGGCGGTGATGGCGACATCGATCGCCTTGATGCCGATGAAGGGCACGACGATGCCACCGAGGCCGTAGATCAGCAGGTTGCGGGAGAGGAGCGCACCGGCGCCGACGGCGCGGTACTTCACGCCCCTCAGCGAAAGCGGGATCAGCGCGACGATGATGAGCGCGTTGAAGACGATCGCCGAGAGGATGGCCGATTGCGGGCTCGACAGGCCCATGACGTTCAGGACGCCGAGCTGCGGATAGAAGGCGAGGAACATGGCCGGGATGATCGCGAAATATTTCGCGATGTCGTTGGCGATGGAGAACGTCGTCAGCGCGCCGCGGGTCATCAGCAATTGCTTGCCGATCTCGACGATCTCGATGAGCTTCGTCGGGTCGCTGTCGAGATCGACCATGTTGCCGGCCTCGCGGGCGGCGACCGTACCGGTGTTCATGGCAACGCCCACATCGGCCTGGGCAAGGGCCGGCGCATCGTTGGTGCCGTCGCCGCACATGGCGACGAGCTTTCCCCTGGCCTGCTCCTCGCGGATGAGCTGGAGCTTGTTCTCCGGCGTGGCCTGGGCGAGGAAATCGTCGACGCCGGCTTCCGCCGCAATGGCCGCCGCCGTCATCGGATTGTCGCCGGTGATCATCACCGTGCGGATGCCCATGCGGCGCAATTCCGCGAAACGCTCGCGAATGCCGCCCTTGACGATGTCCTTGAGCTGGACGACGCCGAGCAGCCTGTCCTCCCTCGCCACCGCCAGCGGCGTGCCCCCGGCCTTTGCGATCTCCTCGGCGATGGCCTGAAGCTCGCGCACCGCATCGGAAGATGCGCCGGCGCCGACATGGGACAGCACCGCATCGACCGCTCCCTTGCGAATCTGCGCCCCTTCGAGGTCGACGCCGCTCATGCGGGTCTGGGCGGTAAAGGGCACGAAGCTCGCCTTGAGGCCGGCCATGTCCCGGCCGCGGATATCGTATTTCTCCTTGGCAAGAACGACGATGGAGCGGCCCTCCGGCGTCTCGTCGGCAAGCGAGGCAAGCTGGGCGGCATCGGCAAGCTCCTGTTCGGTGACGCCGCGCACCGGCCTGAAGGCCGTCGCCTGACGATTGCCGAGCGTGATGGTACCGGTCTTGTCAAGCAGGAGCGTATCGACGTCGCCCGCCGCCTCCACCGCCCGCCCCGACATGGCGAGCACGTTGAAACGGACGAGGCGATCCATGCCGGCAATGCCGATGGCGGAGAGCAATGCGCCGATGGTCGTCGGAATGAGCGTGACGAACAGGGCGACGAGCACGATGATCGGGATCGAACCGCCGGCATAGGCGGCGAAGCTCGGGATGGTGACGGTCGCCAGAACGAAGATCAGCGTCATGCCGGCAAGCAGTATGTTGAGTGCGATCTCGTTCGGCGTCTTCTGGCGCTCCGCCCCTTCGACCAGCGCGATCATGCGATCGAGGAAGGTCGAGCCGGCGGCGGCGGTGATGCGCACGCGGATCCAGTCGGAGAGGACCTGCGTGCCGCCCGTCACGGCCGAGCGGTCTCCGCCCGATTCCCGGATGACGGGAGCAGATTCGCCCGTGATCGCCGCCTCGTTCACCGAGGCGACGCCCTCGACGACCTCGCCGTCCGAGGGGATGATATCCCCGGCCTCGACGAGCACCAGATCGCCGACCTTGAGACTGGTGCCGGGCACCAGCCTGTACTCGGCGGAGCCGTTTGCCGCGAGCAGCTTGGCCTGGGTCTCGCTCCGGGCGCGGCGCAGCGAATCCGCCTGCGCCTTGCCTCGGCCCTCGGCGACCGCTTCGGCGAAATTGGCGAAGAGCACGGTAAACCAGAGCCAGAGATTGACCTGGAAGGAGAAGGCGAGGCCGCCGCCACCGGATGCCAGATCGCGCAGGAAGAGGAGCGACGTCAGCAGCGAGACGGTCGCCACGACGAACATGACGGGATTGCGGGCGAGCGTGCGCGGGTTCAGCTTGGTGAATGCTGCGCCGATTGCCGGAACGAGAATGCGAGAATCGAGGATACTCGCGGATTTTGCCTGGCTCATACGAGACTCCAGCGTTGAAACGGACGCGGTCACCCGCGCAGAAATTCGATGATCGAAACGATGGCGATCATCGCGACCAGCATCATCAGGATGAGGTTGGAAGCACACCATCGGGCTGGCATCGCCCCCCTGCGAACGGGGGACGAAGGAGGGGAACCTGTCGTGCGAAGCGTCATGGCCAATCCTCAGAAGGTCTGTCCGGCCAGCATCGCGAGGTGTTCGACCACCGGGCCGAGCGCGAGCGCCGGGAAGAAGGTGAGCCCGCCGACGATCATGATCGTGCCGACGAGCAGGCCGACGAAGAGCGGGCCGTCCGTCGGGAACGTGCCGGCGGAAGCCGGGACGGTCTTCTTGGCGATGAGCGAGCCGGCGATGGCCAGCGCCGGTATGATGACCAGAAAGCGCCCCATCAGCATGCCGAAGCCCAGCGTGACATTGTACCAGGGCGTGTTGCCGGTCAGGCCGCCGAAGGCCGAGCCGTTGTTGGCGGCCGCCGAGGTATAGGCATAGAGGATCTCGGAGAAGCCATGCGGGCCGGCCGTGCCGACGGAGGCGACCGCCGGGGGCAGCACGCTGGCGATGGCCGTGAAGACGAGCATGGCAAGCGGCAGGCAGAGGATCGCGAGCACCGCCATCTTCATCTCCTTCGCCTCGATCTTCTTGCCGAGATATTCCGGCGTGCGGCCGACCATCAGGCCCGCCACGAAGACGGCCACGACGATGAAGAGGACGATGCCGTAGAAGCCCGCGCCGACGCCCCCGACGATAACCTCGCCAAGCTGCATGTTGATGAGCGGGATGAGCCCCCCGAGCGCCGTGAAACTGCCATGCATGGCGTTGACCGCACCGCAGGAGGCCGCCGTGGTGACGACCGCGAAGAGCGAGGAAAGAGCGATGCCGAAGCGGGCTTCCTTGCCCTCCATATTGCCGCCCTGGAGGCCGAAGGCGTGCATGAGCGAATTGCCGGAGGCTTCCGCCCAGTAGGTAACCGTGACGCCGGCGAGGAACAGAACGCCCATGGCCGCAAGGATCGCCCAGCCCTGGCGCTGGTTGCCGACCATGCGGCCGAATACGTTGGTGAAGGCCGCGCCGATCGCGAAGATCGAGACCATCTGAAGCATGTTCGAGAGGACGTCGGGGTTCTCGAAGGGATGGGCGGAATTGGCGTTGAAGAAGCCGCCCCCGTTGGTGCCGAGCATCTTGATGGCAAGCTGCGAGGCGACCGGGCCGAGCGCGATGGTCTGCCTTGCGCCTTCCAGCGTCGTCGCCTCCACAGAGGGGCCGAAGGTCTGCGGCACGCCGAGCGCCACATAGGCAAGCGTCAGCACGACGCAGACCGGCAGCAGCACATAGAGCGTGGCGCGGGTCATATCGACCCAGAAATTACCGATCGTCTTGCCGGATGCGCCCGCGAAGGCGCGGATGAGCGCGACGGCGATCGCCATGCCGGTGGCTGCGGAAACGAAGTTCTGCACCGTCAATCCCGCCATCTGGGTGAGATAGGACATGGTGCTCTCGCCGCCGTAGTTCTGCCAGTTGGTATTGGTGACGAAACTGACGGCGGTGTTGAAGGCAAGCTCCGGCGCGACGTCGGACAAGCCGGCGGGATTGAGCGGCAACGCGCCCTGCAGGCGCTGCAATGCGTAAAGCAGCAGCAGCCCGGCAAGGTTGAAGGCCAGCATGGCGACGGCATAGGCCGTCCAGCGCTGCTCCTCGCGCTCGCTGGTGCCGGCCAGCGCATAAAGGCCCCGTTCGACGGGAACCAGCACGGGGGAAAGGAAGGTTCGCTCCCCGGCAAAGACGCGCGTCATATAGGCGCCGAGCGGTTTGACGAGGGCAAGGACGATCCCGCAGAAAAGAAGGATCTGTAGCCATCCGATGAAGGTCATGGGCAAAACTTTCGTTACCGGCAGCATTGCTTCCGTTCAGAAGCGTTCCGGGCGAATGAGGGCGTAGGCGAGGTAAATGGTCAGGAAGACGGCAACGGCGCCGCCGAACGCATAATCGAACGACATCGCACCCTCCCTCACAACCGTTCGCAGGCGCGCGTGTAGACAACACAGAATGCGAAGAAGGCGAGCACCGCGCCTGTCAGGAGAACATCCATCATCACTCTGGACTCCGTTATCGGGGGCCAGACAAGCCGCGGACGCTCTTCGAAAGCACACCGCGAAATCACCTGGCGCAGGGATCCTTCGATCTCCCGCGCTTCAATATGCAGCCGAACCGGATAGGCATTCGAGAGCGGCCGGAAGGTGAAAAAATAGGAATTCCATAGGAATTTCAGCCGGTGCACCTCCAGCTTGCCGGCATGCGTCCGAAGACCGCCAGATGGCGATTTTCCGAACCCGCACCGCTATCTCTCCAGCGTGACAGCGAAAGATCGGCCTCATGCCGGGCCGCGGCGATTAACGGCATCAAAAGCTTTTTGCCCTAACGGAGATGCATGACTTCGAGTGGGTTTCGAAACAGACGTCCGGTGGCCTTCCTGCTTCTAGTGATGCTGACATATTTCAGCACTGCATTGGCAAGCGCAGCGGATTCTTCCGAGATTCGCAGTTCCTGCTGGGCATCCGGCGATCTGTCGGAGGACGTGGTCGCGATAGCACGGCAGGAAAGCCGGTGGTCCTGCGGCACCCGGGAATTCTCCATCGATGCCGAGCGCGTGCTGCTCCGCTTCGACATCACACCCGACAATGCCCTTCCCCGATATCTCCTCTCAAGGCGAAGTGCACTTGAAACGATGCATCTTCTGGCGATCGATAAGGAGGGCGCGGTCCGGCAAACTTCCGTTCCCGCGGCCGCCCTGCCCAGTTCGCTGGCTGGCGGGTACTTCAAGGCCTCCCTGCCGGAGGTGACGCGCGAGACCGCGCATGTCGTCGTCGCGATCGACCTGCCGAGCCATCGGATGACGCTGGAGGGGGCCTATCTTGCCCCGACGGATCCGGCCGTTGACACGGGTGACATGCGGTTCCTGCTGGTCCTGGCAGGGCTTGCGGGCATGCTCGTCATGCCCCTTATCTTCAACGCAGCGTTCTACCGGGCCCTGCGCGAATCTTTCGTTCTCTGGCACTCGGCCCTCACGCTTTCGCTGCTGATGACCGTTCTGGTTTCATCCGGCCTGTCAGTCGTGCTTTTCGATCCTCCGGCGATGACGTTGAGCTGGATGACGACATTGATCTTCGGGATGACGGTCGGGTCGGGAGCGATGTTCACCCACAGCTTCATCGAGCCAGGATTGATGCATCCGCTCCTGCGGCGTCTGCTACCCTATTGCGCGGTGTGGGCGATATGCCTGAGCGTGTTTCATGCGGCGTTTCCCTTCGTTGCGCGCCCCATGCAGGCGAGCGCCTACACGGCGGCGTTTGCGCCGATCCTCGGTATCTTCATATTGTCCATGATCGATTCTCTGCGTCGCGGAAGCCGCGCCGCGAGGTATCAGGCGATAGGCTACACGCCGATAATCGTGGTCGGGCTGGTTCGTCTGGTGACGGGTGTTGTTCCCTGGCTGCACAGCACTGACGCCATGTTCCTGTTCTATGTGGGTTGCGCGTGTGAAGTCCTTTTCACGACGCTTGGCGTGGCAGAGCGCTTCGTCACCATGAAGCGCGAGCGGGACCGCGCACGCAACGAAGCCGAGCTGCTCGAACGGCTGTCCGAAACGGATGCGTTGACGGGTTTGTTCAACCGGCGGGCCATCGAGCGCCAGTTCGAGCAACTTCGCGGCGAAGGCTTCGCCGCGCTGGCTGTCATCGACCTCGACCATTTCAAGGCGATCAATGATGTGAACGGGCACGGCGTCGGGGACGAGGTGCTCAAGGCTGTGGGCAGTGCGCTCCAGGCAAGTCCTGACGTTCGCGCATATCGCCTCGGCGGCGAGGAATTCGTGCTTCTCTTGCGCGGAGACGATGCCGAAGCCCAGGCCGAGCTTCGCCGCCAGGCAATTCCCGCAATTGTCGCTCATGCCGTTTCGGGGCTCGGGCGCCCCGTGACTGCCAGCATGGGCGTGACGAACATCTTTGGCAGCGAAGGTTTCGCCGCACTTTACGAACGCGCCGACAAGCTGCTTTACGAAGCCAAGAGCGCGGGGCGCAACCGAACCCGCAGCGCGATCAAGGCGACGCCGGCGCTGGTGTCCTTTCCAAACGACCAGGCGATGATCGCCTAGGCCGGCGCGCCGCGTGCCGCTTCATTCCGGCCCGGCCCATCATGACGATCCCGCATCAGATTAACTTGCTGCCGTCCCCATCGTTTCGGCAATCATCGCCGGGATTTGATGGAGCCCGCCCCTAACGTCCGACATCGAGCGTGCGGAGAATGTCGATCAGCCGCGGCGCCATTTCACGGATTTCCGTGAGATGGATGGCGGTCAGCCTTTCCAGGATGGCATCGGCCTTGTCCGTCAACGCGAGGGTCTGGCGGCGGCGGTCGGCAGGGTCGGAATGCCGCGTCACATAGCCGGCGGCAACGAGCCGGCCGACGAGTTCCGTCGCTGAATGGGGCGCGATCAGCAGCCGCTCGGCAAGCCGGCCGACGGTCATCGGCTCTTCATCGCGGTGCCCCCTTATCGTCAGGAGCGCCTGATGCTGCTGGGCGGGAAGCCCTTCGTGATGCGCCGCCGAGGTGCTGAAATCCATGAAGCGGCGCAGCGTGTAGCGCAGGTTCGAGAGCGCTTCGTAATCGGCATCGCTCAGCCTGTCCTTCGCCATTCTCCGCTCCCGCTTCCGCATTCCGGCCGCCGCCGGCATTTTCCGCAACAACATCCCTCCACCGGCTTACCGCAGGTTGGGCCGGCGGGCTAGTGCGCCAAATGACCTTCTCGCCAGCCGGCAATCCCTGTTGATTTATATCGTATTACGATGTATCTGCGGCCGCCTTCACCATTTCAGCGACGGGAAAGCCATGCCCCAAACGAAGCCCCATCACCGCCCGCACGACTTCACGGGCGGCCTAGCCCGGCGCGAGGCCGGCGATTTCACGACGGACCGGCGCGTGCTCGCCCTGATAGGCATGGCGCTCATCGTCGGCAGCGGCGGCGCGCTCGCCGCCAAGCTCCTGGTGAGCCTGATCGCGCTCGTCACCAATCTCGCCTGGTTCGGGCAGTTCAGCCTTGCGGCAACCTCTCCAGCACAGGCCCCGCGCTCGCTCTGGATGGTCCTGACGCCCGCCATCGGCGGCCTGATCATCGGCCTGATGGCACGCTTCGGCTCGGAGAAGATCCGCGGCCACGGCATTCCCGAAGCTATCGAGGCGATCCTCATCGGCGGCAGCCGCATGTCGCCGAAGGTCGCGATCCTGAAACCGCTCTCCTCGGCGATCTCCATCGGCACGGGCGGCCCGTTCGGCGCCGAGGGGCCGATCATCATGACGGGCGGGGCGATCGGATCGCTCTTCGCCCAGTGCTTCCACATGAGCGCGGCCGAGCGCAAGACGCTGCTGGTGGCGGGCGCCGCCGCCGGCATGACCGCCATCTTCGGCTCGCCAATCGCCGCCGTGACGCTCGCCGTCGAGCTTCTGCTTTTCGAATGGAAACCGCGCAGCTTCATTCCCGTTGCGATCGCCGCCTGCGTCTCGGCCTGCTGGCGTCCGTTCCTCTTCGAGGCGGGGGCTCTCTTTCCCCGGCAGTTCCACATGGACCTTCCGTGGTGGGGCATCGGCCTTTGCGCCGTCGCCGGCCTCATCGCCGGCCTGCAGTCCGGCCTCCTGACGATGCTGCTCTACCGGATCGAGGACGCCTTCGAGGCACTGCCGGTCCACTGGATGTGGTGCCCGGCGATCGGCGGCCTTGCCGTCGGCCTCGGCGGTCTGATCGAGCCGCGAGCGCTCGGCGTCGGCTACGACATCATCGACGGTCTCCTCAACAGCCGCATGCTGCCGCAGGCCGTGCTGACGATCCTGCTGGTCAAGGCCGCGGTCTGGCTGGTCTCGCTGTCGTCGGGCACGTCGGGCGGGGTGCTCGCGCCGCTTCTCATTCTCGGCGGGGCGCTCGGCTGGCTGGTCGGGCTGGTGTTTCCCGGCGATCCGGGATTCTGGGCGCTGCTCGGCATGGCGGCGATGATGGGCGGCACGATGCGCGCGCCGCTGACCGGCACCTTCTTCGCGGTCGAACTCACCGGCGACGTCTCCAGCCTGCTGCCGCTGCTTGCCGCGACGATCTCCGCCTATGCCGTCACCGTGCTCCTCCTGCGCCGTTCCATCCTGACCGAGAAGATCGCCCGGCGGGGCCAGCACATCACCCGCGAATACGGCATCGATCCCTTCGAATATGCCCGCGCCCGCGACATCATGATCGAGGCGGTCGACACGCTTCCCGCGCAGATGCGCGTGGGCGAGGCCTCCGCTTTCTTCGCCACCACGGAGAAGACGCACCGGATCTATCCGGTGATCGACGCGGACGGGCTGCTGAAGGGCGTCGTCTCGCGCGGCGACGCGCTGCGCTGGCAGCAGAACCCGGCACTGGCCGACCAGAGCCTCGACGAGCGGGTTTCCGATACGTCGGTGCCCGTCGCCCATCCGGAGGATACGATCGGCTATGTCGCCGACCTGATGCTTGCGACCGATGTCGGCCGCATTCCGGTGGTCGATCCGCAGAGCGGCCGGCTCGTGGGGCTGGTGGCGCGCAAGGATCTGCTGCGGCTGCGCCATGCCGCCAACACGCTGGAGAACGAGCGCAAGCCCTATCTCGGGCCGAGAAAGACGGCGCCCGGAAAAGCCGGCTAGCGAAAAGGCCACCTCGGCACCGGGCTGCCCCTCAAGATCATTTCTTCAGGACGGGCCCGGTGTCGAAGCTGGCATCGACCTGCGCCATCCAGAGGCGGATCTGGTCGAAGAGAAGCGCGAAGTCGTAGCGCCATTCCAGGAGGAGAACCTGCCAGGCGCTGCCGTCCAGCGTGGCGAGACGCTGGTCGAGACGCTGCCTGAGAGCGGCGAGTTGCCCGGATTGCAAGGCCTCCGCCTCGGCGCCATGCGCCGGATGGTGCGCCGCCTTCTGAAGCTGCCGATCCAGTTCGAGAAGCTCGCTCTTCAGTGCTGCCAGATCCGTCGCCATCGGATGGTCCTCCGTTCGATGCAGAATAATTATATCGTGATACGATATATTTTCAAGGCCCGTGCCGGAGGAAGGGCCGTCGACATCCTTCCGGCAGCGGCGCAAAATGCGGGTGGTTACCGGCGGCAAAGGACCTTTCCGCAGAAAATCACATCCCGCGGGAACCTCGCCGGAAGTCTGGCATCCAATGTCCGTTTCGAAGGAGCGTGCCGATGCCAGCCATGCCGACCATTCCCATAGCCGTCCCCGTGGAAGGGGAAGCCGATCTCGTCCGGCGCGCTACGGCGGGCGAGGCGCAGGCTGTCCGTGCCATCATCAGGACCCATAACCAGCGGCTCTACCGGCTCGTGCGCGCCGTGCTGCGGAACAATGCCGATGCGGAAGACGTGCTGCAGGAGGCCTATCTTCGCGCCTTCGCCAATCTCGGCCGCTTCCAGGGCGAGGCCTCGCTATCGACCTGGCTGTCGCGCATCGCGCTCAATGCCGCCCTGATGCGGCTTCGCGCGCAGAAGCGGATGAAGCGGGTCGCGCCTGCGCCGGAACTGGCGAAAGCCGAGATCATCCCCTTCCCCCTTGCCTCTTCCATTGCCGATCCGGAGCGCGTCATGGCGCAGCGACAGCTTCTTCACCTCGTCGAGGAGGCAACCGACGCGCTTCCCGAAACCTTCCGCCTCGTCTTCGTCGCCCGCGTCATCGAGGGCCTCAGCGTGGAGGAAACAGCGGCGCTGCTGGAGCTTGCCCCGGCAACGGTCAAGACCCGCCTGCACCGCGCTCGCAAGCTCATCCGCACCCAACTCGAGGAGCGGATCGGCCCAGTCCTCGTCGAGGCCTTTCCCTTCGCGGGAGTGCGCTGCGAGCGGCTGACCCAGGCCGTTCTCTCGAAACTCGGGCTTGCGGAATAGCGGGAACCTCTCAGCGGGGCCGGCATCCAATGCCGCGTCAACGAAACCGGCGCCGGCCACCCGGCGGCGCCAAGGAGAGCCCGATGAAAACCCTGATTTCCACTCTCGCCGCGACCTGCATGGCCATGACCGCCTCTTTCGCGCTGGCCGCCGACAAGCCGACCGACCCGCAGATCGCCCATATCGCCTACAGCGCCGGCGTCATCGATGTCGAGGCCGCCAAGCTTGCCCTCCAGAAGACCAAGAACGCCGAGGTCAAGGCCTTCGCCGAATCCATGAAGAAGGACCACGAGGCCGTCAACGAGATGGCGCTGGCGCTCGTCAAGAAGCTCAAGGTCACGCCGGAGGACAACGCGACCAGCAAGGCGCTCGTCAAGGCGGCCGACGAGAAGCGCGCCGAACTCGGCAAGCTCGAAGGCAAGGCCTTCGACAAGGCCTATATCGAAAACGAGGTCGCCTACCACAAGCAGGTGAACGGCGCGCTGGAGACGCTGCTCATTCCCTCGGCGCAGAATGCGGAGCTGAAGAGCCTGCTGGAGACCGGCCTCAAGCTGTTCCAGGGCCATGAGCAGCATGCCGAACATGTCGCGGCGGACCTGAAATGACGATCCTCCTTCTCACCCGAAGGCAGGTGCTTGCCACGGGCGCGGCGGCGCTTGCCGGCGGCACGCTCGCCCGCGCTCATGACGGCACGGTGCATGTCGCGATCAGGAATCTCGCGTTCCAGCCGGCCGAGATCGAGGTCAGGGCGGGCGAGACCATCGAATGGACGAACGACGATCCCTTCGCCCACACCGCCACCGTCAAGGGCGGTTGGGAGGTCACCATCCCGCCCGGCAAGAAAGCGACGCATGTCGTAACCGCCGGAGACACCGTCGACTACTATTGCCGGTTCCACCCCAACATGAAGGGGCGGATCAAGGTCGTCGAGTAGCCGGCCGCCGTCGGCGGCGGTCAGCCGAGCCGCCGGCGCAGGTTATGGATATGCGACGCGCCGACCCCGCAGCAGCCGCCGATCATCGTCGCGCCGCTTTCCGCCCAGTCGCAGGCGAAGGCGGCGTAACGGTCCGCCGAAAGGTCGTCGCGGATGGCATGCAGCGCCTCGTTCGCCGCGCCCTCGTCCTCCGTGGTGAAGGCATTGGCATAGACGCCGATCTCGACCGGGCGGCCGCTTTCCGAGAGGATGGCGGCCGCGACATCGACCGCCTGCCGCATCACCTCGGGCCGGCTGCAATTAAACAGCATCGCCGAAGCCGTAGAGGCTGCGATCCAGCGGGCCGCGTCCGTCACGCTCTCGCCGGAGCGCAGCGCGGGCGGCTGCGTTTCGGCGCCCGGCTCGTCCTGCAGCGTGAAGGAGATCCAGAAGGGCTTTCCACTGGACGCCACCGCCCGCTCCACGGCTTGCGCCTCCGCGATCAGGCTGAGCGTCTCGCCGAGGAAGACATCGACGTAGGGATCGAGCTCCTCGACCAGGACGCCGAGATAGTCCTGCACGCGCTCCGGCTGGAAAAGCTGCGGCTCGTAGGACCCGAAGATCGGCGGCAGCGAACCTGCGACCTTGACCTTTCGCTCCCCGGCCGCGTCCGCCGCTTCCCGAGCCAGCCGGCCGGCCAGCGCGATAAGCCGGCGTCCCTCCGCGCGAAACCGCGCCTCGCCGATATGGAAGGGCACCAGCGCATAGCTGTTCGTCGTGATGACATCCGCCCCGGCGGCAATGAATTCCGCATGCACCTGCCGGACGATATCCGGGCTTTCCATCAGCGCCACCGCCGACCATTCGGGCTGCCGCAGCTCGGCCCCGAGGCGGACCAGCTCACGGCTCATGCCGCCGTCCAGAATTGTAATGCCCGTCATGAAATCCGCCTCCCATTGTCCGCCGGAGCGGCGAACATCCGTTTATACCTGTCCTGCCAGAAGTTGCCGGCACGGTCCACAGCGCTCGCCCGAAACACGGGTGCTGGTCGACCGCGGATAGGGAAAGGTCGGGCGGGCAGCCATAAGCCTCGCGGCTCAGGCCGTCGCATCCGCCATGGCGGTCCTTGCAAGCGCGAGGCGAATGGCCGCCGGGACGGGCTCGATGATGGGAACCTCGAAACGGGCGCCCAGCGCGACGGCGTGAACGGCGAGCGGCCCGCCGCCGATGATGACCGCCTCCGCATGGTCCTCGGAGATCGCAAGGGCGCAGGCCTCCATGAGGCTTTCCTCCAGCCGCACCGGGTCGCTCATCACGCTGGCGACGTCGCCCTGCGTGAGGCGGACGCCGGTGAAGGATGCGGAAAAGCCATAAGCTTCCACCCGCTTTTCGATCGCTTCGACGAGGTCGGGCGTCGTGGTGACGATGGAGAAGCGCCGTCCGGCACCGGCCGCCTCAATGATGCCGGCCTCGGCGATGCCGGTGACCGGCACCGGCGCGAACCGCCGCAGCGCGTCGATGCCCGGATCGCCGAAGGCCGCGACGACGATGCCGGAATAGCGGGCAAGATCGAGCGTCCTCGCCAGTTCCACGACGGCGGAGGCTCCGACCGACAGCAGCGCGTCGTCATAGATGAGCGGCGCGCCGCGCCGGACCGTCGCGCCCTCCACCGCCTGACCGGCAGGCGCGGTGTTGCGCGCGATCGCCACCATTTCCTCGGTCGTGGCGGCATTGGTGTTGGGATTGATGAGAAGCAGGGGCTTCATGGCCTATTCCTTGTGTGCGAAGGCAGCCGGGCATGCCCGTCTACCTTCGCCGATGGGTTCGCCGGGCGTTTCCGCCCGGCACTCTTCCTAGAGGTCCAGCAGGTTTTCGGGATTGGTCTTGACCATGGTGTGGATTTCTTCCGGTGTGAACTCCAGATCGAGAAGCGAGCTGATCAGGACACGCATGCCCTCGACGGGCGTCGGGCCGGAGCGGATGCCGTAATCGGTGCCGACCACGAAATGCTCGATGCCGATTTCGCGAATCTGGCGTGCCCAGGGCACGATGCCGCTGAAGGCATCCGGCGAGCTGGCGATGCCGGCGATCTGGTCCGCCCATTCGCGCTCGACATAGTAGTTCGTGCGCGGCAAGCCGCGATGGAACATCCAGTCCGACACGCAGCCTTCGAGCAGCACGCCCTTCTTCGCAAGGTCCTTCTGCTGCTGCGTCGACAGGCGGACGCGGCAGGGATGGGCGACGACGATCTTCCTGATACCGAACTCGATGGCCAGGTCCACGAGCCGGATCGCCTCTTCGGCGGAGATGTGCCCGGTATTGAGATGAACATGGGGATGATCGGCGATGAGCTGGAGGATCTCGGCAAGCTCGTCCGAAATCGGCCCCTCCAGCGGAATGCGGACCGCGCGGGACAATTCGTCCTTGGCGAATTTCGGATACTGGTCCTTGAAATAGACCGGCTTGCCGTCGACGAAGGAGCCTTCGTGGCTCGCCATGTAATGGGTGCAATGGGCGCCGAAATGCACGAAGCGGGCGCCGGCGCCGTAATAGAGCGCCGTCTTGACGGCGCGCGGATTGAGGCCGCCGAAATTGGAGGTGAGGATGATGCCGCCGAAGACATCGATGCCCGGCACCTGCCAGTTGACCAGCTGGGACGTGCCGTTGCTGACGCCGAGCGTGTGGTCGTAGAAGACGAGCGCCTTCATGCCCGCCGCCTTCGCCTGCTCGGCGATCTCGAAGGGCGTCAGCCGGCCGGGGCAGGATTTCAGCCAGGGGCCGCTATGGACATGGATGTCGGTGGTGCCGACCATCAGCTCGTCCGGCAGGCTCATGGAGCGATTGTAGAAGGTTTCGCGCGGCAGCGGCTTTGCGGTCTCGGGGGCGTCGGTCACGTCGGTTCTCCTTGTATGCTGTTATAGGGCCGCCGCCCGCAGGCTTTCGGCATGCGGGCGGCGCGCCGGATCACGAAGCTGCAGCTTTTCCGGCCGGCAGGGCGGTGGTTTCGGCCGGCTCCTTGCGGATGAAGAGGAGGATCAGCAGCACGGCGATGAACTCCACCCCGGCGATGATGAAGAGGCCGGGCGAATAAACGCCCGTGGCGGTCTTGATGGCGCCGAGGAACTGCGGGGCGAAATAGCCGGCAAGGTTCGCGATGGAATTGATGAGCGCGACACCGGCGGCAAGCGCCGTTCCCGACATGAAGCGCGGCGGCAGGCTCCAGAACACCGGGATGGAGCCCATCGTACCCGCTGCCGAAAGGGCAAGCGCCGCGATGACGCCCGGCGCGCTGCCGGCTTCCTGGGCGAACGCCGCCAGCACGAGGCCCGTGGCGCCGAGCGCGGCGGCGACGGCCGTGTGCCAGCGGGATTCGTGGCTGCGGTCGGAAAGCCAGCCATTGGTCATCATGCCCATCCAGCCGAACAGGAAGATGCCCGACATGATCCAGCCGACCACCGTGATATCCGTAAAGCCGGCGGCGGTGATGAGGCTCGGCCCGTAGAAGGAGAGCGTCGCATTGCCGGTGATGATGCAGAAGAGAGTGAGGATGAGAACCCAGACGTCCCGGCTACGCAGCGCGGCACCGAACTTGTGCTCGCGGCCCTGCATCTGCGCCGCCTCCTGGTCGAGCTCGTAGGCCACCTGGTCGCGCTCGGCCTGGCTCAGCCACTTTGCCTCGCTCGGCTTTGCGGTCATCACGAAGACGGCGAGCAGGCCGAGGATGATCGATGGGACGCCCTCGATGATGAAGAGCCATTGCCAGTCCCTGAAGCCCATCAGGCCGTCGGTGCTCGTCATGATATAGGCGGCGAGCGGACTGCCCAGAAGCAAAGCGATGGGCGAGGCGGACATGAAGATGGCGATGGCGCGCGAACGCCGGTGCGCCGGCAGCCAATAGGTGAGATAGAGGATGAGACCCGGATGAAGACCGGCCTCGAAGGCGCCCTGCAGGAAACGCAGCACGTAGAAATGCCAGGGCTGCGTGCACAGCGCCATCAGCACGGACACGACGCCCCAGCCGAGCGCGATGCGCAGGATGGTCTTCGGCGCGCCGATCTTCTGCAGGAGCAGGTTGCTCGGCACTTCGAACAGGAAATAGCCGAAGAAGAAGATGCCCGCGCCCGCGCCGTAGACGGCGTCGCTCCAGCCGAGGTCGTCGAGCATGGTGAGTTTGGCAAAGCCGACATTCACCCGGTCGAGCCATGCGAAGATATAGACCAGCGTGGCGAAGGGCAGAATTCGCCAGGCGATGCGCTTGAATGTCCGGTCCCTCTCCTCGAGGGTCGAGACCGTCGTTTTCGGTTTCGTTTCCACAGCTATCCTCCCATAGGACTGTGTCGCATGCCCAGCCGGAAGGCGAGCCTGCTTATCTGATGGTTGCGCCGGCATCCGTCCCGTTTTCCAACCGCCGGCCGGCAGGCGGTCGTCTCTTTCGAAGAGCAGCCGGAAACCTCCGCCGGCCACGACTTTATGAAAACACTTTTTCACAGAAGGCGTCCACAAAAAAATACATTCATGGAAAAACTATTTTCAGGCGCCCCCTTCCGGCCTAAGGAAAACGTGCTGAACCTCTTGTTATCACGGCTATTTCTATCAGCCTCGGCGAAAAGGCAGTTCCCTTCCCGGCCGGCAACGGCTAGAGTTCACGAAAGAAGATTTTCATGGATGCCCGGATGCAGCAGCCCGTTCCCAAGCAGTCATTTCTCCAGCGCATCAGAAACGAGTTGCGCCAGATGCATCCGGCGGAGCGGCGGCTGGCGGATTTCGTGCTCAGCTTTCCGGGGGAGCTTGCAAGCTATACCGCATCAGAGCTGGCGCGGCTGGCGAATGTCTCCAACGCCACCGTCTCGCGCTTCGTGCAGCGGCTCGGTTATACGAATTACGAGGAAGCGCGCCGGCATGTGCGGTCCGAGCAGATGTCGGGCGCCGCGCTCTACCGCGTCGTGTCGCCCGCCGACCCGCCGGACCAGACGCTGCATGCCCATCTCCAGCAGATTCACGCCAATATCGACCGCTCCTTCGCGGCCATCACCCTGCAGGAGATCGACGACGTCGCGCAGGCGATGCTGTCGGCCCGCCGCGTCTGGATCGTCGGCTTCCGCACCAGCCAGTCCTTCGCCACCTACCTGCAATGGCAGGTCCAGCAGATCATCGAGAACACGGTGTCGCTTCCCCATGCCGGCCAGACGATGGCCGAGCATATCGCCAGTATCGGAAGGGAGGATTGCGTCATCGCCTACGGGCTGCGCCGGCAGGTCCGCGCCTTCCCGCTCATCCTCTCGCAGATCGTCAAGACCGGCGCGAAGACGATGGTCGTGACGGACGACGACTGCGAGCGCCTTGGCGAGGTGACATGGCATTTCCGCTGCCAGACGGCAGCGGCCGGGCCGCTCTACAGCCATGTCGCCGTCATGGCCCTGACGGACCTGCTCGCGACCCGCGTGATGGAGCTTGCCGGCGCCAAGCGCCGCGGCCGCCTCTCGGCCATCGAGACGCTCCACGACGCGATCGAGGAAATCTAGGCTCAGCCGGCCCCCAGCAGGTCCAGCGCCTTCGCGTGCAGCGCCTCGTCCCCCGCCGCCACGACGCAGCCGCGCCAGGCAAGATCGAGCGGGCCGCCCCGCCAGTCCGTCACGATGCCGCCGGCACCTTCGATGATGGCGGTCGGCGCGAAGAGGTCGTAGGCGTCGAAGCCGGCATCGACGGCAAGGTCGGTGCGGCCGCGGGCAAGGCAGGCATAACTGTAGCAGCTTCCGCCGTACTGGGTGAACTGCACGGCATCGTCGAGACGTGCGAAGGGCGCGCGGTCCGCTTCCGGAATGAAGCGCGGATTGGAAGATGTCATATAGGCGTCGGCAAGGGAGGTGCCCTTGCGGCAGCGGATCGCCTTGCCATTGTGCCATGCGCCTCGGCCGGAAATGCCCGTGAGCCGTTCGCCGGTGGCCGGAAGATCGATGACGCCGAGCAGCGGCTTGCCGCCGCGCGCCAGCGAAATCAGCGTGCCGTAGACGGGAATGCCCGCGACCCAGGCCGCCGTGCCGTCGATGGGATCCAGCACCCAGACGAATTCGGCGTCAAGCCGTTCGCTGCCATATTCCTCGCCCATGATGCCGTGGTCCGGGAAGGCCGCGTGGATTTCCTCGCGCAGCCGTGCCTCGACGGCGCGGTCGGTGGCGGTCACGAAACTCGCATCCTGCTTGAGGTCGACACGGGGCGCCTCCTGCGCGGCGGCAAGAAGCAGGGCGCGGGAGCTGTCGGCGATCTTTTCGGCGAAGGCGAGGAAGGTTTCGGCAATATCGGTCATGTCTGATCTCAATGGGCAAGAATCTGTCCGAGGAACGTGCGGGCGCGCTCGGATTTGGGGGCTGCGAAGAATTCGGCCGGTGTGGAGACCTCGACGATCTCGCCACGGTCCATGAAGACGATGCGGTCGGCCACCGAGCGGGCAAAGCCCATCTCGTGCGTCACGCAGACCATCGTCATGCCCTCGCGGGCAAGGTCGGTCATGACGTCCAGCACCTCCGAGATCATCTCCGGGTCGAGCGCGGAGGTCGGCTCGTCGAACAGCATGACCTCCGGGTTCATGCAGAGCGCGCGGGCGATCGCCACGCGCTGCTGCTGGCCGCCGGAAAGCTGGGAGGGATATTTGTGCGCTTGGTCGGGAATGCGTACGCGGTTGAGGTACTTCATCGCGATGGCCTCGGCCTCCGGCGTCGGCATCCGGCGCACCAGCCGGGGCGCGAGCGTCAGGTTTTCGAGGACCGTCATGTGCGGGAAGAGGTTGAAACTCTGGAACACCATGCCCACCTCGCGCCGCACGAGGTCGATCTTCTTCTCGTCGTCCGTCAGCTCCTCGCCGCCGACGAGGATGCGACCGCTATTGTGCTCCTCCAGCCGGTTGATGCAGCGGATCATCGTCGATTTTCCCGAGCCGGATGGCCCGCAGACGACGACCTTCTCCCCCTTGGCGATCGTGAGGTCCACATCCTTCAGGGCGTGGTAGGTGCCGTAGAACTTGTTCATCTTTTCCAGGACGATGATATCCGTCATGGCGTCAGGTCCTTCTTGCATGGCGGTTCGCATAGGTTTCGATCATCGAGAAGCCGGTCTGGATGATCCAGACGAGCACGAGATAGATGATCGTCGCGGCGATGAAGATCTCGTAGGGAGCGAAGGTGTCGGCGACGATGGTGCGGGCGACGCCCGTCATCTCCATCAGCGTGACGGTGGAGGCGAGCGCGGTCGATTTCAGCATCGACACGATCTCGTTGCCGTAGGCCGGAAGCGCCAGCCGCACGGCGAGCGGCGCCGTGATGCGGCTTGCCCGCTGGAATTTGCTGAGGCCGAGCGCCTTGCCCGCCTCGACGAAGCCCTTGTCGACACCCAGCACCCCGCCGCGCAGGATTTCCGAGACATAGGCGGCCGTGTTCAGCGAAAGCGCGATGACCGAGCACCAGTAGGGCTCGCGCAGGATCGGCCAGAGGATGCTGTGGCGAATGAAGCCGAACTGCGGCAGGCCGTGATAGATCACGAAGAGCTGCACGAGCAGCGGCGTGCCGCGGAAGAAGTAGATATAGGCCTT
Organism: Shinella zoogloeoides; assembly: GCF_033705735.1. Taxonomy (NCBI): domain Bacteria; kingdom Pseudomonadati; phylum Pseudomonadota; class Alphaproteobacteria; order Hyphomicrobiales; family Rhizobiaceae; genus Shinella; species Shinella zoogloeoides. The sequence continues at coordinate 1,537,537 of NZ_CP131131.1, forward strand.
GGCCGGCCAGACCAGCCAGGCCCGTTTGGAAAGCCGCATCAGCAGGATGCCGACGGCGAGTACCAGCCCGATCAGGGTCGAGACGACGAGGAGGTTGAGCGTCAGCCCGAGGCCGTGCAGGATCTTCGGCAGGCTGGTGGCGATCAGCGAGACGTCGAAATTCATCGTGCACCTCTCAGATGGCGGTTGGCGCGCAGTTCGAGCCAGGCGACGATAGAGGTGATGACGGTCGTCACGGCGAGGTAGATCAGGGCCACCGTCATGTAGAGCAGGAAGGGCCGGTGGATGATGGAATTCGCCATCTTGGCGACGAAGAGGATTTCCTCGAGGCCGATGATCGAGACGAGGGCCGTATCCTTCATGATGGACAGCATGTGGTTGCCGAAATTCGGCAGCGCCAGCCGCCACATCTGCGGAAAGCGCACATAGCGGAAGATCTGGTGGCGCTTGAGGCTGAGCGCCCGCGCCGCCTCGACCTGACCGCGGTCGACGCCAAGGAAGGCGCCGCGGAAGGTCTCCGTCATATAGGCGCCGACGATGAGGCCGATCGCGATGGAGCCCGCCCAGAACGGCGGCAGGTCGATGAACTTCACCGACGGATCGAAGACCTGCACGAACCAGGTCAGCGTGATGGCCATGCCGAAATAGAAGAGCAGCAGCACCAGAAGCTCCGGCGCGCCGCGAAAGACGATGGTGTAGGCCTGGGCGATGCCGCGCAGGACGCGGCTGTTCGAAAGCTTGGCCGAAGCGCCGAGCAGCCCGCACACCACCGCGATGACGAGCGCGATGCAGAAGACCTGCAACACCGTCAGCAGGCCGAAGAAGAAATCGTCCCACCAGCCGTCGAGTAGCGACATGGCGATACCTCCCTAGAGCAAGCCGGGCGCCGCACGGCGCGGCGCCCGCGGGTTCCTTTACTCGCCGACGCCCTTCCAGCCCGACGGCTGGATGGAGAAGGGGAAGTATTTGCTGCTGTACTTTTCGAGCGATCCGTCCTTGATCATGTCTTCCAGCGCCTTGTCGATCTTGGCGAGCAATTCGTCATTGCCCTTGCGCAGGCCGACGCCGACGCCCGGACCGAAATATTCGACTTCGTCGATCGGCGGCGAGACGAACTCGAAGCCTGCGCCGTTCTCCTTGCTGAGGAAATCGAGATAGGCCTTCATGGGGTTGGTGATGGCGATGTCGATGCGGCCGTTCTGCAGGTCGAGCAGCATCGGCTGGGCGCCGTCATAGAGCACGATCTCGGCGCCCGGCAGCTTGGCTTCCACCCACTTGGCATAGGTCGAGGCGCGCTCGACGCCGAAGCGCAGGCCGTTGAAAGCCTCCGGGTTCGGCTTGCCGGCATCGTCGAAGAGCTTCAGCCCGGCATCCTTCGCCCCCAGGATACGGCCGAGCGAGACGCGGTAGGGAATGGAGAAGTCGATCTTCTGCTTGCGCTCCTCGGTGATCGACATGGAGGCGACGATGAGGTCGAACTTGCTGGCGAGAAGCGCCGGCAGCATGCCGTCCCATTCCTGGCAGACATATTCGAGATCCACGCCGATGCGCTCGGCGATGCCCTTGGCGACATCGACGTCGTAGCCGGCCATCTCCCCCTCGGGCGTGCGATAGTTGAACGGGGCATAGGTGCATTCCATGCCGACGCGCAGGGTTTCCGCATGGGCAGGCATCGCGCCCGCCAAGCCTACAATTGCGGCGGACAACAGACCGATCATGAATTTCATGGCATTCCCCTTTTCTTGTTGGCTCGGGCCTTACGGCGGTCCTCTTCCGCCGGTGGGGAACGATGCGCCTGCACAATGGGGGATGAAATCCACCCAAAGGATGATGGCCGGCATCACCCTCAGGGTGGATGGATTGTGTCGCGCGCTTGATCTAGCCCTTGTCTTCAGAAGGCAAAGGGAGAGCCATCATGAAATATGCACGCATGCCCATCGAGCTGGAATCGCCGGAACAGCTCGGCTACGACACGATCCGCTACAACCTCTCGGAAAGCTCGGTCGCCGACCGCAGGCTCGGCGAGCTGAATCTCAAGCTGGACGACATCCTGCTGTGCTACGGCGACCATCGCGGCGCGCCGGACCTGCGCCGCATGATCGCCGGCACGGGCACCGGCCTCTCGCCGGACGACGTGCTGGTGACCGCGGGCGCGGCGGGCGCGCTCTTCATCATCTCGACCTCGATGCTGCAGGCCGGCGACCACATCGTCGTGGTGCGGCCGAACTATGCCACCAACCTCGAGACGCCGCGGGCCATCGGCTGCGACATGAGCATCGTCGACCTCACCTTCGAGACCGGCTACCGGCTCGACCTTGCGGCGCTCGAAGCGGCGATCCGGCCGGAGACGAAATATCTCTCCGTCACCTATCCGCACAATCCGACGGGCGTGATGATCAGCGAGGAGGAACTGAAGGCGCTCGTCGCCCTCGTCGAGCGCAAGGGCATTCGCCTGCTCTTCGACGAGACCTACCGCGAGATGACCTTCGGCACGATGCTGCCGGTGGCCGCCAGCCTCTCGGACCGGGTGATCAGCGTTTCCTCGCTCTCCAAGACCTACGGCATTCCGGGCATCCGCATCGGCTGGCTGATCACGCGCGATGCCGCGCTGATGGATACGTTCCTCGCCGCCCGCGAGCAGATCGGCATTTCCGGCAGCACCGTGGACGAGTACATCGCCTATGTCGCGCTTCGCCAGCGCGGCGAATGGCTGGCCTTCAACAATGCCCGCATCGCCAGCGCCTTCGCCATCGTCAAGGAATGGATCGTCGCCGAACCGCTCGTCGAGTGGATCGAGCCCTCCGGCGGCTGCGTCTGCTTCCCGCGCATCGTGCCCTCGGCGAATGTCGACCTCGCCGCCTTCCACGAAAGCCTCTACAGCCGCCACCAGGCCTATGTCGGCCGCGGCCGCTGGTTCGAGCAGGACGACCGGCACTTCCGCATCGGCTATGCCTGGCCGACGGAAGACGAGCTGCGCAAGGGCCTTGCCGCGATCTCGGCGGCCATCCGCGAGAGCCTCAAGGGCTGAACAATGCGAAGGGGCGCGGTCGCCGCGCCCCTCTTCGCCCGGTTTTCTTTAGAGATTAAGGCTGCGCAGGAAGGCGGAGAACAGTTCCTGCTGGGTCGACAGGTTGAGCTTGGCGTAGAGCTTCTGCCGGTGCGTCTTCACCGTCGCGATCGAGATGCCGAGGTGATAGCTGATCGATTCGCTGGAATGCCCCTTCAGGATGAGAAGCGCCACCTCCCGCTCGCGCGGGCTCAGCAGACCGTGGCCGAAATCGCTGAAGAGATGGTCGATGGCGCGGGGCTGCTGCTGATTGCCGCTGCGGCCGAGATGTGCCCACAGCCGCCGGAAGACCGCCGTGATCAGCGGATGCGCCTCCCGCAGCCGCGCGACGGACGCCTCGTCGAAGCCGCCTTCACTGCGGATGCGCGACAGGCTGATCTCCGCCATGTCGCCGCCCGGCAGGTCCATGGCGATGAGCAATTCCTCCATGCCTTCCGGCCATCCATGGGTGCGATAACCCAGTTCCTCGTCCTCGTGACGGCGGATTTCGAGACCGTGATAAAGACCGGAATCGAGATAATTGTCGGGGGCGAGATCCCGCATCAGGTAGACGCCGGCCGGCAGGCCGGCGAGATAGGCGTTGTAGAAGGGATTGAGCAGGTAGGTGCCGGCTATGAAAAGCTGGACCGCACGCTTGGCCCGTGGGCCCGAGAACGTATCGAAGACGTAGCTCGGGCCGCCCTCGCGCCGATGCACCACCGAAAGGGCAAGCTGGAAGGGCGCGACCGCCCCGATGGCTGCCAGAAGCGCTGGCGCACCGTCGGGCTGGTCATAGCGGTCGAGCGCGTGGGCGAAGGGCGCTACCCAGTTGGCGGCGGGCGATTCTGGCATGGGTCCATCTGCTAAACTCCCGAAGGAAAACGATTACTTTCGCTCCTTTACGACAGGCTGTCGCTAGGCGACAAGCCTTTCGATCGCCGTGAGCGTGCGCTCGATCTCCTCGGCGGAATTGTAGTGGGCGATGCCGATGCGGACGACGCCCTCGTCTTCCGGCAGGCCGAGATGGCGGGCGGGCTCCAGCGCGTAATTGTGGCCGGACCAGATATTGATGTCCTCCGCCGCCAGCGCCTCGGCGAAGCGATGCGTCGAGACGCGTTCGTGGGTAAAGGAGATCGTCGGCACGCGGTGGGCGAAGAGGTTGGGATTGGCGATGCCGACCAGCCGGACGCCCGGAAGGCCCGTCAGCCCGCTGATCAGCCGGCGCGTCAGGGCCGCCTCGTAGGAATCGAACGAGTGGTAGGCGCCCGCCATGCGCTCGCGCCGCGTGCCGGCATGGCCATTCGCCTCGCCCGCCCAGGCGAGATAGTCGATCGTCGCGGTGAGGCCGGCGAGAAGCTCCGTCTGCGGCGTCCCCGTGCAGAAGCGGTCCGGAATATCGTCGCTCTGGCAGCGCACGCGATGGGGCGGCAGCGCGCGCAGCAACTCCTCCCGCCCCCACAGCACGCCGAGATGCGGGCCGAAGAACTTGTAGGAGGAGCAGACGAGGAAATCGCAGCCGATCGCCCGCACATCCGGCAGACGATGCGGTGCGAGCTGCACCGCGTCGATCCAGACGAGCGCGCCCGCCGCCTTGGCCAGCGCCGTCAGCGCGGCGACGTCGTTGATGCTGCCGGTCATGTTGGACGCATAGTTGAGCGCGAGGAACTTCGTGCGCGGCGTGAGAAGGGCCGCAAGGTCCTCCGGCTCGATGCGCCAGCTTTCCGTGTTGAAGGCAAGCCACTTCACCACCAGCCCGTAGGCTTCGGCCATCGCCAGCCAGGGCGAGACGTTTCCTTCATGGTCCATCCGCGTGACGATGATCTCGTCGCCGGGCGAAAACGTCCTGCCGATGACGCGCCCCATCTGGAAGGCGAGCGTCGTCATGTTCGGGCCGATGATCATCTCCTGCCAGGAGGCCGCGTTGACGAATTCCGCCGCCGCATCGTGCGCCGTCCGCCAGATGGCGTCCGCGCGCTGCGAGGCGGCGAACCGGCCGCCGAGATTGGCGGATGCCGTCGCCATCGCATCGGCCACGGCCGCGATGACAGGCCGGGGAACGAGCGTTCCGGCGGGATTGTCGAGATAAGCGGTGCGGGAGCCGTCGAGGGCCGGGAAGGAAGCGCGGATCAGGTCGATGGGATAGGCGGTCATGGTCGGCACCCTTTGCAGAATACTGTATCTGCCTCCTGTGTGCCGCTTTCCGCCGGGCGCCGCCATCCTCCTAGAAGATGAGGGCAAGGCTGCCTCAGGTCCGTCCCGCGATCGCAACCGGCGTTGCCGAGGAAAAGGCGCTACCATGCGAGATGACCGGCTTTGCCGCCATTTCCCCTCTTACGTTCCGCAGCGCCATCGCGGAAACGACCGCGGCCAGCAGAATGGCTGTCAGCGACAGGTAGAACACGGCATCGTCCATTTTCCGATGTACAGGCATGGCGTGGCGTCCGGCTTGGTGAGGGTGGCCTTCCCCGGCAGCTTACGCCGATATCCGCCTGCAAGTCACCCGCCGATGCAGTCAGCCTAGAGCTTTGCCCTTGTCGAGCGCGGCGTCGACAGGAGAAGGCTGGTTTCACTGCCGGTAATGCCGGGCACGAGGCGGATCTTGCGCAGCACGGCGTCGAAATCGGCAAGGCTCGCGGCGCTGAGCTCGACCAGCAGATCCCAGCGGCCGTTCGTCGTGTGGATCTGCGAGATTTCCGGGAAGCCGCCGAGCGTGCGGATCACACGGTCGGTCACGTGGCCCTCGATCTCGATCATCATGACGCCGCGCACGACGTCCTCCAGCGCATCGGCGCGCAGCATCACCGTATAGCCGAGGATGGTGCCGTCCTCCTCCATGCGCTCGATCCGGCCGCGCACGGTCGCCCGCGAAGCGCCGGTTTCGAGAGCAAGGTCCGAGACGGAGCGGCGGCCGTTGCCGCGCAGGAGCGTGACGATCTTCCGGTCGAGGTCATCCATGTCAATCTGGTCTCCTGGCTTTTCAATCTGACCAATATGCCATTCCGATATGCCAAAATTCAATATTCAGTCTGCCAGTTACGCTTTCTACAATGGGGAAAACGGAACGGGAGTACACCATGGACTGCACGCTGATCGGCGCCCCCTTGCAAATCGGTGCGGGGCAGCTCGGCTGCGAGATGGGGCCGAGCGCCCTTCGCATCGCCGGCCTTCGCACCGCGCTGGAGGAACTCGGCCACACCGTGAAGGACATCGGCAATCTCAGCCCCCGCCCCTTCGCCGAGATGCCCCATCCGAACAAGGCCGTGCACCACCTCGGCGAGACGGTCGCCTGGGTCGAGGCGCTTTCGGCGGCGGCCTACGAGCACAGCAGGGGCGGCATGCCCATCTTCCTCGGCGGCGACCATGCGATCTCCGCCGGCACCGTGCCGGGCCTTGCGCGCCGCGCCGCCGAACTCGGCCGGCCGCTCTTCGTGCTCTGGCTCGACGCGCATACCGACTTTCACAACCTCGAGACGACCACCAGCGGCAACCTGCACGGCACGCCGGTCGCCTACTATACCGGCCAGGCCGGCTTCGGCGGCTACTTCCCGGAACTCGCCCATGCCGTTCCGACCGAAAACGTCTGCATGATCGGCATCCGCAGCGTCGATCCCGCCGAGCGGGCCGCCATCCGCAAGACCGGCATCACCGTGCACGACATGCGCGTGATCGACGAGCACGGCGTTGCCGTCCTCGTGCGCAGTTTCATCGAGCGCGTCCGGGCCGCAAATGGCCTGCTGCATGTCAGCTTCGACGTCGATTTCCTGGAGCCGGACATCGCGCCCGCCGTCGGCACCACCGTGCCGGGCGGCGCGACGTTCCGCGAGGCGCACCTGATCATGGAAATGCTCCATGACAGCGACCTCGTGACGAGCCTCGACATCGTCGAATTGAACCCGTTCCTCGACGAGCGCGGCAAGACCGCCAAGCTGCTCGTCGATCTCGTTTCCAGCCTGATGGGCAAGCGGGTGATGGATCGCCCGACGCTCGCGGGCTGAGCATCGCTGTTCCGGTTGGAGGGAAAATGAACACGGATCCGAAATTGAACGTCGTCCCGTTCGTCAGCGTGGACCACATGATGAAGCTGGTGCTGAAGGTCGGCATCGACAGGTTCCTGACGGAACTTGCAGCCACCATCGAGGAGGATTTCCGCCGCTGGCCGGTCTTCGACAAGACCCCGCGCGTCGCCTCGCATTCGCAGGAAGGCGTCATCGAGCTGATGCCGACAAGCGACGGCACGCTCTACGGCTTCAAATATGTCAACGGCCATCCGAAGAACACCCGCGACGGCCGCCAGACCGTGACGGCCTTCGGCGTGCTCTCGGATGTCGGCAACGGCTATCCGATGCTGCTGACCGAGATGACGATCCTGACGGCGCTGCGCACCGCGGCGACCTCGGCCGTCGCGGCGAAGTACCTCGCCCGGCCGAACGCACGCACCATGGCGATCATCGGCAACGGTGCGCAGAGCGAATTCCAGGCCCGCGCCTTCAAGTCGCTGCTCGGCATCGACACGCTACGCCTTTATGACATCGACGCCTCGGCGACGAAGAAATGCGCGCGCAACCTCGCGGGCCTCGGCTTCACCATCGTCGAATGCAGCTCGGTCGAGGAGGCCGTCGAGGGCGCGGACATCATCACCACCGTCACGGCCGACAAGCAATATGCGACGATCCTTTCCGACAACCATGTCGGCCCCGGCGTGCACATCAACGCGGTCGGCGGCGACTGCCCGGGCAAGACGGAACTCAGCAAGGACATCCTGCTGCGCTCGGACATCTTCGTCGAATATCCGCCGCAGACCCGCATCGAGGGCGAGATCCAGCAGCTTGCGGCCGATCACCCCGTCATCGAACTCTGGGAGGTCATGACCGGCGCAATGCAAGGCCGCAGGAGCGCGGACCAGATCACGCTCTTCGACAGCGTCGGCTTCGCCACCGAGGACTTCTCGGCCCTTCGCTATGTGCGGGAGAAGATCGCCGAACACGGCATGTTCACGGAACTCGACCTCCTCGCCGATCCCGACGAGCCGCGCGACCTCTACGGCATGCTGCTGCGCTGCGAGAAGAAGCTCAACGCCGCCTGAAAAGAGCACCGGTGAAAATGCGACCGCCCGGCTTGCCGAAAGGCAGGCCGGGCGGAATTGCGTTCAATGCGTGGAGTGGATGCACTACGTGCGGAACCGCAGGTTGCTGGTCGAAAGGCGATCGACGGTGGCGCAGCCCATGAGCTTCATGCCGCGCTCGATTTCCGTTTTCATCAGCGACAGCGACCGCTCGACGCCGGCCCGGCCGGCGGCGGCCAGCGGGAAAAGATAGTAGCGTCCCACGCCGACGGCCTTCGCCCCCAGCGACAGGGCCTTCAGGACATGCGTGCCGCGCTGGATGCCGCCGTCCATCATGACATCGATGCGGTCGCCGACCGCATCGACGATTTCCGCGAGCTGGTCGAACCCGCTGCGCGAACCGTCGAGCTGCCGCCCGCCATGGTTCGACAGGACGATGCCGGTGCAGCCGATATCGACGGCGCGCCTCGCATCCTCCACCGTCATGATCCCCTTGAGGCAGAAATGGCCGCCCCACTCCTTCACCATCTCGGCGACATCGTCCCAGTTCATCGCCGGGTCGAGCATCTCCGTGAAGTAGCGGCTGATCGACATCGTCCCGCTGCCCATGTCGACATGGCTTTCCAGCTGCGGCAGACGGAATTTCTCATGCGTGAAATAGTTGAGCGCCCAGCCCGGCTTGACCGCGAACTGCGCCATCCCGGCGAGATTCAGCCGGAACGGGATCGCAAAGCCGGTCCGCTGGTCCCGCTCGCGGTTTCCGCCGGTGATGCTGTCGACGGTCAGCATCATCACCTCGACGCCGGCCTGCTTCGCGCGCGCCATCATGTCCCGGTTGAGGCCGCGATCCTTGTGGAAGTAGAATTGATAGACCTGCGGCGCGCTGCTGATGCGCCGCGCCTCCTCCAGGCTGATCGTGCCGAGCGAGGAAACGCCGAACATCGTGCCGAACCTGTTCGCCGCATGGGCGACCGCCCGCTCGCCTTCGTGGTGAAACAGGCGCTGAAGCGCGGTGGGCGAGCAATAGACCGGCATGGCCAGTTTCTGCCCCATCACCGTCACCGACATGTCGACGTCGCTGACCCCGTTGAGGACGCTCGGCAGGAGATCGCAGGCTTCGAAAGCCGCCGTGTTGCGCCTGTAGGTGACCTCGTCATCCGCCGCGCCGTCGATATAGTTGAAGATCGGGCCGGGAAGACGCTTTTTGGCCAGGCGGCGGAAATCGTGGAAATTGTAGCAATCAGAAACCCGCATGGCCGACCTTGATCATTTCTCGTCATCAAAAGCACGTCATAGCAGCGCGCCGCGAGTCCAACTAGGCCTCCCGCGGCCTTGTGGACAAGCATGCGGCAATGAAAATCCTCAATCGGTTGCGGGATTTTCCTCCGCATGCCCGCGAATTGCCCTGTCGAGATGCGTATAGCCGCCATCCGGGAAAAGCCACTGTCCCGTCATGTGGCTGGCGCGGTCCGACAGCAGGAAGGCGCAGGTATCGCCGATCTCGCGCGCGGTGGTCATGCGCTGGCCGAGCGGAATGCGCCGGACGATCTCCTCAAGGGCCGCCTCGCCATCCGGCAGGGTATCCAGCCAGCGCCGGTAGAGCGGCGTCATCACCTCGGCGACGACGATGGCATTGACACGCACGCCGTCGGCCAGGAACTCGACCGCCCATTCGCGCGTGAGCCCGAGTTGCGCGGCCTTGGCGGCGACATAGGCCGAGGTGCCGCCCTGCCCGGTCAGCGCCGTCTTGGAGCTGATGTTGACGATGGCGCCGCGCGCCGCCCGCAGGTCGTCCTGCAACAGATGGACCATCGTGTAATAGTGGACGAGGTTCTGGTTGAGACTGTCGCGAAAGGCGTCCGGCCCCTTGCCGATGCCGACGCCGTCATTGGCGCCCGCATTGTTGACGAGGCCGTGAACGGCGCCGCACCGCGACCGGACGGTGTCGATCGCGCGCCGGCAGGCCGCGTCGTCGGAAAGTTCCGCCTGCACGAACTCGGCGCCGGTGCGGCGCAGCCAGTCCGCGTCGGGCGCCCGTCGGGCGATGATGACGGGCCGGGCGCCCTCCTCCGACAGCACTTCCGTGATGCCGGCGCCGATACCCGAGCCGCCGCCGGTCACCACGACGACCTTGCCTTGAAGCCCGAGGTCCATCATGCCCCCCGGAAACGGTAGGCTTCGAGGCTGTCCCGCTTCATCTCGATGGAGAAGCCGGGCGCCTGCGGCGGCATATAGGCCGCGTCGCGGATGATGCAGGGATCGACGAAATGCTCATGGAGGTGATCGACGAACTCGATGACTCGCCCTTCCCGCGTCCCGGCGATGCAGAGATAGTCGATCATCGACATGTGCTGGACATATTCGCACAGGCCAACGCCGCCCGCATGGGGGCAGACCTTCAGCCCGTATTTCGCGGCCATCAGCATCACGGCGAGAACCTCGTTGAGCCCGCCCAGCCGGCAACTGTCGATCTGCACGACATCGATGGCGCCGCGCATGATGAACTGCTTGAACATGATACGGTTCTGGCACATCTCGCCGGTCGCGACCTGGACGGGCGAGACGGCCTCGCGGATCTTGCGGTGACCTTCCACGTCGTCGGGGCTCGTCGGTTCCTCGATGAACCACGGCTTGACGAAGGCGAGTTTTTTCACCCAGTCGATCGCCTGGTCGACTTCCCAGACCTGGTTGGCGTCGATCATCAGGTTGACGTCGGGGCCGACTTCGTCACGCGCGATGGTGAGGCGGCGGATATCGTCGTCGAGGTCGCGGCCGACCTTCATCTTGATGTGCTTGAAGCCCGCATCGACGGCTTCGCGGCAAAGGCGGCGCAGCTTGGCGTCGTCATAGCCGAGCCATCCGGCGGAGGTCGTGTAGCAGGGGTAACCCTCGGCCTTCAGCGTCGCGATGCGTTCCCGCTTGCCCTTGGCCTGCTCCGTGAGGAATTCGAGTGCCCATTCGGGCGTGATGCAGTCTGTCAAGTAGCGGAAGTCGATGCAGCGCACGAGGTCCTCGGGCGACATCTCGGCGACGAGCTGCCAGACCGGCTTGCCCTCGATCTTGGCCCAGAGGTCCCAGACCGCATTGACCACCGCGCCGGTGGCAAGATGGATGACGCCCTTGTCCGGCCCGACCCAGCGCAACTGGCTGTCGGAGGTGATATGCCGCCAGAAGCGTCCCATGTCCTCCGCCACCCATGCCATGTCGAGGCCGACGACGAGCGGGCGCAGCGCCTCGATGGCCGCCACGCAGATCTCGTTGCCACGGCCGATGGTGAAGGTCAGCCCGTGGCCTTCGTGCGGGCCTTCGGACTCCAGGATCACATAGGCCGCCGAATAATCCGGATCCGGATTCATCGCGTCGGATCCATCCAGATGCTGGCTTGTCGGGAAGCGCACGTCCATAGTGCGAAGACCGGTAATCTTCATGCCTTCATAACCTTCTGCATTTTTTCGCGGAGTGCTTCGGTGCCGAGCCGGATCGTACGCCGCGTCTCGGAAAGGGCCCGGAGACCTCGGTCCCCGGGCCGGATTTCGGATCAATCGTAGAGAACGGCGGAGATTTCCGGCGAGTCGATATTGGTCTTGTCGTACCAGTAGAAGCCGGTATCGATGTTCTTCTCGACCTTCTCGCCCTTGGCGGCGGCAACGGCGGCCTTGACCGTCTCGTAGCCGATGCCGACCGGGTTCTGCGTGATCGCGCCGGCCATGGAGCCGTCACGGACCGCGTCCTTCTGGGCCTTGCCGGAGTCGTAGCCGACGACCACGACCTTGGCGCCCGCTTCCTTCACGCCGTTGACGACGCCGATGGCCGAGCCTTCGTTGGTGCCGAAGATGCCCTTGATGTCGGGGTTGGCGGTCAGGATCGCCTTGGTGATCTCCGTCGACTTCAGATGGTCGCCGCCGCCGTATTCGATGGTGACGATCTCGACATTCGGATGGCTCTCCTTCATCCGGTTGACGAAGCCGTCGCGGCGGTCGACGCCGGTGCGCGAGGTCTGGTCGTGGGCGACCACGGCAACCTTGCCGGCATCGCCGATCAGCTCGGCGAGCTTGTCGGCGGCAAGCGCGGCCGCCGCGATGTTGTCCGTCGAGGCCGTCGCGACCGGGATGTCGCTATCGACGCCGGAGTCGAAGGCGATGACCGGGATCTTGGCGTCCTGGGCCTGCTTGAGAAGCGGAATGGCCGCCTGGCTGTCGAGAGCGGCAAAGCCGATGGCGGCCGGCTTCTTGGCGAGGGCTGCGGCCAGCATGTCGATCTGCTTGTCGACCTGGCTTTCGTTGTCCGGTCCCTCGAACGTCACCTCGACGCCGAGTTCCGCACCGGCCTTGTCGGCGCCGGCCTTCACGGCCTGCCAGAACTGATGCTGGAAGCCCTTCGAAATGAGCGGCACGTAGAGCTTGTCCTGTGCGCCCGCTCCCGTCGCCGCACCGAGCAGCGAGATTGCTGCGACCGCACCAAGTAGAGTCCGTCTCGTGAACATGTTTTCCTCCTTGTGTTCACACTGCATGAACTTATCGACCGTCCGGAGGCCTCGGCCTCCTTCCGGTTATTTCGCTTCGCGCCGGCGCATCTGGTCGGCATAGACCGCGATGATGATGATGGCGCCGGTGACGACCGTCTGCCATTCCGGCGCGACGGAAAGCACGCGCAGACCGTTGGTCAGAACCGACATGATCAGCGCGCCGATCAGCGTGCCGAGAATGGTGCCGCGCCCGCCGGCAAGGCTGGTGCCGCCGATGACCACGGCCGCGATTGCCTCCAGCTCGTAGCCGAGGCCGAGCGCGGGTTGGGCGGAGTTCAGCCGGCTGGCGATGAGAAGGCCGCCAATGCCGCAGATCGCGCCGGACAGCGTGTAGATGGCGATCTTCCAGAAATTCGTGTTGACGCCCGAAAGGCGCACCGCCTCCTCGTTGGAGCCGAGCGCGAAGGTGTAGCGGCCGAGCACCGTGCGGCTGAGGATCCACGAGGTGACGCCCGCGACGATGAAGAGCACCAGCACCCCGTTCGGCACGGGAAAGGCCGGAACGAACTGGCCGATCAGCGAGCCCTGCGCGATCAGGGTGAAGCCGGGCGTGTCGTTGAAATAGATCGGCTTGGTGCCCGTGACGATCAGCGACAGGCCCTTGAGCACCAGCATCATGCCGAGGGTGGCGATGAAGGGCGGTATCTTCATGCGGGCGACCAGACCGCCGGAAACGAAGCCGCAGAAGGCGCCCGTGCCGATTGCCGCCAGCACGCCGAAGGGCAGCGGCATGCCCGCCCAGGTCAGCACGACACCCGTCATCACCGCGCAGAAGGTCATCAGCGTGCCGATGGACAGGTCGATGCCGCCGGTGATGATGATCATCGTCACGCCCACCGCAAGGACCCCGTTGACCGAGGTGGCCTGCAGGATCGCCATGATGTTGGAGACCTGGAAGAAGTTCGGGCTGGCCAGCGAGAAGCCGATCAGCAGCACGATGAGGCTGGCAAAGGCCAGGATTTTCTGCTGCGCGCTGCCGCGCAGGCTTGCCTTTTCACTCATAGTTCCCGTGTCCCCCTCAGGCAGCAGTCTTGCCGTTGCGTTGCGTTGCCAGTTCCATGATCCTCTCCTGCTCCGCCCCGCCGGGCAGGATGCCGGTCAGGCGCCCCTCGCACATGACGGCGATGCGATGGGAAAGCCGCAGCACCTCGGGCAGCTCGCTGGAAATGACGATGATGGCCTTGCCGGCGGCGGCCAGTTCGTTGAGCAGCCGGTAGATCTCCGCCTTGGCGCCGACGTCGATGCCGCGCGTCGGCTCGTCGAAGATCAGGATGTCGCAGTCGCGCAGCAGCCATTTCGCGATGACCACCTTCTGCTGGTTGCCGCCCGAGAGCAGCCGCACCTCCTGCCGGTCGCCCGGCGTGCGGATGGCGAGCTTCTGGATATAGTCCTTCGCCACCCGGGCGAGCGCGGCCTCGTCGATCCTGCCGATGGCGTCGCAGTGGCGCCGAAGGCTCGCCATGGCGATATTGGCACGCACATCCATGCCGAGCGCCAGGCCATAATGCTTGCGGTCCTCGGACAGATAGCCGATCCCCGCGCGCACGGCCTCGGCCGGGCTCGTGATACGCAGGGGCTTCCCGTGGACGCGGATCTCGCCGCTGTCTATCGGCTCGGCGCCGAAAATGGCGCGGGCGAGCTCGGTGCGCCCCGCGCCCATCAGGCCCGCAAAGCCGAGGATCTCGCCTTTCCTCAGGCTGAAGCTGATCTCCTTCAGCTCGCGCCCGCGGCTGACATCGATCACCTCCAGCGCCGTCTCCGCCCCGGAAAGGTCGGGGATCGTCACCGCCTCGTCGGTCAGCTCGCGGCCGACCATCATGGAGATGATCCGGGAGATCGGCGTCTCCTCCGCCGCGACCGTCCCGACATAGGCGCCGTCGCGCATGACCGTCACCCGGTCGGAGATGCGCTTGATCTCGTCCATCTTGTGGCTGATGTAGATGATGCCGACGCCCTCGGCCTTGAGGCGGCGGATGATGGTGAAGAGCTCGGCGATCTCCGCGTCGTTGAGCGCGGCCGTCGGCTCGTCCATGATCAGCACGCGCGAGCGGTAGCTCAGCGCCTTGGCGATCTCCACCATCTGCTGGCGGGCGATTGTGAGGCCGGCGACGGGCGTGCGGGGATCCATGTGGATGTTCATGCCGGCGAAGATGGCGGCGGTGTCCGCGTTCAGCTTCGCCTCGTCGAGCCGGCCGAAGGAAAGGCGCGGCTCGCGGCCGATCCAGATGTTCTGCGCGACGGTGAGATCGCGCATCAGGGCCAGTTCCTGGTGGATGATGCCGATGCCGAGGTCCTGCGCCGCCCTCGGCGTGGGGATCGACACCTCCTGTCCGTCGACGAGGATACGGCCGCCATCGGGCCGGTAGACGCCGGACAATACCTTCATCAGCGTCGACTTGCCGGCGCCGTTCTCGCCCATCAGCGAATGGACCTCGCCGGTCTGCAGATCGAAATCGACGGCCTTCAGCGCATGCACGCCGGGAAAGCTCTTGTCGATCCCCTCCATTCGCACCAGTTCGCTCATGACGCGCTCCTCCCCGTCAGGCTCTCAGATGGTGACGCCGCCATCCACCAGCATGGCCTGTCCCGAGACAAATCTACTCTCGTCGGACAAAAGGAAAACCACCATCGGAACGATATCGTCGACCGTCGCAAGGCGCCCCATGGGCTGGCGCGCGATGAAATCCTTTTCAGCCTGCACCGGATCGGCCGAGGCCGCAATGCGCCCGCGCAGCGAAGGCGTATCGACCGTGCCGGGGCACAGCGCATTGCAGCGGATTCCCTGCTTGACGAAATCGGCGGCGATCGCCTTCGTCAGGCCAATGACGGCCGCCTTGCTGGCGCCATAGGCCGTGCGGTTGGCGAAACCCTTTATGGAGGACGCCATTGAGGCCATGTTGAGGATCGAGGCGGTTCCCGTCTTCGCCGCCCGGTCGAGCATGCCGGGCAGGCAGGCGCGCGTCAGGCGCATCATCGCCGTGACGTTGAGATCGAAGGCGAAGGCCCAGTCCTCGTCCCGGATATCGAGAAGCGTGCCGTTGTGCACCACGCCAGCGCAGTTGAAGAGGCCGTCGAGCGGGCCGACCCGGGCCGCGATGGCCTCGACGGCGTCGGGCCGGGTCACGTCGAGCACAGCCGTCTCCACGCCTTCCAGCCCTTCCAGCAACGTCCCGTTGATATCCGTCGCGATCACGCGGGCACCTTCGTCCCGGCATGCAAGGGCGCTCGCCCTGCCGATGCCCTGGCCGGCTGCCGTCACAAGAAAGGTCTTGTTTTGCAGGCGCATGGTTTCCTCCCCGCTCCCGTTTGTATATAAAACAATGTTTCACATACAAATCGCTTTGACAAGGTCGCCTCCTATGTCTTTTTTCAACAGGGTCGGTATGAGTGCTGGATCGGAGGGCATAATGGCAAGGAAGACGCTAAAGACGGAATCCGGGGAAGACCTCACTGCGGACGACAAGTACCGCGCGCCGGCGCTCGACAAGGGGCTGGACATCCTCGAAATCCTGGCGAGGCAGAGCGGCGGCATGACCCGAACGGAGATCGTGCGCGAGATGGGGCTCAGCCCCTCGCAGATTTTCCGCATGCTGGAGCGTCTGGTCGCGCGAGGCTATGTCGCCCGGTCGGAAGGTGGCGACCGGTACTCGCTGTCGATGAAGATGTTCGTCCTCGCCAACCACTATCCTCCCTATCGGCGGCTGGCGGCCAGCGCGCAGCCCTTGATGGACGACTTCGCGCGCCAGACGGACCAGTCCTGCCATCTCGTCATCCCGGAATTCGGAGCAGGCCTCATCATCGCCCAGGCGAGCCCCGTCTCCCATTGGGAATTCCGGGCCCGGGTCGGCAGCCAGCTCGATCTCTTCACGACGGGTTCGGGAATAGCCCTGGTCGCCTTCCAGGCGCCCGAGCGCGTGGAGGAAACGCTTCGCCAGTGGGGCGTCGCCTCCGCCGCCGCGCTCGCCGGCATCCAGGACCAGATCGACGCGGCCCGCCGGCAGGGCTATCGTCTCGGCGCTTCCGGCCAGTTCGTCGGCGTCACCGATATCAGCGCGCCCATCTTCGGCCCCGACGGCGACGCCACCGCCGTCCTGACCTGCGCCTTCATCCAGCATGTCGACGACACCAGAGCGCAGAAGCTGGACGACGCGCTGGCGCACCTGCTGGCCCTCACGGACACGCTCAGGCTTCCCTGAAACGCGGCCTGCAAGCTTCGCCTGTCAGAGTTGATGCAGCACCAAAGGCTTGCCGTCCTTCATCTCCACCCGCATGCGGAAGCCGAAGACGGCTTCGAGGATGTCGGGCGTCAGGGTTTCGGCGGGCGCACCGTCGGCGACGATGCGGCCCTCCTTCATGGCGACGATACGGTCGGCATGGACGCTGGCATGGTTGATATCGTGCAGAACGACGACGATCGTCTTGCCATCCCGGTCGGCGATGGTGCGCAGCACGCGCATCAGCTCGCGGGCATAATACATGTCGAGATTGTTCAGCGGCTCGTCGAGCAGCAGGTAGCCGGTGTCCTGCGCGAACGCCATGGCGACGAGCGCGCGCTGGCGCTGGCCGCCGGACAGCGTCTCGATGAAGCGGTCGGCAAGATCGGTGAGGTCGAAGCGGGCGAGCGCAGCCTCGATAATGGCCCGGTCAGTCCCGGTGAGCCGGCCGCGCCCATGCGGGAAACGGCCGAAGCCGACGAGTTCGCGCACGGTGAGGCGGCTGGCGACCGTCGTGTCCTGCCGCAGGATCGCGACGACCCTGGCGAGTTCCCGACCAGGGGTCCCCTCCACCGGCAGGCCGTCGATCTCGATCACCCCCGCCTGGAGCGGCTGCAGGCGCGCCATCAGCGAGAGCAGCGTGGATTTCCCCGCGCCGTTCGGGCCGATCAGCGCCACGACGCCGCCCTTCGGGATCGTCAGCGTGATGTCGCTGAGGATCGGCGTCGTCCGGTGCCTGAAGGAAACGTTCTCGATACGGATCATGCGCGGCTCCCGACGATCAACAGCAGGAGGAAAACAAGCCCGCCGACGAATTCGATGACGATGCCCAGCGCCGTGGCATTGCCGAGCGCATGCTGGAACAGCGTCTGCCCGCCGACGAGGGTGACGATGCCGGTGAGCGCGGCGGCCGGCAGCAGCATTCCATGGCGGCGGGTGCCGACGATGCGCTCGGCAAGCGTCGCCACCAGCAGGCCGAACAGCGCCATCGGCCCGACGAGCGCGGTCGAAACGGCGATCAGCCCGGAGACGAGCAGCAGCAGGCCGGCCACCGTCGCCATCCAGTTCACGCCGAGCCCCGTTGCGGTATCCGGCCCGAGCGAAATCACGTCGAGCACATGGCGCGCGCGCCAGGCAGCGACCACGCCGGCAAACGTGAGGATCGCGGCAAAGGCGAGGAGATCGGTCCGCACCGCGTTGAAATTGGCGTAACTCATGACTTGCGCCACGGCGAAATCGTTGGGGCTTATGAGACGGGCAAGCAGGGACTGCAGGCTGCGGAACAGCACGCCGAGCACCACGCCGGCGAGCAGCATCAGCCCCATGTCGAGACGACGCTTCAGCATCGGCAACAGCAGTGCCGAGGCAAGCGCCATGAGCAGCAGGATTTCCGCACCGAACTTGACCTGCGGGTCGAGCGTCGCATAGCCGACGCCGCCGAGCAGGAAGATCATCGCCATCTGGCCGAAGAGATAGAGCGCATCGAGCCCCATGATCGACGGGGTCAGGATGCGGTTTCCGGTGACCGTCTGGAAGATCACCGTGGAGACGGCGACGGCGACCCCCACCTGCACGAGCGCGGCGAGTTTCAGGAGGCGCAGCTCCAGCACGAAGGCGATATTGCCCTTGAGGCCGATCGAAAGGAAGGCGACGGCGGCGGCGAGCGCCGCGGCACCGAGGGCGAGCAGGCGGCGGTCAACCATGGCTGCCGCGCCGGAAGAGAAGCCAGAGGAAGAGCGCAGCCCCGACGACGCCCATCACGGTGCCGACCGGAATTTCGTAAGGGTAGCGGATGAGCCGCCCGACGATGTCGCAGGCGAGCACCAGCCCCGCCCCGCCGGCCGCCACCCAGCCGAGCGTGCCGCGCACATTGTCGCCCTTCAGGCGCGAGACGATATTCGGCACGGCAAGCCCGACGAAGGGGATCATGCCGACGACGACCACCGAGAGCGCGGTGATGAGGGAGACCAGCACGAGGCCGATCCGCATCATGCGCGCATAGTCGATGCCGAGGCCGATGCTGGCCTCGCGGCCGAGCGCCATGATGGTGAGGCGGTCGGCGACGAACCAGGCGACGGCGACCATCAGCGCGGTGATCCACAGGAGCTCGTAGCGCCCGCGCAGTACGCCGGAAAAGTCGCCATTGGTCCAGATCGAGAGGAATTGCAGGAGATCGGCCTGCCAGGCGATGAAGGTCGCCGCCGCCCCGACCACGCCGCCATAGACGATGCCGAAGAGCGGCACGAGGAAGGGCTGGGTCGGCGGCAGGCGGTGGGCCGTGAAGAGGAAGACGGAGGTGCCGGCAAGGGCCGCGATGCCCGCGACCAGCGTCTTCGCCCAGAGGGCCGCGCCGGGCAGGAGAAGCGTCACCACAAGGATGCCGAGTTCGGCGCTCTGGGCCGTGCCGGCCGTCGCCGGCTCGACGAAGCGGTTGCGCGACAGCGTCTGCATGATGAGCCCGGCGATCGCCAGCCCCGCACCGGCAAGCAGGGCCGCGAGCGTGCGCGGCAGCCGGCTGACGAGGAGGAGCTGCAGGGCCTCCGTATCGGACAGCACCCGGCCCGGCGACAACGGGCTGACGCCGACGAAGAGGCTCAGCACGCAGAGGATCGCGAGCCCCAGGCTCGCGATCACGCCGGTCCGCAGGGCTGACGGAGATGCCGCGATCATCATTTCGCGGCGGAGAAGCCGTCGGTTATTGCCGCCAGCACGCGGCCCAGGGACTGCACGCCGCCGTCGGCAATGTAGAATTCCGCGGCGGGCAGGTAGACGATCTGTCCCTTCTTCCAAGCGGTCGTCCCGGCCACCAGTTCGTTGTCGAGCGTGACCTTGGCGGCCTGTTCGCTGGAGGCGACGGCGACAGCGCGGTCGAGCACCAGCAGCCAGTCCGGGTTCGCCTCGCGGATGAATTCGAAGGACACCGCCTCGCCATGCGTCGCGGACTGGATATCCTCCATCGCCGGCGGCAGGCCGAGCACGCCATGCACCCAGCCGAAGCGCGAGCCCGGCCCGTAGGCGGAGACCTTTGGACCATTGGTCATGACGATCAGCGCCTTGCCCTTGCCGGCGACGGCCGCCTTTGCCGCGGCAAGTTTGGCGTCCAGCTCCTCTGCGGCGGCCTTCGCCTCCTCTGCCTTGCCGAACAGGTCGCCATAGGTGGCAAGCCGCACCTTGGCGTCGGCGAAGAGGTTGTCGCCGTCGATGGTCATGTCGAGCGTCGGCGCGATCCTGGCCGTTACCTCCGCCTTGGCCGCCGACCGGGACCCGACGATGACGAGATCGGGCGCGAGTGCGCTCAACGCCTCGAGATCCGGCTCGAACAGCGTGCCGACCGCCGTCGCATTTCCCTTCGCCGCTTCCAGCTCCGGCACGTAAAGCTTGTCGGGAACGCCGGCCGGATGGATGCCGAGCCGGTTCAGCGTGTCGATGGCCGCCGCGTCATAGACGGCGATCGTCTTCGGCACGCCTTCGACCGAGACCGTGCCGCGCGCCGTCGAGACATCCATGGCGCTTGCCGAAAGCGCGGAGAGGACAAGCGCGGCGAAGGCGGGGAGGAAACGGGGAAAATTCATGGTTCACCTGTCATGCTGATCGTCCTGAAAAGGTCAGGCGGCCCTTGCCTGCCGCCAGTCGAGCGCCTCCAGTTTCTCGCGGAAGGCGAAGCGCAGCAGATGGGATTCGATGATTGCCTGCGTCTGGGCGAGCCCCTCCTCGTCCGCCGCGCTCACGGCCATGCTGAGGCCGCTCTCGTCTGCCTCGAGAACGGCTTCGCCGCGGGGAAAGCGACAGTCCCCACGGCTCTCCGTATAGGTGACGGCGATCTTGTGGGCAAAATGCTTGCAAAGCTGCACCAGATATTTCCGACCGCTTGCGGTTTCGAGATAGGCGACGGATTCCTGCACGGACTATCCTTTCAGGACACGAGAACCCCTGCCGCCGAAGCGGCAGGGATCGGGAGATCAGAACTTCACGCCCGCATGCAGCGTGATCGTGCGGCCCGCCGCGTAGACCGGATCGATACCACCGCGGTTCGAACTCGTGGCATAGCTCGACCGCTCGAAATACTTCCTGTCGAACAGGTTATCGACGCTGAGACGCAGGGTGACGTTCTCATAGGACGGCGGCGTCCACTCGGTATAGATGTTGACCACGGTATAGGACGGCTGGTCGTAGAAGCCGCTCGCCGTCGCCAGCGCGTCGGAGATCTTGCCGGCCCAGGCCACCGTCGTGCCGACCTTCATGTTGTAGTCGGGGATGGCGTGGTCGATGTAGAAGGTCGCCATGTCGCCGACCGGCATGAAGGTTCCGCTGTTCGGCAGGGCCGACTTGCCGCCCGCCGTCACCCTGGCATGGGTGAAGGTCGCGCCGAAGGTGGTCTCCTCCCATGTATAGCTCGCATTGAGCGTGACGCCGCGGCTGCGGTATTCGTTCGGATCGTTGTTGAGCGAGGGCGCGTCGTAGTTCGGCAGGCCGTTGATGCGCGTGTCGAACAGCGTCACCCCGGCATTCCAGTCCTCGCCGCCGAAATTCGCACCGACCTTGAAGTTCTTCGCCGAGCCCGTGTCGAAGGACGGGTCGGTGTAAAACGCGTTGTCGCGCGCATGGACATAGCCGTAATCGCCGATGACGTAGCCGAGCCAGGTGCGCGAGGCGCCGGCGAATACCTCGAAGCTCTCGGTGAACTTGTAGGCGACCGTCGCGTTCACGCTCGCGCCGCTGTCGGAGAAGCGCTTGTCGTCCCAGTCGTTAAAGCGGTGCGTGTCGTAGCGCGCGCCGGTCGAGACGTTGAAGCCGTTGTCGAATTCGAAGCGGCCCTGTGTGAAGACGCCGACCTGCGTGGTGTCGAAGTCGCGGTAGCGGCGGTTGTTGTTGCCGTAATTGTCGGTGTGGTAGTCGTGCTGGCCGAAATCGAGGCCGGCGGTGATCTTGCCGGAATCGATCGTGAAGGTGTTCTGTATCTTGCCGCCGTAAAGGTCCTCGTTGAGGATCATGTTGCCGTTCGTGCGGTTCTGGTAGTTGGTCCGCCAATAGTCGTTCTGGCTGTAATACAGCATGAATTCGGGATCCCAGAGATCCGTCGGGGCGGTCGAGCTGTAGGTCAGCTTGACGGTGTCGCGGGCGACCTCCAGCGGATGCAGCTCATCGCCGGCCAAGCCCATGTTCATCTTGATCAGGCGATCCGCCTTGTCGCGGCTGCGCTCGTAGCCGAGTTCGAAGCGGTTGTCCTCGATCTCGTAGCCGAGCTTGGCGAGGATGTTGCGGGCGGCCGGTTCCGTGCCCTTCACGACGTCGCCATGGCCGTCCTTGTATTCCTTGCCCTTCTGGCCGTGAGTCATGACGAACCAGTCGAAGTCGCCGACGCGGCCATAGGCCGCCGCACTGCCGGAAACGCCGCTGCCGTTGGTGCCGACCGAGGTGCCGATCCGCGCGCCAAAATCCTTGCCGTCCTCCAGCAGGTCCTTCGCGCCGACCGTCTCGTAGCGCACCGCGCCGGCCGCCGCGGCAAAGCCGGAATCGGCCGCGGCCGCGCCCGCTTCCACCTCGACGCGCTTGAGGAAGGCGGGGTCGATGACGCTGGAGCCCGTATGGTGCCAGCTCGTCGCCGTCTGCGGCACGCCGTCGACCGTCACGGCAAGGTTGGACTGCTCCATGCCGAAGACGTGGATGCGCTTGGACGGCCCGCCGCCACCCGATACCGTGATGGAGGACTGGCGCGAGAACAGCTCGGACACATTGGCCGGCTTCAGCTTCTCCAGCTCGTCCTCGGACACGACCGTGCCGCCCGTGGCGACCACGTTGTCGCGGCCCTGGTTGATGACGGTGATCGTATCGAGCACGGTCACCTCCTCCTGTTTCTTCTCCTCGGCGTGAAGGGCGGAAGACAAAGCGAGCAGGGAAACGCCGGCAAGCGGCATCAAGCGGGTGAATTTCATCTCGGTACTCCAGCCGGTCGATCGAAGGGGCGGGAAAGCCCCCTGCCTTCGCTTCGGGCGGCGGACTTGTCACCCGCGAGGGAAGGGCATAAACATGATTTCTGAACTCATGTATTAGGGAGCACCCGCCCCTCTGTCGACGCGAAAGGTTTTGTCCGAAATGTCAAAAATTTACGCAGAAACGGCGTAGCCGCGCAGCACCCGAACCAATCGAATTCTGACTTCAGGGCCATCCCATGCTGTATACGCCGGAAGAACTTTTCGTCGGTTCCGTCGAGAATGTGCCGAACTGCACGCCCTATACGGGCGAGCAGACAATCTGGCCAAAATTCATGCTGATGATCGTGCTGGAGGGGCAGCAGCAGTTCGTCATCGACGACGTCCCCTTCCGGCTGGAGGCCGGCACGGGCAAAAGACGCATGCCGCTGGTCTTCATGCTGAACGTCGCACAGCACAGCACGTTGCGCTTCATCACCAATAGCGGCGCGCCGCTGCGCAAGGTCATGATCGCCGCGCCCCGGCCGTGGCTGAGTCGCCTGATGGAGACGGAGGACCGCGTACCGACGAAGCCGCTGCACGATTTCTTCGCCCGGCACCTGGCGCATTTCTCCTTCGAGCCGGGGCAGCACATCCTGCAGCTCGCGGAAAAGATCGTGCATCCCCCGCCGCTGCTGGAAGGCGAGCTCGGCTCCCTTTATCTGAGGGCGCAGGGGCTCGACATCATGTGGCAATCCTGCCTGGCGATGATGGCGGAGGAGATGGAGAGCCCGCCGGCTCCCTCTTTCCTCAGCCTCAGGGCCTGCGAACGCGCCCGCGATTATATCCTGGGCAATCTCGGCAAGGACCTCACCATCGACCTGATCGCCAGCGAGGTCGGCGCCAGCCCCTCCACCGTGCAGCGTCGATTCAAGGAGCATTTCGGCGTAACGGTCTTCGACTTCGTGCGCGAACAGCGGCTGGAGACGGCGCGGGCGGCGCTTGCCAACGAGCGCGTTCCGGTCGGCACCGCCGCCTATCTCGCCGGCTACAACCATGTCTCCAGCTTCAGCACCGCGTTCCGCAAGGCCTACGGGCTGACGCCCAAGCAGGTCCGCAACAGCAGGCAGCCGTAAAGCACCGAAGGCTATTCGATCTCCAGATCGGCCCATAGCGGCAGGTGGTCGGAGGCGCGGCGGGCGAGAGGGGTGTCATGCACCGCCGTGCGGTGGACCCTGACCTCCTCGCCGACGAAGATGTGGTCGAGGCGCAGGAGCGGGAAGCGCGATGGGAAGGTCGGCCGGATCCGGCCGCCGGCCTCGACCTGCGCATCCTTCAGCCGCCGCACGAGAAGTTTGTAGGAGGCCGAGCGCGTCACTGCGTTGAGGTCGCCGGCAAAGAGGATGCGCGCATCCCCCGGCATCGGCGCGCCGAGCCAGTCCGGCCCGATCAGCGCCTCGGTCTGGCGCACGCGCTCGGCGCCGAGAAGGCCGAGATGGGTGACGAAGACCTGAAGCCTCGCCTCGCC
The DNA here is from genome assembly GCF_033705735.1 of Shinella zoogloeoides. Classification (NCBI taxonomy): domain Bacteria; kingdom Pseudomonadati; phylum Pseudomonadota; class Alphaproteobacteria; order Hyphomicrobiales; family Rhizobiaceae; genus Shinella; species Shinella zoogloeoides. Next base: position 1,561,821 of record NZ_CP131131.1, read on the forward strand.
TGCCGGCACTTCCACCCAGAGCGCGCCGCGCGGCTCCCCGCGGGACGGCAGCCCCCCGGCCTTGACGAGCCGCGTCGGCAGCGCCGTCAGCAGGGCATCGCCATAGCGCTCCTCCTCGAGATGGAGCGCGGGATGGAAATGCGAGACCATGCTCAGGTGCTTCGCGATGCTTTCGGCCTGGTCGATGCCGCCGCTGCGCGCCCGCGCGACATCCACCTCCTGCAACGCGACGATATCCGCCTCGCATTCGGCGATCACCTCGGCGATGCGGCCGGGATCGAGCCGCCGGTCCGTGCCGAAGCAGCTATGCACGTTGTAGGTCACCAGTCGCAGTCGTCTTCCCATGCCTTCCTCTCAAGCCCCGGACGCCATTGGAACACGGAAGGCGTTGTTTTCGTTCCGTTCCCTCGAACTGAAGGAAAACGCATGAAACGCACCCATATCCTCCACGCGGCCGTCGCCGGCGCCGTTCTCGTCGCCGGCTGGCTGGTCTACCGGACGCTCAGCCAATATTCCTGGGAGGATATCCGCAACTCCGTTTCCGCGATCCCGAAGATGAATTTCGCCCTGGCGCTCGCCTTCTCGGCTGGCTCCTATGTCTGCCTGACTTTCTTCGATTTCCTGGCGCTGCGCTATGTCGGCAAGCCGCTCCCCTACCGGCAGGCGGCGCTCGCCTCCTTCACCAGCCTTTCGATCGGCCACAATGTCGGCATCGCGGCGCTCAGCAGCGGTGCGGTGCGCTACCGCTTCTACAGGCGCTGGGGCCTCGATACGGAGGAGATCGCCAAGCTGATCGTCTTCTGCGGGGTGACGGTCGGCCTCGGGCTGATCGTGCTCGCGGGCATCTGCCTCATCCTGCTTCCCGGCACCGCCGGCAAGGTGGCGGGTCTCGGCAGGGCCGCCTCGCTGGCGCTCGGCCTTGCCTGCCTTGCAGTCGGCGCCGTCTATCTTGCGCTTTCCGCCTTTCTGCGCAGCGAGCTGCATGTCCGGCACTGGCGCTTCGCGCTGCCGTCGCCGGGGCTGGCCGCCCTGCAACTGGCGGTCGGCACGGCGAATTTCGCCTTCGTCGCGGCGTGCCTTCACCAGCTCCTGAACGGTGACGTCGGTTATATGGAAACGACCGCGGCCTATGTGATGGGCAACCTCACGGCCCTCGTCAGCCATGTGCCCGGGGGGCTCGGCGTCATGGAGGCCGCGATCGTCTTCCTTCTCGGGAGCTCGGCCTCGATCGGCGCGCTGATCGCGTTCCGGGCGGCCTATTTCTTCATTCCGCTTCCGCTCGGGGTGGTCTGCCTGCTCGCCAGCGAAGCCTTGCTGGATGCCAACGGCGAGGACGCCCTGCGCAAGAATCCCGGCTGACGGCCAGGCAGCGCCCGCCAGCCGGCAAACCAGCCGGACAGCGGCCACCAGGGCGCCACCGGATCGACGAGCGCGGTGCCCGGAACGGGCGCCGTCGCCCGGCCACCCTTCGCGTCGCGGAACGGCCGCAGCCCCCGCGCCTTGCCATTGAAAGCATCGATCACCGTGCCGAGACGCCCTTCCGTGCGCACGGCAGCGCCGAAGGTCCCGGCATCCGCATCGAGATGCTCGGCCAGCAGCCGGTCGCGCAACGTGACGATACCGCGCCGCTCCGCATCCGTCTGCGCCTCAACGGCGATATCCAGCTCGGTATCCAGTCCCTCGCTGCGCTGGTTGAGATTGGAGGAGCCGATACGCAGGAAGGCATCGTCGACGATGACCAGCTTGGAATGGATGATGATCTCCTGCTCCGAACCGTCGGCCTTCGGCACGACGGGGTAGAAGGCGCGCATCCGCCCGTGCCGGTCGCACTGCGCAAGGCGGCGGATGAAGCGGTCGCGGTTGGCCCCGAGCACCAGACGCTCGATCATGCCGTGGGAACTCAGGGTCGAGACGATGACGACCTCGGGCCCGTCCGGCTCGGCAAGCCTTTCGCACAGCACGTCGCAAACCCGCACCGAGGCGAAATACTGGCTTTCGATATAGATCTGGCGGCGGGCGGCCTTGAGGGCCGCGATGGTGAGCTCCACAGCCTCGGCGATCCCCTCGCGCCCGCGGATCGCCGGCTCCGTGCGGGCGAAGGCGACGCCGACCGCCGTCATGTCGGCGACCCGGCCGTCGAGACGGATATCGGCCGGGATTTTCAGCGCCGGGATTGCCTCGTCCGTGGCGAGAAGCCAGCGATGGCGCGCCGTGTCGCCGGCAAGCCGGGCCGCCTCGCCTTCCAGCCCCACCTGCATGTCGTGCACCGGCTCGTAGCGCTTGCCCGAAGGCATCGTGCGGTGGGGATCGTCGGCGCGGTGGGCGCTCGTGTCCCAGCGCTTGGCCGTGAGATCGATGCCGCCGACAAAGGCGACCTGGTCGTCCACGACGACGAGTTTCTGGTGGTGCGATCCCCGCAGCGGATGACGACTGTCGAAAGCCAGCATGATGCGCGGGTGGGACGACCAGCGACGCTTGCGGAACATCTTCAGCGACTTGCCGGAATAGACCGGCCCCATCGCCCAGACCAGCACGCGGATCGTCAGCACCGGCCGCTCTTCGACGAGCCGCAGCAGAAAGGCGCCGAGCGTCGGGGATTGCGGATCGCCCGGTCGCAGGCGGATGTCGGGATTGAAATCCCAGCCGACGATCCAGACTTCCTGCCGCGCCTGTTCCAGCGCGCTTTCCAGCGCTTCGAAATAGGCCTCGCCGTCGACGAGCACGCTCAGCCTGTCTGCGCTCGCGACACGCCAGACGTTGCGGCCGGGCTGGATGATGGAGGAAGGCATGCTGGTTGCTGCCCCGGTCAACGGAAACCCTTCGCTTTGCACTCTCTGCCGCCTTGTTTGCTGACGTCACTGGTTCGCGCGATCAAAATCCCCGGAAGAGCGTTTGGTTCCGCACCCGGCCGACGGGTGCCGCACGAAGCCGCTGTTGATTGCCGGAAACGGCTCTGGACGGGAGCCGCCTGATCGCGCTTTAACGGGGCGGACGGCATCTTCGCCGCAAAGCACCTCACCGGGCGGAACCAGATGCCGATCCACGAACTTGCCGCCCTCGGCGCCGCGACCTGCTGGGCCTTCACCGGATTGATCTCGGCGGGGCCCGCCGGCCATCTCGGGGCGCTCGCCTTCAACCGCGCCCGCCAGATTTTCGTCACGGGGCTTCTGGCGCTCTATGTGCTCGCCAGCGGGGCGTGGCATCAGCTCGACATGGCCAATGCGGGTCCCCTGCTGCTTTCCGGCCTCATCGGCATCTTCATCGGCGATACGCTGCTCTTTGCGACGCTCAACCGCGTCGGCCCGCGCCGCTCCGGCATCCTCTTCGCGCTCAACGCGCCGATCGCCGCCCTGCTCGGCTGGCTGGTGCTCGGCGAATCCCTGCCGCCGCTTGCGATCGCCGGCATCGCGCTGACGGCGGCCGGCGTGTTCCTCGCCATTCTCTTCGGCAAGCGGCGGGCGCAGATCCACCAGTGGGAAACGGTCAAGGGGCCGCTCTGGATCGGCGTGCTGCTGGGGATCGGCGCGGCGACGGGCCAGGCGATCGGCTCCATCATCGCCCGCCCCGTCATGGAGACGGGCATCGATCCCTTCCTCGCCTCGCTCATGCGCGTCGGCGTGGCGGCCTTCTGCCTCAGCATCCTGATCCAGCTGCCCATCCCCTCCGTCAAGCCGAAGGGGCCGCTGACGCTGAAGATCGCGGTCCTCACCGCGCTGACCGGCATTCTCGCGCTGGCGATGGGCATGACGCTGCTGCTCTTTGCGCTTTCCGGCGGAAAGGTCGGCATCGTCTCGACCCTCTCGGCCACCTCGCCCGTCATGATCCTGCCGATGCTGTGGCTGCGCACCGGCGAACGGCCCGCTGGCGGCGCCTGGGCGGGCGCGGCCCTCGTCGTCATCGGCATGGCGCTCATCTTCATCCGCTGACAGCCGCCGGCGGCTCTTGGCAAGCCCGCGACCGGCACCAAAGAATTGCAGCACACCCGTCGGGGAACATGGGGCGGGCCGATCCCGTTCGGGGGGCGGAGGAGGCATGCTGTCCGTCTACGGGACAGGCCATGCGTCTTTCTCGCCCGCGCTTTTCCGGCACAACGCAGATGATGAAAATTCGATTAAAATCCTTCCCTGCCGGTTTACGGGCCGCATACCAATGCGCCGCTCGCAATCGCCGGTAGGTGGGATCGACCGGACGAGGCGGTACCTTGGCGCCGCTCCATGATGGAGCCCGATTCGAGGAATGACCATGCCCCACCAGCGCCTCCGTCGCCCCTTCCGGGACCACGCGCCCGCCGACCGTCTCGCCCGCGCGATACGCGATATCGACAGGCAGATCGAGGCACACCGGCTTGCCGACGAGCCCGCGCCGCTCAGCGCCTATCGCGCCCGCCTCATCCTCAAGGAAGCCCATGCCCGCTGCCGTGAACGCGTGGAAAGCCGGGCGCCGTCCGTTCCTTTCCTACAAGCTGCGCGGCCCGATGTGATGCCCAAGCCGCATCGGTCACGCAGGGACCCGGTCGAGCGATACGAGGCGCTCCCGGGTCCTCACCATTCCCTTGCCGAAGGACAGGAGACTTGCCTTGTGCCGGCGAGCGAGGCAGATTTGCGTTTCCGCAGATTCACGTGCGGATCGCATGCCTATGAGGGGACGACCATGGCCTATGACTGGACCGGTGAAACGACGCGCAAACGCAATCGCCTGAAACTTGCGACCGCCGTCCTTCTCAGCCTCGTCATCGTTCTCGGCATCCCGGCCGCGCTTTCACCCTTCCTCTGATCGGACCGGTTAACGGCCCGCCTTCAGCGGGCCGCCCTTTTCCGCCACCATCGTGACGAGCCGTTCGAAGACGGAAGCCGACTGGCGGATGCCGTCATGTTCGAATTCGTTGGTGATCCAGACATCCACGTTGCCGACAGTACGGGCCGTCTCCAGCGAGAGGCCGGCATCGACATACATGTCGTCATGATAGACGACCGCCGAGACAGGCACGGCGTTCTCGGCCAGGCGGGCCCTGTCGTAGAGGCGACTGTGGCGCGGGCGCCGGGCAAGCGCCTCGGCGGCAGCGCGGAAGGGCTTCAGCAGCGCGATCTCCTCGAACATCCACGGATAGATCATCTCGCCGGTGAAGAGGAGCGGCCGCGCCCTGGCGTCGAATTCCGGGAATTCGCCGAGCAGCCGCTCGGCCGCCCAGCCGGTCGCCCCCTCGCCCTGTCCGTAGATCGCCTCGTGGATCGCGGCGAAGAGCGGATTGCCGCTATAGGCGGTCTGATGCATCACCGAGCCGAGGAACTGGTCGGAGAGGCGATCCGGCGCCGCGAAGGCCTCGTCGAGCAGCCAGTGGATGTTCTCGTGGCCCGGCCCCATGCCGAGATCGAGGCCGAGGCTCTGGAAGCGGCGCACGGTGAGCCGGTCGCCATCGGGCAGCATCACCGGATTGGCCTCGATGAAATCGGCGATGCGCGAAACGAGTGCCCGATCGTCCGGATAGCGCTTGTAGAACAAATCGTTCTTGGCGCGCACGCGCGGATAGGTGTGACGATAGACCGCCTCGGCGGAGGGGTCGAGGCTCGGAATGCCGCCGGCGACATAGCAGGCCGAAAGGCCTTCCGGCGCACGGCTGAGATAGGTCAGCGTCAGGAAGCCGCCATAGCTCTGGCCGAGCGTCTGCCAGCGCACGCCACCGAAGGCGGTCTTCCTGAGATGTTCGAGGTCGTCGACGATGGAATCGGCGCGGAAGCAGGCGAGATAGTCGGCGCCGGCCTCGCCGTCGAAGCGGGCGATGGTCGCCGCGTCGACCGGGGTAGACCGGCCGGTGCCGCGCTGGTCGGGCAGGATGATGCGATGCGTCTTCAGCGCCTTGGCGAGCCAGGAAGGGCTGCCCTTCGTCGGGCGCGGCGACTTACCGCCCGGCCCGCCCTGCAGGAAGCAGAGAAGCGGCAGCGTCTCGTCCTTGCGGGCGGGATCGACCACCTCGCGGGCGAAGAGCTCGATGGTCTCGCCCTCGGGCTTCGACCAGTCGAGCGGCACCCTAACGACATGGTCGCGCACATGGAGGCCGGGAATGGTGTATTCGGAAACGATCATGGAGAAGTCCTCCTTCAGTGCACGGCGCTAACGCACCGGAATCGAGCAGCACCTAAAGCAGGTCGGCCACCGTGTTGGCAATGCCCTCAAGCTTCGCCCTCGCCCGACGCAAGCTGCGCGATGCCGCCGAGCGCGAAGGCCGCCAGGCGGGCGGCGAGCCGCTCGTTGCTGACATGGCCGCGGCCGAGCGGGGGCATCACTTCCGAGAGGCGCTTTTCGGCGATCAGCAGCATGAAGCAGGGCGCCATGATGGAAAGGGCGGCCTGGGCGACGAGGGGATGATCGGTGGAAACGCCCATGATCTCGGCGATGACGCCGAAGACCAGCGCCCTTTTCGGCTCCAGCTCCTCGCGCCGCAGCCTTTCGAAATGCGGCGTCGGGGAAACGAGCTCGCGCGCGATCAGCCTGGCGGGCCAGGAGGCATCGCCCTGCGAGCGCACCACGCGCACGAGAAGGCCGATCAGGCGCCGCAGCCTGTCCTTCGGGTCCGTGTCGACCGACGCGGCGCGCGCCAGCGCCTGATAGTTGACGAGGCGGCGATGCGCCTCGGCGAGCACTTCGGCATAGAGCGGCGCGATGCCGCCGAAATGATAGTTGACCGCCGCCGCATTCGCCCCGGCGCGGAGCGCGATCTCCTTGGCGGTCGCCCGGTCGAAACCGTGCTCGGCGAAGACCGGCCCGGCAGCCTCCAGCAGGCTGGCGCGCGTGGCGGCGCCATCCGGCCGCGGGCCGGAGACGGACGATCGTCTTGCGCCTCGCGCCATGTCGGTCTCCCTTTCAGAATTCAAATCTAGATTTCAAATTTGGATTTGACAATCCCTTCCGATCGTCCTTAGCTGGAAAGGCTCGCCCCAGGAGCACCCGCGGAGTCGAACCGGCATGAAGCGCATCCTCCTCATCGTCCTCCTTCTCGCGGCCCTTGCCGCCGGCGCCTGGTGGTACCGGCACCGCGACAGCGGCCCGACCGAACTCGTCCTTTACGGCAATGTCGATTTCCGCCAGGTGACGCTCGCCTTCAACGGCAACGGGCCGGTCGCCGAGGTGCTCGTCGAGGAAGGCGCGGCCGTGAAGAAAGGCGAAGTCATCGCCCGGCTCGACACCGGCAGGATCCGCCCGCAGGTCGACCAGGCCGTGGCGCAGGTCGAGGCCCAGCAGGCGAACCTGACCCGCCTGAAGAACGGCAACCGGCCGGAGGAGATCGCGCAGGCACGCGCCAATCTCGCCGCCGCCGAGGCGGAATCGGCCAATGCCCGCCTGCAACTGGAGCGCCAGAGCGCGCTCGTTCCCCGCGCCGCCGTCAGCCAGCAGGCGCTCGACAACGCCCGCTCCGCCGCGGCGGTGGCGGAGGCGAAGGTGGATGCCAGCCGCAAGGCGCTCGACCTCCTCGTCGCCGGCACACGCGCCGAGGACATCCAGCAGGCCGCCGCCCAGTTGCGGGCCGCCGAGGCGCAGGTCGCGTTCCTTAGGGCGGAACTCGACGATGCCGACCTCAAGGCCCCGGCCGATGCGACCGTGCGCTCCCGGCTGATCGAGCCGGGCGAGATGGCCTCGCCAACGCGCGCCGCCTTCTCGCTTGCCACCAACAATCCGAAATGGGTGCGCGCCTATGTCTCGGACATGCAGCTCGGCCGGATCAAGCCCGGCATGAAGGCGCAGGTTCTGGTCGATTCCTTGCCCGGCCGCACGATCCCGGGCTGGATCGGCTTCATCTCCTCGGTGGCGGAATTCACGCCCAAGACCGTGCAGACCGAGGAATTGCGCACCAGCCTCGTCTATGAGGTGCGCGTCTTCGTCGACGATCCCGACAACGTGCTGCGCCTTGGCATGCCCGCCACCGTCCGGCCAGGGCAGGAAGGATGAGCCGCCATGGAGGACCGTCCGCTCTGTCTCGTCGCGCGGGATCTCAGCAAGCGCTTCCAGCGGGAAACGAAGGAGACCGTGGAGGCGCTTGACGGCATCTCTCTCGCGATCCGCAAGGGCACGCTGACGGCGCTTGTCGGCCCCGACGGCGCGGGCAAGACCACGCTTCTGAGGCTGGCAAGCGGGCTGATCGCCCCGGACGGCGGAAGCCTCGAGGTCGTCGGCCTCGACGTGACCGCCGCCCCGCAGGCCGTGCAGGACAGGATCGGCTACATGCCGCAGCGCTTCGGCCTTTACGAAGACCTCAGCGTGCAGGAAAATCTCGACCTCTATGCCGACCTGCACGGCGTTTCCCATGCGGAGCGCCGGACGATCTATCCCCGCCTCTTCGAGATGACGCAGCTCGGCCCGTTCAAGGCGCGGCCCGCCGGCAAGCTTTCCGGCGGCATGAAGCAGAAGCTCGGCCTTGCCTGCACGCTGGTGCGCGCGCCCGAACTGCTGCTTCTGGACGAGCCGACGGTCGGTGTCGATCCGCTGTCGCGGCGCGAGCTCTGGGAGATCGTGTTCAAGCTGATCCGGGAGGATGGCCTCTCCGTCGTCGTCGCCACCTCCTATCTCGACGAGGCGGAGCGCTGCGAGCATGCCGTGCTGATGCATGCGGGGAAGATCCTCGACGAAGGCCCGCCGGCCGAAATCACGGCGAAGGCGGAGGGCTGCTGTTTTCTCGTCCGGGGGCCGGACGGCGTGCCGGCCCGCTCGTTGCAGGCGCGCCTCTTCGCGCTTTCCGGCGTCGTCGATGCCGTGCCGGAGGCGGGCCGCGTCCGAGTGGTGCGCCGGCGCGAGCAGATGGAGGAACCGTTGGCGCTCGAAGGGCTGCCTCTTGAGACGGAGCCGACTGAAGCCCGCTTCGAGGATGCCTTCATGATGCTGTTCGACCGCGTCGCGGGGGAGCGGGAACATGTGGACCAGGCGGCGCTCGCGGCGGGCTCCGGGCAACCGGCGGGCGAAAAGGTCGTGGAGGTGCGCGATCTCGTGCGGATGTTCGGCGATTTCACAGCTGTCGACCATGTCAGCTTCAGCGTGCGGCGCGGCGAGGTCTACGGCCTTCTCGGGCCGAACGGCGCGGGCAAGAGCACGACCTTCCGCATGCTCTGCGGCCTCCTGCCCGCGACCTCCGGGGCGTTGCAGGTCGCCGGCGCCGATCTCCTCAAGGCCGGCGCGAAGGCGCGCGAGCGCCTCGGCTATGTCGCCCAGAAATTCTCGCTCTACGGCCAGCTGACGGTGGACGAGAACCTCGAATTCTTCGCCAGCGCCTACGGGCTGCGCGGCGGCCGCAAGAAGGAGAGGATCGCCACGCTGAAGGCGGCCTTCGATCTCGACCGCTTCCGCGACCTGCCGAGCGGGCAGCTTCCCGGCGGCTTCAAGCAGCGCCTTGCGCTGGCCGCCGCGCTCCTGCACGAGCCCGACATCCTGTTTCTCGACGAGGCGACGAGCGGGGCCGATCCGCTCGCCCGCCGCCAGTTCTGGGGCCGGATCACCGCGCTTTCCGAACAGGGCGTGACCGTCATCGTCACCACGCATTTCATGGAGGAGGCGGAATATTGCGACCGGGTGATCATCCTCGATGCCGGCCGCAATCTTGCGGAAGGAACGCCGGTCGACATCCGTGAGCAGGCCGGCACCACAGCCAGCGCCGCGCCCGGCATGGAGGATGCCTTCATCGCCATCGTCGAGCGGGAACGCCGCAAGCGCACGGAGAAGGCCGCATGAGCGCGCCCCGCTCCATGGCCGGCGGCCTTGCGGGCCTGCTGCGGCGGACGCGAGCCCTGATCCGCAAGGAAACGCGCCAGCTCCTGCGCGATTTCAGCAGCATCGCGATCGGCATCGTCATGCCCGTCACGCTGCTTATCCTGTTCGGCTACGGCATCAACCTCGATGTCCGCAACGTGCCCGTCGCGCTCCTCATGGAGGAAAACTCCGCCCCGGCGCGGGGCGTTGCCGCGGCCTTCGAGCTTTCGCCCTATTTCTCCACCCGCAGCGTGCGCACGATGAACGAGGCCGAGAAGATGCTGATGAGCGCCGAGGTGCGGGCCATCGTGCGCATCCCCGCCGATTTCGCCCGCAGCATCGATCTCGGCACCGCCGAAGTGCAGGTCATCATCAACGGCGCGGATGCCAACACGGCCCGCATCTCGCTCGGCTACGCGCAGGGCGCGGTCGCCGTCTGGGCGGCCAAGGAGGCCGGGCGCAACGGCACGGCGGCGGGCGGCGTCACGGTCGAGCCGCGCCTCTGGTTCAACGAGGCCAACGACAGCAGCTACTTCCTCGTGCCCGGGCTGATCGTGCTGGTGATGACGCTGATCGGCGCCCTCCTCACCGCGCTGGTGATGGCCCGCGAATGGGAGCGCGGCACCTTCGAGGCGCTGTTCGTGACGCCGGTGCGCCCGGCCGAGATCCTGCTCGGCAAGACCGTGCCCTATTTCGCCCTCGGGCTGATCGGCCTTGCGCTCTGCGTCGTCGGCAGCAAGCTGCTGTTCGGCGTGCCGCTGCGCGGCTCGCTCGTCATCCTCACAATCGTGTCGATGCTCTACCTGCTCGTCGCGCTGGGGCTCGGGCTCGTCATCTCCTCGGCGACCAGGAGCCAGTTCGTCGCCAGCCAGGTGACGGTGCTGCTCACCTTCCTGCCGGCGATGATGCTCTCCGGCTTCATGTACGATCCGCGCAGCATGCCCTGGATCGTTCAGATGATCACCTACATCTTTCCGGCCCGCTACTTCGTGACCCTGCTGCAGACCCTTTTCCTGTCCGGCAACAACTGGAGCGTCATCCTGCCCAACGCCGCCGTGCTCGCCGGCATGGCGGCGGCGCTGCTGACGCTTTCGGTGCGCCTCACCCGCAAGAGGATCGCCTGATGCCGATGTCCCTCCTGCGCATCCTGACGCTCATCCGCAAGGAACTGCTCGTCATCCTGAAGGACCCGAAGAGCCGGGCGAGCCTCTTCCTGCCGCCGATCCTGCAATGCCTGATCTTCGGCTATGCCGCGACTTACGACCTCAACAGCGTGCCCTATGTCCTCGTCGACCAGGACCGCAGCGCCGCCTCGGTGACGCTCGTCGCGAAGCTGGAGGGCTCCGGCATCTTCCAGCGCCAGGGCACGTTCGCGCAGATCGATCAGGCCGTCCCCCTACTCGACGCGCGGCGCGCGCTGGTCGTCGTCGTCATCGGCAACGGCTTCGAGCGGGATCTCGAGGCCGGCGCGCCGGCTCCCGTCCAGGTGATCGCGGATGGCCGCAACTCCAACACCAGCGGCATCGCCGAGGGCTATGCCAATGCTATCATCGGCGATTTCGCGGCCACTTGGCTTTCGGAGAAGGGCATCGCGCCCGCCGGGGTGAAGGTCTCGACGCGCGCCTGGTTCAATCCGCAACTGGAAACCCGCTGGAGCATGATCCCTTCGTTGATCGGCACGATCACCATGATGATGACGATGATGCTGACCGCCATGTCGGTCGCCCGCGAGCGCGAGGAAGGCACCTTCGACCAGCTTCTGGTGGCGCCCTTCACGCCGACCGAGATCATGATCGGCAAGGCCGTGCCCTCCATGCTCGTCGGCATCACGCAGGCCTCGGTGATCCTGCTCGTCGCGCTCTTCTGGTTCCGCATTCCCTTCGCGGGCTCCTTCCTCACACTCTATGCGGGCCTTGCGCTGTTCCTTGCCGCCGCCATCGGCTTCGGCCTCTTCCTCTCCTCGCTTGCCGGCAACATGCAGCAGGCGATGATCCTCGCCTTCGTCTTCCTGATGCCCTTCATGCTGCTCTCGGGCCTGATGTCGCCGACCGAGAACATGCCCGCGGTCCTGCAATACGTGACCGTCATCAATCCGCTGACCTACGCGATCCGCATCACCCGCGCCGTCTATCTCGAAGGCGGCCGCTTCGCCGACCTCCTGCCCGACATGCTCGCCCTCGTCGCCATCGCCGCCGTCACCATGCCGATCGCCGCGTGGATGTTCCGCCACAGGCTGAACTAGTTCGGATTTCGCGGGCGGCCTGTCGGAATCCCGCCCCGCCGTCCGTCTTCCATGCACAAGCCAGGGAGAACACCGATGACGATCACCATCACAGCCTTCGAACGATCCCCCGACCGCGGCAGGGGGCTCGCCCGCGACATGCGCGTCCGCTGGGCGCTGGAGGAGGCCGGCCAGCCTTACGATGTCCGCCTGCTTTCCTTCGAGGCGATGAAGCAGCCCGGCCATCTCGCCCTTCACCCCTTCGGGCAGATCCCGACCTACGAGGAGGATGGGCTTTCGCTCTTCGAAACCGGCTCGATCGTCTTCCATATCGCCGAACGCCATGCCGGCCTGCTGCCCCGCGAGGCGAAGGCCCGGGCGCGCGCCATCACCTGGATATTCGCCGCGCTGAACACGATGGAGCCGCCGATCGTCGAACTGGAGACCGCCGTGCGCGAGGAACGTGGCAAGACGTGGCACCCGGAACACCGCGCCGTTCTCGAAGGACGCGTGCGCACCCGGCTCGGCCAGCTTTCCACACGCCTCGGCGCGGCGGAATGGCTCGAAGGCGCCTTCAGCGCCGGGGATCTCCTGATGGTCTCGGTGCTGATGCGGCTCGGATGGTCGGACATTCTGGACGACTACCCGAACCTTGCCGCCTATCTCGCCCGGGGCCAGGTGCGCCCGGCCTACCGGCGCGCCTTCGAGGCCCAGCGCGCCGTCTTCGCCGCCGCCTCGGCGGGAGACTGAAACGACGGATCAGCCGGCAAGATGCGCGAAGAGCCGGGCGACGGCTTCCGCGCCGGGATCGACATGGCCTTCGAGCTGCCGGGCGTTGACATAGGTCGCGCGGCCGGCTTTCGCCCGCGTCAGCGTCGCGGTGAAAGCCGCCCCCTTGCGCGCCGCGGCCGCAGCGGCGGGCAGGCCGGCGTCCAGCGCGTCCAGCGCCGGGGAGAGCGCATCCACCATCGTGCGGTCGCCGATCCGTGCCCCGCCCACTTCCTGCATGCGCGAAAGCCCGGCGCGAAGTGCACCATTCAGCGAGGCGCCGCCCGAAGCCGCATCGCCGGCCGCGGCGAAGAAGATCGCCAGCAGCACGCCGGAGGATCCGCCCATCGTCTGGCCGAGTTCCTGCCCGATGGCGCTCAGAAGCCTGCTCGCGTCGGCAAGCGGCAGGCGATCCACGGCCGCTATCAGCGCACGGGCCGCGCCCGCCAGCGTCGAGCCCGTATCGCCGTCGCCGGACTTGGCGTCGAGCGCATTGAGATCCTGCTCGGCGGCGATCAGCGCGTTGCAGCAGCCGACGAGGAAGGCGCGCGTGACCGCATCCTCGGACGGCGCCGGGGCAACCGGTGCAAGGCCCGCCGGAAGGGCTACGACAGCGACCGGCCGCGCCTCGCAAAGGCCCGGCCACGCCGGCATCGCGACCGGCGCCTTCAACAATTCCAGCTCCGCCGCATCCGCCGGGAAGACGGAGAGGGAGAAGCCCTGCATGTCGAGCGAGGTCATCAGCGGTGCCGGGCCGACCACATGCGCGATGCGCGCGCCGAGCGGGGAAGCGAGAAGGTCATGCGCCAGCACCGACATTTCGAGGACGGAGGTGCCGCCGAGATTGTTGATCAGCGCCACATGCGGCCCCTCGCCCATCGCGGCGGCAAGGCGCTCCGCCATGACCGCGACGGCGCCGCGCGCGCCGGCAAAATCGATCTGCTCCACGCCCGGCTCGCCATGGATGCCGAGGCCGAGCTCCGCCTTGCCTTCGGGAATGCGCGCCTCGCGCGGCGAACCCGGCACCCGGCAGGTGCCGAGCGACAGGCCGATGGTGCACGTTGCCGCGGCGACCCGCCGTGCCACCGCCGCCACGCTTTCGAGGTCGGCCCCGCGTTCGGCGAGCGCCCCGGCGATCTTGTGCACGAAAAGCGTGCCGGCGACGCCGCGCGCCTGCGGCAGGTCCGGCAGGGCGATGTCGTCGTCGACGATGACCATGGCGACGTCGAGCCCCTGTGCCCGCGCCCGCTCGGCGGCGAGGCCGAAGTTGAGGCGGTCTCCGGTATAGTTCTTGACGATCAGCAAGCAGCCGGCCGGGCCCGTCACGGCAAGGATGCCGGCCAGCACCGCATCGACGCTCGGCGAGGCGAAGACGTCGCCGCAGACCGCGGCCGTCAGCATGCCGCGCCCGACGAAGCCGGCATGGGCCGGCTCGTGGCCCGAGCCGCCGCCGGAGACGACCGCTACCTTCGACCTGTCCCAATCACTGCGCAGCACCACGCGGATATGCGGATAGCCGTCGAGGCGGGCAAGCGTGCCGCCGGAAAGCGCGAGCGCTCCGTCGATGGCCTCGGTGACGACGTCCTCGCGCCGGTTGATGAACTGCGACATGGCGAACTCCCGAAATGAAACGTGGGCCGCAAGGCCCATGCGACCATGGATTTAACGGCCGAACCCATTTAATCCTCTCCGCAGGCGCACCCTCGCGGTTCGCCTGGAACGAGGACAAATGGTTTGAACGCCCGTGTCAAGCGCGGGCTCCGGAGTTGCGCCCATGCTCGTCGGAATTACGATCCTGCTTGTTTTTCAGTTGATTGGCGAAATATCCGCCTATTTCCTCGGCGGCTTCGTGCCCGGCCCCGTCATCGGCATGGCGATGGTCGCCGTGGTGCTGACGCTGACCGGGGGCATGACGTTCCTGGAACCTGCCCACC